>DATKEI010000438.1:0-19608 GCA_035544455.1 Binatia bacterium | reverse complement strand
CCGCCGCCGCCGCTCCCGTCCGGTGCAGCGACAGCGTCTCGGCCTTGGTGCAGGCCGCGTAATCCTGGGCGTGCTTTGCGTTCCCGGCGTGGATCGCGTCCATCGGGATGTTGGGACCCGGCTTGCCGTCGGCGAGAGCCTGATGATCCCGGCGATCATCTCGTGCGACTGCGCGATGTGGTGGGCGACCACTCCGACCGGCCACTTCTCGCGCGGGGGCCTGCTCCGGGAAGGGGCGGGCTCTCCTCGTGGACGAGCGCGATCCGGGCCAGGTCGCCGTCGAGCGGCCCGAGCACGAGATTCGGCGGGCCGGCCGCGGCATATCGGCAATGCGCGGGCGGAGGGCGCGCGGCGCGCCCGGGAGGCCGCCGCCGCGCCGCTGGCGATGCGGACGAGGCGGCTCCGCGCCGGGGCCGGTCGATGGCGCCGGCGCCAGCTCGGACGGCCCTGCGGTGGCCGGCGGGAGATCGGCTATCATGCGGTCGACGCCAGGGCGCGGCCCGCGCCGGAACGAGCGCGGGCGGGGATCGCGGGGCTGCGTTCATCCCGGTGATCCGCGGCAGCGGAGCCGGTCATCGTCGCGTGAGCCGCGTCGGAGAGGAGATCCATGTCGACCATCCCTGTCAACGGGATCAACCTGCACGTCCAGGAGGCGGGCGAGGGCACGCCGCTGGTGTTCGTCCACGAGTTCGCCGGCGAGGCCTGGAGCTGGCACCCGCAGCTCCGGTTCTTCGCGCGCCGGTACCGGGCCATCGCCTACAACGCGCGGGGCTATCCGCCCTCGGACGTGCCCGAGGACCCGGCCGCGTACTCGCAGGTGCAGGCCGCGGAGGACATCCGGGGCCTGCTCGACGCCCTCGGCATCGCGCGTGCACACATCTGCGGCCTGTCGATGGGAGGGTACGCCACCCTGCACTTCGGGCTCCGCCATCCGGAGCGCGCCCTGTCGCTGGTCGTGGCGGGGGCGGGGTACGGCAGCGTGGCCGGGGACCGCGAGCGATTCAAGCAGGACGTCCTGACCATGGTGCGCCGGTTCCGCGAGCAGGGCATGGCGGGGGCGACGGAGATCTATACCAAGGGCCCGGCCCGCGTGCAGTTCATGGACAAGGATCCGGTGGGCTGGCGCGAGTTCCGCGACATGTTCGCGGCCCAGTCCGCGCTCGGCCACGCCCTGACCATGCAGGGGGTACAGCTCACGCGGCCATCCGTCTACGAGCTCACCGCGGACCTGGAGAAGCTCGAGGTCCCGACCCTCATCATGACCGGTGACGAGGACGAGCCGTGCCTGGAGCCCTCCCTGTTCCTCAAGCGCAAGATCCGCTCGGCGGGGCTGGTCGTGCTGCCCAGGGCCGGGCACACCATCAACCTCGAGGATCCCGAGGCGTTCAACCGCGCCGTGCTCGACTTCCTCACTGCCGTCGACCAGGGGCGGTGGCCCCTCCGCAATCCCGCGTCCATCTCGTCCTCGGCGATCCTGCCCGCCGCGCCCGGCCCCGCCCATCGCTGACCCGGAGCGTGTCGGAACCGGCGCCCACCCTCACCCCCGCCCTCTCCCTCTCCGAGGGCGAGGGAGTCGGTGCGGTTCCCTCGCGCCGATCTTCGGTCTCCCGCTTGGCGTCCCCCCCGGAGGCGGAGAGGGCAGGGGGAGGGGGCGCGCCCGATGGGCAAGGCACGTTGAATAGGTCGGGTCGCTGGCGCGGGGGATCGAGCGTCCCGCGACGGCATGACATGAGGCCGGGCTGGGGGCGCGCGGGAGCCGCGGGGGCCGCCGGGGCCGGGCCACCTGCTCGACGACCAGCACGGCATCCAGAAGGTCCGGGACGGAACGCTCGCGTCACCGACCCACTGACCGCCGCCTTCGCCCCAGGGTCACGCGGCTGGGGCCGGGTCGTAGGCGACGCGACGGCCCCCGGCCAGAAGGAGAGCGCGGCGTGAACGTGAACCCCGACCTGTTTCGCACGGCCCTTCTGGTGGTGCGCCATGCCCTCGACGTCCAGCCCAACGAGACGGTGGCGGTCGTCACCGACCCCGGCCGCTCCCCCCACATCGCCGAGGCGTTCATGGGCGCGCTGCGCGCCGTCGGCGCCGAGGCCGTGCTCCTGACCATGTTCGTGCGCGAGGGCAAGAAGGAGCCCCCCGAGCCGGTGCGGGCCGCCCTGGAGCGGTGCCACGTGGTCATCACCGTGACCACGCTCTCGATGACGTACAGCGACACGCTGCTCGAGGCGCGCCGCCGCGGGGCGCGGATCATGACCATGCCCTTCATCACCGAGGCCATCTTCGCGCGCGCGGGCCACGCCGACATCGACGAGGTGGCGCGGCGCACCCAGGCCGTGGCCAGCCGCCTCGCCCGGGCCCGCCACCTGCATCTGACCTCGCCGCTGGGGACGGACCTGCACGTCCACCTCGCCGGGCACCCGCCCGAGCTGCTCGACGGCCTGTGCCGCCACCGCGGGGACTACGACCAGGTGCCGGCCGGCGTGGTGAGCGTCCTCGCCCTCAGCACCGACGGCGTGCTCGTCGCCGACGCGTCGGTGAGCCACGTGGGCACGCCCTCGGTGCCCATCCGCTTCGCCGTGCGCGACAGCACGATCACCGCCATCGAGGGCGGGGCGGAGGCGCGCTGGCTGCGCCGGCTGCTGGACGAGGCGGGCGACCCGAACGTCTTCCACTGCGCGGCCGAGGTCGGCATCGGCACCAATGGCTGGGCCCGGCACGTGCCCTCCAGCGAGTTCAGCATGGAGGGCGTGCGTTCGGCGGGCTGGGTACACGTCGGTTTCGGCGACGACCACATCCTGTCCGGCGGCACCGTCAAGGCGCCGCTCCACAACGATGCGCTCCTGTCCGACTGCCGGCTGGCCGCGGACGGCGTGGTCCTGGCCGACGGCGGCCGCCTGGTCACGGAGAACCTGGAGGGCTGATCCCACCCGGCTGAAGCGCGGCTGATCCCCCCGTGGCCCTTGACACGCGGGCGAGCGGCGCGGTAGCCTCCGCCCACCCGGCGTTTGAATTTTTGACTCGCTGTTCAACGGATGGACAGGATGCGACACGGCGCGGTGTCGGCAGGACGGCGGACGAGGGCCCGGGCGGCCCGGAACGCCTGGCGACGGGGCGAGATCCTGCGCAGCGCGGGTCGGGTGTTGCAGGAGCGGGGCCTGGCCGGTGTCACCATGGAGCACGTCGCCGAGCGCCTCGGCCTGACCAAGGGAAGCCTGTACTACTACTTCGAGGACAAGGAGGACCTGCTCTACCAGTGCCATCTCCAGGCGACGGCGGCGAGCCTCGAGGCCCTGCGGCGGGCGCGGCCCTCCCTTCCGCCCGACGGGCGCCTGCGCGAGGTCCTGATGGGCCACATTCGCGGCATCACGGGCGAGGAGCACGGGGCCATCATGCTCACCGATCTCGAGACCATCGCCCCGGCCCGGCGCCGCCGCATCGTGGCCATGCGCGACCGGTTCGAGCGAGGCGTGCGGGACATCATCCGGGAGGGCATCGAGACCGGTGTCTTCGCCCGGGTCGACGTGCGGCTCGCCGGCTTCGCCATCCTGGGCGCCATCAACTGGATTCCCAAGTGGTACGACCCGCGCGGGCCGCTGTCGCCCGACGAGGTGGCCGCGCAGATGGCCGGCCTGATGGTGGGGGCCCTCAGACGGTGAGCGGCCTGGGGCGGGGGGCGCCCGGGACCGCGGAGGGACAGCTCTACTTCGAGGACCTCGCGGTGGGCGACCGCTGGCGGAGTCCCTCGCGCACCGTCAACGACGTGCACTTCGCCTTCTTCTCGGCCCTGACCGGCGACAACCACCCGATCCACTACGACGACGAGTACGTCCGGACCACGCCGCACGGGGGCCGGCTCGCCCACGGGCTCCTGCTCATGGCCATGACCGCCGTCGGCGCCTCGCCGTTGACCCACCGACTGCACGACTCGATGATTGCCTTCGTGGAGCAGGGCTGCCGCTTCGTCACGCCGGTGCTGATCGGGGACACCGTCTATCCGGAGCACGAGGTGCTCGCTCTCGAGCCCAAGCGCGACCGCGGCGTGGTGCGGCTGGGGGCCCGGGTCAGGAACCAGCGCGGGGAGACGGTGCTGGAGGGCTTCCACGTGTACCTGGTGCGCCGGCGGGGGGCGGTCGAAGCAGGGGCGCCGCGGTGAGGCGATGGCGTGGACGGCGGGGTTCCGCGCCGGCGGGGGGTGCGCCCGGCGTGGATCGCCCAGCCGCGGGCGATGAGGAGCGCGGCGGAGATCATCGGGCGGCCTCGAGAGCGGCCGTCAACGGCGTCGCCACTCCGGTGACGCGGGGGTAGCGCATGGCCGAGACCATCCTGGTGGGCGTCGACGTCGGGGGCACCTTCACCGATCTGGTGCTGATGGACGAGGCGAGCGGGGCGGTGCGCATCGCCAAGGTGCCGACCACCCCCGGGAACCAGGCCGAGGGCGTCCTGCAGGCGCTGGCCCAGGCTGGCGGCACCGGGGACCAGCTCAAGGCCATGGTGCACGGGACCACCACCGCGACCAATGCCCTCCTCGAGCGCAAGGGGGCCCGCACCGGCCTCATCACCACGCGGGGATTTCGCGACGTGCTCGAGCTGGGTCGGCGCACCCGCCCGCGGCCGTACGGGCTCAAGGGGTCGTTCGAGCCCTTGATCCCGCGCGAGCTGCGCCTGGAAGTGGCGGAGCGCGTCGACGCGGAGGGCGAGGTGGTCGTGCCGCTGGATGAGGACGCGGTCCGGCGTGCCGCGCGCCTCCTCCGCGAGCGCGGGTGCGAGGCGCTGGTCATCCACTTCATTCACGCCTACGCGAACGACCGGCACGAGCGGGCGGCCCGCGCCGCCGCCGCGCGCGAGTGGGCGAACGCGTACCTCACCGTGGGGTCGGAGCTACTTCCGGAGTACCGCGAGTACGAGCGCGGCACCACCGCGGCCATGAACGGGTACCTGCAGCCCGTGATCGACCGCTACCTCCGGCGCCTGGCCGGCGCCCTCGGCGCCCAGGGGTACCGGCGGGAGCTGCTGGTGATGCAGGGCAACGGCGGGACCATGTCCGTGGACGTCGCGGCTCGCCACGCCGTGAACACCCTCATGTCCGGGCCCGCCGCGGGCGTCAAGGCCGCGGCGCACACCGCACTCCTGGCCGGGCACCGGAACATCATCAGCTGCGACATGGGCGGGACGAGCTTCGACGTCGGCGTGATCCGCGACGGCCGACCCGCGGTCACCGCCGACAAGGAGATGGGCTACGGGCTGCCCGTCCGGGTGCCGATGATCGACATCCACACCATCGGCGCCGGCGGCGGCTCCATCGCCAAGGTGAGCGCGGCCGGCATCCTGAAGGTCGGGCCGGAGAGCGCGGGGGCGGTCCCCGGTCCCATCGGCTACGGGCGCGGCGGCGACGAGCCCACCATCACCGACGCCAACCTCCTCCTCGGGCGCCTCAACCCGCAGGGGCTCCTCGGCGTCAACCAGGCGCCGGTCCTCGAGCGCATCCGCGACATCTTCGACAAGAAGATCGGCGCGCACCTCGGGCTGGGCCCCGACGAGGCCGCCGCCGCCGTGCTGCGCGTGGTCAACGACGCCATGGCCGGCGCCATCCGGCTCGTGTCGCTCCAGCGGGGCTACGACCCGCGCGACTTCGCGCTGTTCGCGTTCGGCGGGGCCGGCCCCCTGCACGCGGTGGCCCTCGCCCGCGAGCTCGCCATCCCCAGGGTGCTGGTGCCGGCGCGGCCGGGCATCACCTCCGCGCTCGGGTGCCTGGTCGCCGACGTGCGCCACGACTTCGTCCGCACCGTCAACCAAGATCTCGCCCGGATGGACGTGGCCGAGTCGCGGGCCATCCTGGCCGCCCAGGTCGAGGAGGGCCGCCAGCTCCTGGCCAGCGAGGGCGTGGAGATCGAGACGGTGACCATCCAGCACGAGGCCGACATGCAGTTCGTGGGTCAGACCCACGTGCTCACGGTGCCGGTCAGCGGGACCGCGTTCGAGCGAGACGAGCTGCTCCTCGGCTTCGAGAAGGCGTACTGGGAGCGGTTCGAGGTGGAGCTCCGGCAGATGCGGTGCCTGGTGATGAGCCTGCGCACCGCCGTCATCGGCCGGCGCCGGCCGATCGCGCTCGAGGGGCTCGCCGGGTCGGTGGCGGAGGGCGGGGCGGAGGACGCACGGACCGGGGCGCGCCGCGTGTGGTTCGACGGGGGCTGGCACGAGGCGGCCATCTACGCGCGGGAGGGGCTGCCGCGCGGCGCCGAGCTCGCCGGCCCCGCCATCGTGGAGCAGCTCGACGCCACCACCGTGATCGATCCGGGTGACCGCGCCCGCGTCGACGCCCTCGGCAACCTCGAGATCACCGTGCGCCCTCTCGAGCTGTGATGTCACCTCCGCGCTCGGATCATGCGCCAAGCCAGGTGCTACCCTCACTCCAACCCTCTCCCTCTCCGAGGGCGAGGGAGCCGCATGGCCGCTCGCCCCCGGAGGGCCGAGCGTCGGTACGCGCTCGTGCATCAGTCGGGTCATGTGATGGCCGGCGGGGCGCGACGGTGAGGGGAGGTTGGGGTGGAGCGGCGGGCCCTCCCCCCGACTCCAGTGAAGGGCGGGGTGAACTGGCCGGCGGGGCGCGACGGTGGGGGGTGTCGGGGTGGAGCGGCGGGCGCTCCCCCCGACTCCAGTAAGGGCGGGGTGAACTGGCCGGTGGGGCGAGACGGTGGGAGGTGTCGGGGTGGAGCGGCGGGCGCTCCCCCCGACTCCAACAAGGAGCCTTCAACATGGAACGCATAGACCCGGTGACGCTGGTCGTGGTGCAGAATGGTTTGCAGCAGGTGGCCACCGAGATGGACCTCACCTTCGAGCGGGCCGCCTTCTCGCCCGTCATCTCGGAGGGATTTGACCGCTCCGACGGCATCTACGACAAGGACAACGGCGATGTCATCGCCCAGGGCGAGCTGGGCCTGCCGATCTTCGTCGGGGTGATGCAGTTCACCACGCGGGCGGTCATCGAGCACGCCCGGGACGTCCGGCCGGGCGACATCTTCCTCGTCAACGACCCCTACTTCGGCGGCACGCACCTGATGGACGTCAAGATGGTGAAGCCCTTCTTCTACCGCGGCGCCCTCTGGGCGTACCTGTCCAACACCGGCCACTGGCCGGACACCGGGGGCTCCGTGCCCGGGGGCTTCTCCACGCGCGCCACCGAGGTGCAGCAGGAGGGGCTCCGGCTGCCGCCGGTCAAGCTCTTCCGCGAGGGCGTGCTGCAGGAGGACATCCTGTCCATCGTCCTCGCGAACATCCGGGTGCCGGAGGAGCGCATCGGCGACATCAAGGCCCAGACCGCCGGGCTCGCCGTCGGGGAGCGGCGGCTGACCGCACTGCTCGACCGCTACGGCGAGGCGACGGTGGCGGCCTGCATCAAGGAGCTCCGCCACCGGTCCGAGCAGATGATGCGGGCCCACATCGCCAAGATTCCCGACGGGGTGTATACGGGCGAGGCCAACGTGGATACGGACGGGGTGGATCCCGACCCGCTCACCATCCGCCTCACCCTCAAGAAGGAGGGGAGCGACCTCCACTTCGACTTCTCGCGCTCGAGCGCGCCGTGCCGGGGGCCGCTCAACAGCGTCATCGCCACGACGAAGGCCGCGGTGTACCTGGCCATCAAGCACATCTTCCCCGACGTGCCCATCAACGCCGGGTGCTTCGAGCCCCTGCAGATCGCCGATCCCCACGGCACCTTCCTCTACGCGCGAGACCCGCGGCCGGTGTCGGGCTGCGCGGCCGAGGTCAGCGCGCGCATTGCCGAATGCGTGTTCACCACGCTCGCCCGCGCCATCCCCGACGACCTGTTCGCGGCGCCGGCGGGGACGAGCGGCAACCTCACGCTCGGCGGCTACGACCCCCTGAAGGAGCGGCACTACATCATGTACGTGTTCAGCGGGGGTGGCTACGGGGGGAGCACCGAGAGCGACGGGCTCACCAACGGCTGCTCGACCATCGGCATCTCGAAGACCCAGCCCACCGAGGTCCTCGAGCAGCACTACCCCATCCTCTTCGAGCAGTACGCCTTGCGCGAGCGGTCGGGGGGCGCGGGCAAGACCCGCGGCGGCTTCGGCGTCGACTACCGGATCCGCGTGCGGCGGGGCGAGGCCCTGCTGTCGTTCCTCATGGACCACGGGCGCTTCGGACCCCCCGGCCTCTTCGGGGGCAAGGATGGCGGGATGAACGAGGTGATCGTCGAGCGGCAGGGCGGGGCCTACGTCTCGCCCCACTGGTCGAAGGACGAGGACATCCGCGTGGTGGCCGGCGACCTGGTGACGGTGCGCACGCCGGGCGGCGGCGGCTACGGCGATCCGCTCGAGCGGGACCCCGAGATGGTCCGGCGCGACGTCGCCCGCGCCTACTACCCGGCCGACGACGCGGAGCAGGACTACGGCGTCGTCCTCCGACCGGGGGAGCGGCCGGAGGACCCGCCGGCGCTCGACCGCGCCGCCACGGACGACCTGAGGCGCCGGCGCCGGGGCGGGCGCGCCGCCCGGCCCGGCGCGGAGGTCAGGTCGTGAGCGCGGTCAGGTCGCTTGCTGTCACCCGGGCGTATGCCCGGCCCGACTCGATGTCCGCGCGCCTCTGGCGGCGCGCCCAGGAGGTGCTGCCCGGCGGCAACTCCCGGACCACGGTCTTCATGGCCCCGCACCCCATCTATGCCGCCGAGGGCGACGGGTGCTGGGTGACCGACGTGGACGGGGACCGCCGGCTCGATCTGCTGAACAACTACACCTCGCTGATCCACGGTCACGCCCATCCCACCGTGACGGAGGCCGCCACCCGCCGGCTCGCGCGCGGCGCGTCGTTTCCGCTCCCGACGCCGGAGGAGATCGACCTCGCCGCGCTCATGTGCGAGCGGGTGCCGAGCGTCGAGCGCGTGCGCTTCACCAATTCCGGCAGCGAGGCGGTGATGATGGCGATCAAGGCCGCGCGGGGCTTCACGGGCCGCCACCGCATCGCCAAGTTCGAAGGGGCCTATCACGGCTCCTACGACTACGCCGAGGTGAGCCTCGGCTCGTCGCCCGAGGAGTGGGGGCCCCTGGCCGAGCCGCGCAGCGTCGCGTACTCGAAGGGCACGTCTCCCTCGGTGCTGGAGGACGTCGTGGTGCTGCCCTTCAACTACCCGGATCTGGCCGCGGCCCGGATCGAGCGCGAGGCAAAGACGCTGGCTGCCGTCCTCATCGATCCCATGCCGAACCGGGTGGGACTCATCCCGGCCCGCGCCGAGTTCCTCGAGCGGATGCGGCAGGTGACGGCGGCGCACGGGATCCTCCTCGTCTTCGACGAGGTCATCTCGTTCCGACTGGGCTACCGGGGCGCCCAGGGCGTCTTCGGGATCGCCCCGGACCTCACCAGCTTCGGCAAGATCATCGGGGGCGGGTTCCCGGTGGGCGCGGTGGGCGGCCGGGCCGAGGTGATGGCCGTCTTCGACCCGCGCGGCGGGAAGCCGGCGGTGCCCCATGGCGGCACCTTCAACGCGAACCCGGTGACGATGGCGGCGGGCCTCGCCGCCATGCAGCTCATGGACGAGGCGGCCTTCGCGCGGCTGGACGAGCTGGGCGACAAGCTCCGGGGCGGGCTCGCCGCCTGTCTCGAGCGGGCGGGCGTCCCCGGGTCGGTGACGGGCAGGGGGTCGCTGTTCCGGATCCACCCGGCGGCGCGCGGCCTCGTGGACTACCGGAGCGCGGTCGCCGACGAGGCGGAGCGGGCGCGGCTCGACCGCATCCAGCGCGAGCTGATGGACCACGGCGTCCTGATCGCCCCCACCGGTCTCGGCTGCCTGTCGACCGCGGTGGGCGATGCCGAGATCGAGTACGGCTTAGAGGTCTTCTCGAGCTGCCTGAAGTCCCTGGGGTCGACGGCGTGAAGTGATCGCGATGGCCCCGCATCCCGCCCCTCCCCATCGGGGCGGCGGCGGGCGGGGCCGAGGAGGATCGACATGGCGCGGAAGACGTTCGTTCGAGTCCTGACGTGTGTCCTGGCCGCGGCGACCGCCGCCATCCTGGCCAGCCCGGCCGCGGCGCAGAAGTCGTTCAAGTTCGGCAACCTCTCGCCCGTCTCGGGGCCCGCCGCCGCCTTCGGCATCGGCGTGCAGCGCGCCCTCGAGCTGGCCGCCGAGGACATCGGCACCTTCACGGTGGCCGGCGAGAAGTACAAGCTCGAGCCCGTCACCTACGACACGGTCTACGATCCGGCCAAGACGGTGGCGGCCCTGAACCGCGCCGTCTACAACGACGGCGTGAAGTACGGGATCATCATCGGCGCCGGCGTGCACCCGGGCATCCTGCCCATCATCCGGGAGACCGGATTCCTGGACTTCGCTTTCGCGGCCGCCGGCAAGACCGTGACCAACGCCGAGAATCCGACGGTGTTCCGCATCATGGCGTCGTCCGATCAGCTCTACCGGACATTCACGGCGCCCATCTACCAGAAGCTCAACATCAAGCGGGTGGCCTTCCTCGGGCCCAATGACGAGCTGGGCAAGAACGACGGCAAGCTCCTCAAGGAGATCGTCGCCGAGCTCAAGACCGGGGTGCAGTTCGTGGGCGAGGAGTACTACGAGCGCGGGGCCAAGGACTTCGGTCCGGCCCTGCTCCGCCTCATCGCCCAGAAGCCGGACGTCATCGACACCGACGGCTCGCCCACCGGCTCCATCGGCCTCATCGCCAAGCAGGCCCGGGAGCTCGGCTACAAGGGCTACTTCGTGAACTCGACGGCCGTGCTCGAGGCCAAGGCCATCTGGGACGTGGCGGGGCCGGCGGGCGAGAACATCATCGCCTACCGCATCTGGGCCAAGGCGCCCACGCCGCTGTATCAGCAGCTCGCCGACCGCCACCAGAAGAAGTGGGGCGAGGCGCCGGCGGGCACGCTGTGGGAGGCCTACGGCGCCACCCGGTGGCTGGTGGACGTGATCCAGAAGGCGAACACGTTCGACAGCAAGAAGGTCGCCGAGGCCCTCGCCGAGTCCACGTACGACGCCCATCCCTTCGGGCCCGCCTCCTGGGGCGGCCAGAAGAACTACGGCGCGAAGCGCCAGATCGTGGGCCCCATCCCGGCGTCGATCCTGAAGGGGGGCAAGTGGGAGCAGCTGGAGGTCCTGCCGGGGACCTTCGAATAGCGGGGAGACGGACGGCGGCCCGATCATGGAGGTGAGGAACAGCGCGGCGCCGGTCGCGCGCCCGCGGCCGCCGCGGTCCCTCTCCCCATCGCGGCGACCGCGGCAGGGTGCGCCGGAGGGACTGACGCGCGCGCGTCGGCGCGCGCCCTGCGCACCCGCGCGCTCCCGAGCATGGGGACGGGGCGCCCGGGGGCGCTGAGCGATGGACGCCGCGCTGCATCCTCACATCTTGCTCCAGGGGCTCGCCATCGGCGTGCTCACGGGGATCCTCTATGTCCTGGTGGCCCTCGGGCTCACCCTCATCTACGGCATCCTGCACATCGTGAACTTCGCGCACGGCGAGATCTACATGCTGGGCGCGATGGCGGTCTTCTACTTCTACGTCGTGTTCGGCCTGCCCTTCGCCGTCACCCTGCTCCTCATCCTCGTCCTCTCCGTGCTCTTCGGGCTCGCCACCGACCGGGCGTTCTTCCGGCCGCTCCGGGGTCAGTGGCTCCAGCTCGTGGTGGCGAGCGTGGGCATCTCGCTGGTGATCCAGTCCGTCGGCTGGATCGCCTTCGGCATCCAGGAGAAGAACGTGCCGTCGTTCCTGCCGGGAGTGTTCGAGCTGGGCGGCGTGCGCCTGCCGCGCGAGCGGCTGCTTGCCGCCGGGGTGGGGATCGTCCTCGTCGCGGGCCTCTACTGGCTCGTCTATCGCACCCGGGTGGGCCTGGCCATGCGCGCCATCGAGGAGGACGACGAGACGGCGCGCATGTTCGGGATCAATGCCGACCGGGTGGCCGCGGTGGCGGTGGCCCTCGGGTTCGCCCTGGCCGCCGTGGCCGGCGCCTTCGTGGCTCCGATCTACTCGCTCAACCCGGGGATGGGGCTCGAGCCCATCCTGATGTCGTTCCTGATCATCATCGTGGGAGGGCTCGGCAGCATCACGGGCACGGTGCTGGCCGGCCTCCTCGTCGGCGTCCTGCAGTCGGTGGGGGCGGTGGCGTTCGGGGCGGAGGCGGCCTACGGCCTGGTCTTCGTGGTGATGATCGCCGTGCTCATCTGGCGCCCGGCCGGTCTCCTCGGCAAGGCATGAGCGCCGACCCGGCATGACCTGGCCCCGCATCCTCCTCGGGCTGGTCGTGGTCGCGCTCGTGGTGCTGCCGCCCTTCTCGGAGCCGTACCTTCTCCACGTGGCGATCTCGGTCCTGATCAGCGTGGTGTACGCCGAGGCCCTCTACGTGATCATGCGCATGGGCTATCTCAGCTTCGGCCACGCCGGGTACATCGCCCTCGGCGGCTACACCTCCGCCCTCCTCGCCACCACGGCCGGCCTCTCCGTGTGGCTGGGCTTCCTGGCCGGGGGCCTCGTGGCGGCGGCCTTCGCCTGGGCCCTCGGCGCGGTCACGCTGAAGCTCCGCGGGATCTACTTCAGCCTGAGCGTGTTTGCCTTCGCCGAGGTGGTGAACGCGGTGTTCCGCGCCTTCGACGTGTTCGGGGGCCCGGCGGGGCTCGCGGGCGTGCCGCGCCCCATGTTCTTCGGCACCCGGCTCAACTCACACCTGCAGTTCTACTACGTGGTCCTCGGGGTGGCCCTCGTCACGCTGGTGATCCTGTACCGGCTGCAGAGCACGCGCTTCGGGTTCACGCTGCTCGCCCTGCGCACGCGCGACACCGAGGCCCTGGCCGAGACCGTGGGAATCGACGCCGCTCGCTACAAGACCCTCGCCTTCGTGATCTCGTGCTTCTTCTGCGGGCTCATGGGCGCGGTGCACGTGCACTACCTGCGGTTCGTGAGCCCGTTCGTCTTCACGTTCTTCCTGTCCACCGATCTCGTGATCTACAACATGGTGGGTGGCCTCGGGAGCTTCTGGGGCCCGATCGTCGGGGCCGCCCTGCTCACCTTCCTCGGCGAGCAGCTCTTCGCCGCCGGGTACTACAAGAGCCTCATCTACGCGGTGGTGCTCCTCGTGGTGATCCTCCTCGTGCCCGGCGGGCTCATCGGGCTCCTGGGCCGCGGCCGGCGCGGCGGAGCCGATCCCGTGGGCGCCCGCGCGGTCTCGGCGGCCGCGGAGCGCTAGTATCTTGAGTCGAGGGGTCGTCGACGCGCGGCGCCGGGTGGGGCGGGGGCCCTCCCCGCGGGACCGTATCTTCTGCGGATTGCCGAAGCCACCCACCACCCCTCTCGTGGCCCCATTGAGTGCCGGTAGCGCTCCGCGACACAGCGTGTCCCGCGGGGAGGGCCCCCACCCCGCCCGGCGCTTTGTCGGCACATTTCTGACTCAGCACACTAGTATCCTGGTGTCCCGGGGGACGGCCCCGGTCGACTCGGTAGCGACTCGGTAGCGGACATGGGGGAGGACGCATCGATGGCGAGAGCGACCGCACGGGCCGACCAGGGACGCCGCTTCGACCTCGTCCTGCGCGGGGGGCGCGTGCTGGACCCCGCGCGCGGCGTCGACGCCGTGATGGACGTCGCCATCTCCGCCGGCCGCATCGCCGCGGTGGAGCCGCGCATTCCCGGACGGGCCGCACGGCGCACCATGTCCGTGGCCGACCGGCTCGTCGTCCCCGGCCTCATCGACACCCACGCTCACGTCTACGAGCACGTCACCGGCGGCTTCGGGATGAATCCGGACGTCGTCGGGGTCCGGGCCGGCGTCACCACCGTCGTCGACCAGGGGGGCGCCGGACCCCTGACCCTCATGGGGTTTCGCAAGTTCATCGCCGAGCCCGCCCGGACCCGCGTGCTGGCCTTCGTCTCGAACTACCTCGTGGGCGGCCTGGTCGGCCACCGGTACACCGCGCTGTACGGACCGCACGGGGTCGACGTCCGGGAAACGGTGCGGGCCATCCAGGAAAACCGCGACCTCGTCCGGGGCATCAAGGCCCACGGCGAGGTCGGCGGCTACTCGCGCTGGGGGGTGGAGACCTTGCGCCTGGCCAAGGAATCGTCCCGTCGGGCGGAGGTGCCCGTCTACGTCCACCTCGGGCGGCTGTGGGCCGAGGCCGACGGCACCCGGATCGATCCCGATGCGGTCGTGCCGGAGGTGGTGCCGCTGCTCGACGCCGGCGACGTGCTCGCTCACCCCTTCACGAAGAACGCGGGCGCCTTCGTCTCGAGCGGGGGCCGCGTGCACCCGCTGATCTTCGAGGCGGTGCGGCGCGGCGTGCGCATCGACATCGGGCGGGGCGGGCACATGAGCTTCGCGGCGGCTCGGGCCGTGCTCGACGCGGGCGTGCGGCCCTCGACCGTCGGGGCAGACGTCCACGGCTACACGGTGGCGCGCCTCGAGGACGGGACCTGGGACCAGGGATACTTCGACGAGCGTCCCCGCGGCGGCCCCGCCCCGGGCCGGCCGATCGGCGGTGCCCGCGTGCACAGCCTGGTGCAGGTCCTGGACGAGCTGCTCGCCCTCGGCATGCCGCTCGCCGAGGTCATCCAGATGGCCACCGCCAACGCCGCCGCGCTGGTCGGGCTCGAGGGCGAGATCGGAACCCTGGCGCCCGGCGCGGCCGGCGACGTCACGGTCCTGGTCATGGAGCACGGGGCGTGGACGCTCTCCGACAGCCTCGGGGCCACCCTCGACGCCACCCTCCGCCTCCGCCCCGCGTTCGCGGTGCGCGGGGGGATCGTGCACGAAGCGGACTCGCCGCTCCTCCGCTCCGACCCGTCGCGCGCTGCCTGAGCCGGGGCGGGGGAGCGGCCACCCGCCCCTCGCTACTTCTTGAACTGGGCGACGGCCTTGTCGTACGCGCCGTGGAGATCCTTGAACGCGTCGGCGACTCCGTTCTTGACGCTGTCCCAGGAGGCCGCGGACGCCTTGCCCATCTCGTCGAGCTTGGCCGCCACGTCCTGGCGCTTCGCCTTCAGCTCCGTCATCTGCTGCTGGGCGGCCACCTTGACCTCGCCGGTGGCCTTGGCCGTCTGGGCGTTCATCTGCTTGAGCTTGCCGTCGATGTCGCGGAGCAGCTTCTTGCCGTGGGCGACGGCCTCGTTCTTCTTCTCGACCGTGTAGCCGCGGATGGCCTCCGCCGCCTCCTCCGTCTTCGTGGCCACGTCCTTGCCCGAGGTCTGGGCCAGCGCCGCCAGCGGAAACACCAGGGCGAGCGCCGCGACGACCATGACCGCGCGTGCGTTCCGGAACATGAGCGCCTCCTGTGTCGTGCCTGAGAGTTGTGAGCACCCGCCGGCGGCCATCGCGGGACGGGCGCCCCGGTGCGCCGGCTACCGGGGCGGCGTGATGCCGTAGGAGCGCAGCTTGCGGTAGAGGTGGCTCCGCTCGATGCCGAGCCGGTCGGCGGTGCGCGAGATGTGCCACTCGTTGGCGCGGAGCTCGGCCAGGATGTAGCTCCGCTCGAAGACCTCGCGGGCTTCCCGCAGGGTCTTCTCGGGCGCCGTCTCGTCGCTGCCCGGCGGCAGCTCCTTGGGGCGGAGCGGAGGGGGAAGATCGTCGGGGCCGATCACGTCGCGCGGGGCCATGATCACCAGCCGCTCCACCATGTTGCGCAGCTCGCGCACGTTGCCCGGCCAGTCGTAGGAGAGGAAGTAGGCGAGGGCCTCCACCGACACCGTTCGCGAGCGCTTGCCGTTGTCCGCGGAGAACTGGCGCAGGAAGTGGTCGACGAGGAGCGGGATGTCCTCCGTCCGGGCGCGCAGGGGGGGCACCTCGATGGGCACCACGGCCAGCCGGTAGTACAGGTCCTCGCGGAAGCGGCCCTGCTGGATCTGCTCCCAGAGGTCCTGGTTGGAGGCCGCCAGCACCCGCACGTCCACGCGGATGGTGTCCTTGCCCCCGACGCGCTCGAACGTCTGCTCCTCGAGGACGCGCAGCACCTTGGCCTGCGTCTTGAGGCTCATGTCGCCGATCTCGTCGAGGAACAGGGTGCCGCCGTCGGCGAGCTCGAATCGCCCGCGCCGCCGGGCCAGGGCGCCGGTGAAGGCGCCGCGCTCGTGCCCGAACAGCTCCGACTCGATCAGGTCCTCGGGGATGGCGGCGCAGTTCACCTCCACGAAGGGCCCGTCGCGGCGGGCGGAGAGGGCATGGACCGCGCGCGCCACCAGCTCCTTGCCCGCGCCGTTCTCGCCGTGAATGAGCACGCGGCCGGTGCTGGGGGCGGCCAGCGCGATCTGGCGGCGCAGCTCGTCGATGGCGGCGCTGGCCCCGACGATCTCCTGCCCGCGCTCGAGCCGGGCGCGGAGCTCGCGATTCTCTCGCTCGAGCCGCGAGTGTTCGAGGGCCCGCTCCACTGTCAGCAGGGTCTTCTCGAGGGACAGGGGCTTCTCGATGAAGTCGTAGGCCCCGAGCTTGGTGGCCTTCACCGCGGTCTCGATGGTGCCGTGACCGGAGATCATCACAACCGCCGCGTCGGCGTGCAGCCGCCGGATCTCCTCGAGGGCCTCCAGGCCGTCCATGCCCGGCATCCAGATGTCGAGGATGACGAGGTCCGGCAGCTCCTCGTTGATCCGAATGAGCGCTTCCGGCCCCGAGCCGACGGCGGTGACGCGGTACTGCTCGTCCTCGAGAACGCCGCGGAGCGAGCTCTGGATGGCGGGCTCGTCGTCGACGATCAGGATGTGCTCGCCTGCCATGCTGGTCGCGCTCCGCGCTCAGGCCGGCGCCCCGACCGGCGCGAGCTGGCCGGCGGGGAGCTCGATGACGAAGCGGCTGCCCCGCGGCTGGTTGTCCTCGACCCGGATGGTGCCGCCGTGGTCGGTGACGATCTGGTGCACGATGGACAGCCCGAGGCCCATGCCGGTGGCCTTCGTGGAGAAGTAGGGGACGAAGAGCTTGTCCCGGTCGTCGGCGGCGATGCCCGGGCCGTTGTCGGTCACCACGATGCGGGCCCGGCGCGCGTCGTGGGCCCACGCCGTTTCCACCGTGACCTCGCCGGTGGTGCCCACCGCCTCGACGGCGTTGTCCACCAGGTTCAGGACCGCGCGCTTGAGCTGGTTCGGGTCCACCTCGAGGGGCGGCAGATCGGGGGCGAAGACGGTGGACAGTCCGATGGTCGGATGCGACTCGCGGTAGAGGGCGACCACGCTCTCGACGAGGCGCGCCAGGTCGGTGGGGGCGGGGGCCTGGGCGGGCATGCGCGCGAAGCGCGAGAACTCGTCGACGAGCTGCTTCAGCCCGTCCACCTCCTGGATGATGGTGCTGGTCGCCTCGTCGAGAAGGCGTTTCTCGTCCCCGGTCCAGCTGGCCGAGAGCCGCCGGCGCAGGCGCTGGGCGGACAGCTGGATCGGGGTGAGCGGGTTCTTGATCTCGTGGGCCAGGCGCTGGGCCACCTCGCGCCAGGCGGCGAGGCGCTGGGCCTTGAGGAGCTCGGTGAGGTCGTCGAACACGAGCACGGTGCCGAGCTGGGCGCCATCGGGTCCGCGCAGGGTCGTGGCGGAGGCGAGGAGGGTCACGGCGTGCCCGTCCCGGCGCACGTGGACCTCGCGGGCAAGCGTGCCCTCGGCCAGCCGGCTCGCGCGCTGGATCACGCCCATGAGCTCCGCGAACTCGGGCCCGCGGAAGGCCAGGGCGGCGGGCCGGTCCTGGACGGTGGCCGCGGCGATCCCGAGCATGCGCTCGGCGGCCCCGTTGACCGTGCTCACCCGGCCCGCGTGGTCCAGCGACACGACGCCGGTGGCCACCGTCTCCAGCACGGTCTCGGTATAGCGCCGCCGCTGCTCCATTTCCTCGTGCTTGGCGCTGAGGTCGAGGTAGGCCTGCTCCAGGCGGGCCTGGGACAGGGCGAGGTCGCGGGTCATCCGGTTGAAGGAGTCGACGAGCACGCCGATCTCGTCGTTGGCGCGCACCTCGACCTGGTAGCTCAGATTGCCGGCGGCGACCTCGCGCGTGCCCTGGGCCAGGAGCTGGATGGGGTCGGTGATGCCGCGTGCCAGGTAGAGCCCCAGCCACGTCGCCGAGAAGACGATGATCAGGGTGAGGAGCAGGAAGAGCAGGATGTAGATGCCCTTGATGGGGTTCTTCAGGAGCTTGAGCTGCTTGTACTCCTGGAAGGCCTCGCTGATGCCGCGCAGCCGGGCCTCCAGCCGCTGCGCCACGTGGCTCGCCACCACGAGGACGCCCACCACGTGCTTGTCGGCGGCGCGAATGGGCGCCACCGCCTGGATCATGTCGCCGCTCTCGATCTCCTGGACGGTCGTCACCTCCTGGCCGGACAGCCCGGCGCGAAGCTGATCGGCCTGGCCGAGCCGGGTCGAGATGCCTCCGAGACCGGGGTCGGCGACGTGGACCAGCTCCTGCCCCTGCCGAGAGTACACGCTGATGGCGGCGACCCCGAGCCGCTCTTGCTGGTCCCGGAGATAGCCCGTCAGGACCTCGCGATTGACGGGGGCGAGCAGGCCCTCGCGCTCGACGGCGCGGGACAGATACCGGGCGTGGCGGAGGGCGGTGCCCTCGAGCGTCTGATAGTAGGTCCGGGCGACCTCGAGGGCCTGGTCGAGGGGGCGCTCGACCTGCGGCTTGAACCAGCCCTCGATCGAGGTGTTGATGAAGTTCGAGGCGATGATGAAGATCAGGATACCCGGGGTGAGGGCCAGGGACAGGAAGGCCAGGACCAGCTTCGTCTTGAACCGCGAGCCCAGCACGCGCTGGCGGCGCTCGAACGAGAGCTTGACCAGGTTGCGGAAGAGCAGGACGAGCAGGAGGAGGAAGACGATCAGGTTCAGGTTGAACAGGGCGAAGACCAGCAGGTTCGACGCCACCGGCAGCTGGGGCTTCCAGTAGCGCAGCTGGGACAGGGTGGCGATCACCACCACCAGCAGCATGCCGCTGATGACGAGGAGATTGCGCTTGCGGCGGCCCGCGTCTCCCGTCAGCGGCATCATTGTCGCCGCTGCGGCGTGAGCAGGGGCGAGCGCACCCACGCCGTCTCCGCCGCGTCGCCGGCAAAGCGCGAGACCCAGCTGTTCACGCCGCCGAGGGCCGCCTCGGCGCGGACCCGGACGAAGTAGAGCTCGCGAGTGTCGAGCTGGGCCCCAGGGAAGAGCTGCGACACCCGCACGTCCGAGGCCACCCGCTGGGCCTCGCGGAGCTGCTTGGTCACGTAGGGATCGCGCTGCTCACCGGCCACGGAGCCGACCTTGTATTCCTGGGTGAGCACGTTGTAGGACACCTGCCGCTCGATGGTGCGCTGCTGCACCATCGGGTCCCGGAAGGTGCCTTGCTGCCGCAGCTCCACGGTGAAGCGCACATGGACCGGGATGCCCGTGTGCAGGCTCTCCTGCAGCGAGGGGGGCAGGGCCCCGAGCAGGACCACGTGCACGGTGATGTCGCTGTCATTCAGGAAGACGGAGACGGTGCCGATCTTGAGGTCGGCGCCGGCCGCCGCCGCAGGCAGGGCGAGGGCGACGAGCAGAACGAGGACCACGGGCGCCAGGCTCCGGCGGCGGGCCCACGGGCGCGATCGGTCCCGAGCGGTCGCGGAATGGGTGCGCATCGGGCGGACGGGACATTATAGCCCTCCCTCGACGCCGG
>DATKEI010000437.1:0-6853 GCA_035544455.1 Binatia bacterium | reverse complement strand
CGCGTCGACCCCTCGGGCACGGTGACCGCGTACACCGGGACGTCGGCCCACGGCCAGGGGCACGAGACGACGTTCGCCCAGATCATCGCCGACCACCTGGGCGTGGACTTCGACCGCATCATCGTGCGCCACGGCGACACCACCGAGATCCCGATGGGCAACGGCACGGGCGGCAGCCGCAGCGTTGCCGTCGGCGGCACCGCCATGCTGAACGCCACGCTGAAGGTGCAGGACAAGGCCCGCCGCATCGCCGCCGGCATGCTGGAGGCCGCCGTCGACGACATCGTGCTGGAGGCGGGCCGGTACCAGGTGCGGGGCGTGCCGGCCCGGGGGCTCGGCCTGGCCCAGATCGCGGCCAAGGCCTATGCCGATGACCTGCCGCAAGGTATCGAGCACGGGCTCGAGGCCACGGACTTCTTCCGCCCGCCCCAGCTCGTGTACCCCTTCGGGGCGCACGTGGCCGTGGTCGAGGTGGACCGCGACACCGGCGAGGTGACCGTGCGGGACTTCGTCTCGGTCGATGACTGCGGGGTCCGGATCAGTCCGAAGCTCGTGGAGGGCCAGGTGCACGGAGGGCTGGCCCAGGGGATCGCCCAGGCCCTCTGGGAGGAGCTGGTCTACGGTCCGGAGGGCCAGCTGCTCACCGGCTCGCTCATGGACTACGCGGTGCCGCGGGCCGCGGACTTCCCGGCGTTCACCACTGCGGCCACCGTGACGCCGACGCCCTTCAACCCGATGGGCGCCAAGGGTATCGGCGAGGCGGCCACGATCGGCTCCACCCCGGCCATCGTCAACGCGGTGGTCGATGCGTTGCGGTCATCTGGGGTGCGCCACCTCGACATGCCCCTGCGGGGGGCGGCGGTGGTCGCCGCCTTGAAGGGCAAGAACGGCGGCTGACGCCGCGGTCGGCCGGAACTCGCCGGGAGGCGGCCGCCGCCGAAGGTAGAGGGCGAGCAGCGCAAGGGCGAGCCCCAGCGTCATCGGGCCAGCGGGGCCGGGCACCGGGACGGCGCCGGGCACCTGGGCGGCGTGCTTGCCGAGAAGCGAGAGGGCGCCCGGCCCTGTGAAGGTGATCGTGGCCTGCGCGAAGAGCGCGTAGTCGCGCCCTGCCTCGTGCAGGTCGGCCCCTCCCTGCTGGCCGAACGAGCCCGGACCAGACACCGCCCCCGACCCGGCAAATCCCGGCACACTCCCCGCGGGCATGGTTCCGATAGGCGCGAGCGGCCCCGTGGGAGATGCGTCCGGGCCGAGGGCGGGCACGAGGTTGTCAGGGTTCGCCCAGCTCTGGTACGTGAGCCACGATCCCGCCGGCGCGGTGAACAGGCCGCCCGCGCTCGCGTCGAAGGCCGGCGGCGGCCCCGGGAAATCGTCGTCCTCGACGGTGATGCGCAGCGTAGTCGCCCCGGAGCCGGTGTAGATCGACAGGACCTCCAGTCCGACGGATCCCGGGGTGCTGGGCTGCGACGTTGCGATCGCGACATCGATGTCGAACCCGCCGCCCACTCCGGCGGCGAGCACCAGGACGCCGGGGTCGGGGTCCAGGTCGCCCGGCCCCTGGTCCGAGACGACCACGCCAGTGCCCAGATCGACGTTCTCGATGCGGATGCGGAGCGGGCCCGCGGAGGCGGACCCTGGCAACCCCGCGAGCACGAGTTGCAGGCAGCCGAGCACGGTCAGGCCCTGCAGCAACCACAATCGCCCGGTGGGCTCGCATCGGTCAGTGTTCATGGGCTCCCCCTCTCGGCAGGTTTCGCGATGGATCAGGTGTCGGGTCCGCATCCATGCGCTGGGACAGGGGGGAGCAAGAGTCCTGCCCAGACTGGACGCGAGTGACTTCTCCATCCTTGCCGCCGCTTGGGCCGACGAGGCTCGATGCCGAGTCCGGTGCTCGGGCCATCGAGTGTTGCCGGGGCTGTGCACGCTGCCCCGCCCGCGCAGCAGCGAGCTTGCGCCGCGGGGCGGCCCGGTCCAAGATGTGGGCTGCGCGAGCGGGCGGCGGCGTCGGGAGGTCACCCGACCCCGGAGCGCCATCTCCCGACGCCAATCCCCGGATGCCCACGGCGTACGACTACGACCTGGTCTGCATCGGCAGCGGGCCCGCCGGACAGCGGGCTGCCGTCCAGGCGGCGAAGCTGGGCCGCCGCGCCGCGGTGATCGAGAAGCGCCGGGGCGTCGGCGGTGGGTGCATCGACACCGGCACCATCCCCAGCAAGACCCTGCGCGAGGCGGTGCTCGTCTACTCCGGCATCGCCGGGCGGCCCGATCGGCTCGCTGGCACTCGCACGGACGGCCGGCCCACGATCGACCAGCTTCTGGCCGGGGTCACCGCGGTCATGGCCCGGGAGATCGAGGTCGTCGAGCATCAGCTTCGCCGCAACGACGTGGCGGTCATCGCCGGGGAGGCGTCCTTCGTCGATCCCCACACCCTGCTGGTCCGGAGCGAGGCGGGCTGGCGGCAGCTCACCGCCGAGAACATCGTGATCGCGGTTGGCACCCATCCGGCGCCCACCCCCGGGGTGGAGGCCGACGGCGCCGTGATCCTGACGAGCGACGACGTCGTTCGCCTGAGGCACCTTCCGCGCGCCCTCGCCGTGGTGGGGGCGGGGGTGATCGGGATCGAGTATGCCTCGATCTTCGCGGCCGTCGGCGTCCAGGTCACCCTGGTCGAGCGCCGGGAGCGGCCGCTCGAGTTCCTCGACCGGGAGATCGTCGAGGAGCTCATCCACCAGCTCCGCACGCGCAACGTCACGTTCCGCTTCGGCGAGGCGGTGGAGTCGCTGGCGGTGTCGGAGGGCCCGCCGCGCCGGGCGATCCTCCACCTGGAATCGGGCAAGCGCATCGCCGCCGACGCCGTGCTGTTCTCGGCCGGCCGCGTCGCCGCCACCGGCGTCCTCGATGTCGGCCGCGCCGGCCTCGCCGCGGATGCGCGCGGCCGGATCGCCGTGGACGCCACCTTCCGCACCACCGTGCCCCACATCTTCGCGGCCGGGGACGTCATCGGCTACCCCAGCCTGGCCGCCACCTCCTCCGAGCAGGGGCGGCTGGCCGCATGCCATGCCTTCGGCGTCGAGGCCGGGCCCATGGCCGCTCACTTTCCCGTGGGCATCTACGCGATCCCCGAGATCTCCATGGTCGGGGCCCCCGAGCACGAGCTGACGGCGGCCCGCGTGCCCTACGAGACGGGGATGGCGCGCTACCGGGAGATCGCCCGCGGCCAGATCCTCGGCGACCACAACGGACTGCTGAAGATGCTGTTCCACCGCGCGGACCGGCGCCTTCTCGGGATCCACTGCATCGGCACGGGCGCCACCGAGCTGGTTCACGTCGGACAGGCCGTGCTCGGACTCGGCGGCGGGCTCGACTACTTCCTGCGAACCGTGTTCAACTACCCCACCCTGGCCGAGTGCTACAAGGTGGCGGCCCTGGACGCCGCGAACAAGCTCCAGGCCTGAGGAACGCGCCGGCCCTGCCGCCCGGGCCCGGGCGCGGCCGGGGGGCGGCTCAGCGCGCGGCGCGGGCGTCCTCGAGCGCGCGCCAGACGCGCTCGCTCGTGGCCGGCATGTCGAGCGCGCGGACGCCGAGGGGAGCGAGCGCGTCCAGCACCGCGTTCATCACCGCGGGCAGCGCCCCGACCGTCCCTGCCTCGCCCGCGCCCTTGACCCCGAGGGGATTGAGCGCGGTCGGCACGGGATTGCTCTCGATGTGCATGTCGCAGAGGTCGTCGGCGCGCGGCATCGCGTACTCCATGAACGAGCTGGTCAGGAGCTGCCCGCTCTCGCGCTCGTACACGACCTCCTCCATCAGGGCCTGGCCGAGCCCCTGGACCACGCCGCCGTGGATCTGCCCCTTGAGCGTGATCGGATTGATGACGGTGCCCACGTCATCCACGATCGCGTAGCCGACGAGGACCACCGTGCCCGTCGCCTCGTCGATCTCGACCTCGCACACGTGGCAGCCGTTCGGCCAGGTGTCGGCCGGCGGCGAGAACGTGCCCGTCTCGTAGAGGCCGGGCTCGAGGCCCGACGGGAGCCGTGCGGGCTGGAACGCGGCCCGGGCCACCTCCCGGAGAGGCACGCCGCGGTCGGTGCCGGTCACGGAGAACCGCCCCTCGGCGAAGACGACGTCGGCCTCGGCCGCCTCGAGGAGGCGGGCCGCGATCTTCCGGCCCTTGGCGACGACCTTGTCGGCGGCCCGGGTCAGCGCGGTGCCCCCGATCACCGTGGATCGGGAGCCCATCGTCCCCATGCCGAACGCCACGCGGTCGGTGTCGCCGTCGATGAACCGGACGTCGTCGGGATCGAGGCCGAGCCGCTCGTGCAGGATCTGCTTGAACGTGGTCTCGTGACCCTGCCCCTGGTTCTTGGTGCCCATGAGGATCATCGCGGTGCCGCCGGGATCGAACCGGATCTCCGCGAACTCGGGCCCGGGCGACGCCGCCCGCTCGATGGCGTTGACGACGGCCAGGCCCCGCAACGTGCCCCGGCGCCGCGCCTCCTCCCGGCGAGGGGGGAAGCCGGCGACGTCGGCGAGGGCGACGGCGGCGTCCATGTTCTTCTCGAACTCGCCGCAGTCGTAGGTCATGCCGAGCGCCGTGCGGTAGGGCATGGCGGCCGCGGGGATCAGGTTCCGGCGGCGGAGGGCCACCGGGTCGAGCTGGAGCTGGCGGGCGGCGTCGTCGATGAGCCGCTCCACGACGTAGGTCGCCTCCGGACGCCCGGCCCCGCGGTACGGCGCGGTCGAGCTGGTGTTGCTGAGCACGCAGGTCACCCGGACGTGAGCGGCGGGGAACGCGTAGACGCCGGCCAGGGTGGACACGTTGGCGAAGGTGGCGAGCAGGTTGCGGTCGGAGGACACGTACGCCCCGACATTGGCGAGGGTACGGACGCGCAGCCCGACAAAGCGCCCGTCGGCGTCGAGCGCCAGCTCCGCCTCGCTCACGTTGTCGCGGGCGTGCTCGTCGGCGGGGATGGCCTCGCGGCGCTCGCACGTCCACTTGACGGGCCGGCCGAGCCGCCGCGCCGCCCAGAGGACGAGCCGGTGCTCCGGGTACTGCCAGCCCTTGGTCCCGAAGCCGCCCCCGACGTCGCCCACGATGACCCGGATGCGGTGCTCGGGCACCTGGAAGATATTGGTGGCGAGGGCGTTCCGGACCCGGTGCGGGTACTGCACGTCGGCGTAGAGCGTGTAGCGGTCTTCCCCCCGGTCATGGACGCCGATGGCGCCGCGCGGCTCCAGGTACTGGGCGTGCACGCGCGTGATCACGTAGCGTCGCCGGATGACCTGTCGGGCCTGCGCGAAGGCGGCCTCGGTGGCGGCGCGATCGCCCGCCTCGAAGACGTTCGAGACGTTGTCCGGGCACTCGTCCCACACCGCGGCGGCCCCCGGGGCGGCGGCGTCCGCGGTCGCGGTCACGGAGGCGAGGGGCTCGTAGTCCACCTGGACCAGTTCCGCCGCGTCCTCGGCCTGAGCGAGCGTCTCCGCGACGACCAGGGCCACCGGGTCGCCGACGTAGCGCACCCGGTCGACGGTGAGACCGCGATGCGGGGGCGCGAACATGGGCGAGCCGTCGGGGCGGGAGCGCCTGAGCGTCATCTTCATCGTGCCGAGGCCGTCGCGGGCGAGGTCGGCCCCGGTGAATACCGCGACCACGCCCGGCGCCCGCATGGCCGGCCCGGTGTCGATGCCGCGGATCCGCGCGTGGGCGTGGGGCGAGCGCACCACCACCGCGTGCACCTGGCCGGGGAGCGCGAGGTCGGCGTGAAACCGGCCCTCGCCGCGCAGGAGGCGAGGGTCCTCGAAGCGCTTGATCCCCTGGCCGATTCCGAATTCCCCCATGCCTCGCTCCTTGCGCCCCGCGGCGCCGGGCGCCCGCGCATGGCCCGGAGGAATCCTCGCGGGCTCGAAACCGATGGGCGCGATCCTGCATCGCCGGCGCGGAGGAGTCAAGGACGCAATCCCGTGAGATTGAGACCAGCACCAAGACAATCCCGAGGACTGTTGCGCGAACGAAGCGGGAGGTCACGTCGTCCTTCCGCTACCCCTCTTGAACAGAGTCTTCGGGGATTCGTGTGGGTCAAAAAGAGGGGTCGAAGGCGTGGGAACCCGCTCTGGGAGCGGGTCGGAGCGAGGTTGAGCCGAGGCGAAAACCTAGCATGATTGCGGGATGCGATCCTCCAGACCTCTGCGGCGTCTCTCCGATTCGTATCGGTTCCCTGGCTTCCGCCCTCTGGAGACGGTTGTTGGTGTCTTCGGTGATCCCCAGCGGCGCCTCGTCAGGCTCGTCCGACGCTCAAAAAATGGTCACTGTCCTTCGCCGTCTGCGCCGCCTGGCGGTGGACGCAACCAAACGGGCAGCCGTGCGATGCGATCTGTCGCGGCGCGCTCTTGGCGCTGCACGGCGCCGGGCAGGTCGTCCTGCCCCCGCCCCGCTGGGTCACGAGCAAACCGTGGCGCCCGCGCACGAGCGCGCCCCCGATGCGCGTGGACACGAGCCCCGTCGCGGAGCCGCTACGCGCGGTACGCCCGCTGGAGATTCGCAAATCACCCGCTTGACGGGAAAGTGGGAGCGAGCCTATCGCATCCCGTGTTGTCCACTCGACCGGAACCCCTTCCCCCTTCGCTCCCCCAACCACAACTCCTTCCTGCCTGTTCAGCGGCTGGCAGCCTCATGGACTACGCCATTCCCCGCGCCGACGACCTGCCGTCGATTGCCGTGGCGCTCAGCGAGCACCGCTCGGCCATCAATCCCCTCGGCGTCAAGGGCGTGGGCGAGAGCGGCGCCATCCCCGGTGCCGCCGCCATCGCGAACGCGGTGGAGGATGCCGTCGCCCACCTGGGCGTCACCGTCCGCGAG
>DATKEI010000436.1:0-6665 GCA_035544455.1 Binatia bacterium | reverse complement strand
AAGATCGTAGGTCTTCCGGGCCCAGCCGGTGCGATCGAGCTTGAGACCGTGCTTCCCCGCGAACTCGGCGATGAGCCGATCGAGACGGTCATCGTCTGACTGCTCCCGGTCTACCACGCGGACCATCGGGTCCTCCTCGTCTTGGCCTGGTGGGGCCGACTGACATTACCGTCGCCGGCGCTGCCCGTCAACGATGGCGCCCGGCGAGGTCGGCGGACGCTGGAGGCCGCTGGGCCATACGGAACGCGGCCTGATCGGCCCTCCCACCCGGGATGTGCGCCAGTCGACGCGCGGTTCGCCGAGGGCCGGGCGCTCAGGTTCGCCTACACCGGCGCCGGCGCCGGCGGCTGACCGCGCCACTGGGGCTCTCGCGCGGGTTCGTGCTAGTGTGCCGAGTCAGAAATGTGCCGACAAGGCGCCGGGCGGGGTGGGGGTCTTCCCCGCGGGACACGCTGTGTCGCGGAGCGCTCCCGGCACTCAATGGGGCCACGAAATGGTGTGGTGGGTGGCTTCGGCCATCCGCAGAAGATACGGTCCCGCGGGGAAGACCCCCACCCCACCCGGCGCCGCGAGTCCACGAACGTCTGACTCGGGACGCGAGGATCGCCACGTTTTTCGCCACGCGCGCCGTCGTCGATCACGCCGTGTACCGTCGAGGAGGATGGTGATGACACCAGCAGCAACCGAGCTCACCGCGGTCGAGGCCGACGTCCTGCGCGCCGACGACCGCCGTGTCGAGGCCATGCGGAGCGGCGACTGGGCCGCGCTCGACGACACCCTGGCCGATGATCTGACCTACGTGCACTCCACGGCGCGCCTGGAGTCGAAAGCCGAGCACGTTGCGAATCTCCGCGGCGGCAAGCCGCACTATCGAGGCATCGCCCCTCGCGAACGCACGGTGCGCGTCCACGATGGCATCGGCGTGGTCAACGGCGTGTCCGAGATGCACGTGGAAAGGGACGGCAAGGAGCAGCGCTTCACCGTCCGCTACCTGGCGGTCTATGCGAGAGCCGGAGGGCGCTGGCGCATGATCGCCTGGCAGTCGACGCGAGTGCCCGACGCCTGACCCCGGGGGACGGCACCGGCGTAGACCATATCCTGCTCGAGACCGCGGCCGCCATGCAGGTGTGGACGTGGCTAGTCGCCCGCTATCCGGACCGGCGTCTCACGCCCGACACAAGCCCGCGGCTGGATCTCGGTATCGACTCCCTCGGGTGGTTGAACCTCACCCTGGAGGTGCGAGAGCGGGCGGGCATCGATCTGAGCGAGGAAGCGATCGCCGGGATCGACACGGTGCGGGACCTCTTGCGCGTGGCCTCGGAGGCGGGTCGAGCCAGCGAGCGGGCCACCGGCCTGTCGCCGCTGGAACGGCCTGAAGAGGTCTTGAGCGAGGAACAGAAGCGCTGGCTCACGCCGCCCGGGCCCCTGCTGCGGAGCCTGGGCGCCCCGGTCTTCGCCCTGAACCGGTCCCTGATCCGCGGGCTATTCGGGCTCACCGTCCATGGCGCCGAGAACCTGCCCAGGGATCACCCGTTCGTCCTGACCCGCCGCTCTGTGTCTCATGTCTCCGTAATGCGTGGAACGGTGTACCCGGTACGTGGTAAGACCTACCCGACCAGGCGCCCGTTCCGCCAGTGACGCAAGAATCTCCTGCACGTCGCCTCCCTCGTTTGCTTTGCCGTGCTGCCGTTCGTCGGTGCCCTCGTCGCCCTGCTCGCCCGTGGCACCCGAACCTCCGCACCGGACGGCCCGCATGCCATGAGGCGCCGTGCTCCCCGAGTCACGTGCGGGGTGCCCGGACGGATGTCGGGGCCACCCTCGGCCGCCCGGAACCGCCGCGGTCCTCGGAGGGGCGAAGCGCTTCATGTCGCGGGACTTCCGGCACTCCTCGCCGCGCGCCCCGGCGGTCCGGGGGCCGGCGCGCCCACCAGCGGCCGGAGATCGGGGTGGCGGCCGGTGATCTCCTGCCACAGGGGAGTGAACTCGAGGCTCCGGTCACGGGTGCGGTCCACCCACTCGACCGGCGGTCGTTGGCCGGGACGGAGCCGGATGGCCCAGATCGGTGCGTACCGGCCGGGCGCCAGCGAGTAGCGCGCATCGCCGAGCAGCGCGGGGTCTTCGGGCGCGGGTGCCACCCAGCCACCGGAGAACCAGCGAAAGCGGCGGAAGTCGCGCAGGGCCAGAGGATCCGCCTGCACGGCGGAGGGAAGCTGGGTCTCGGCAATGGCGGGCACGGCGGTGGTCGGCGCCCACGTCGGCGGCCCGAACCAGGGCACGCGGATGCGGTCGAGGCGGAGCGTGTCGCCGACCTGGTAGAGCGACCGCCACACCAGGTGGTTGCCGATCGTGGGAAAGGCGTCGCCCCGGACGCGCGCGTCCCCGCGGTGGGCGGCAATGCGCTGCTGCGCGTCGAGCGCGCGCTCGCGCTGGACCGCACCGAGGGCCAGGTAGCCCAGGCCGACGAGCAGCGCGAGGGCGGCCGGCCCCGCGCGTCGTCGCCACGCGGCGGCCGCGACCCCCACGGCAAGAGCGAGAGTGAAGAGGGGGTCGATCACCGAGATCCAGCTCAGCGAGACCCGGGCGTTGCTGAACGGCCAGAACAGAAGCGTGCCGTAGGAGGTGACAGCGTCGAGCAAGCCATGCGACGCATAGCCGGTGACGGCCGCGGCGTAGACCGCCAGCCACCGCCCGCGCATCGCGGGCCGGAGCAGCCACGGCAAGGCGGCGACCGCGCCGCCGACGGGGGCGAACAGCAGCGCGTGGGTGAAGTGTCGGTGGTAGGTGGCGTACGCGAGCGGATCGCCGGAAAGCCGCGCCAGCCCATCCAGGTCCGGGATCAGCGCGCCGGCGATGCCCGGCAGCCAGGCGGCCGGACCGAGCGGACGGGCCAGGGCCACTCGTGCGGCGGCGGCGCCGACGAGGGCGTGAGTCAGCGGGTCCACGGCGCCCCGGCGCGAGCAGACAGGAGGCGCGCGGCGCGCCCGAGCCCGATGAACCCAGCGGTCCCCACCGGGGCGCACTATACTACGGGCCAGTGCGAAGCGGCTGTTCAGGCGCCTCGCGTGAGGAGCGCGGCATCAGGATCGTCGGGATCGAGCCAATTGTCGTCGACGTGCCCCTGCGCGAGCCCGTGCACGGCGTGCACGGCATCACCGCCGTCCAGCGCAGCGTGCTGGTGCGCGTCACCACCGACGAGGGGATGGAGGGCTGGGGCAACGTGGACCCCTCGCCCGGCTACTCGGCCATGTCGGCCGAGGACGTCCACGCCACCGTCCAGCGGATCGCCCCGGCCCTCGCCGGAGCCGATCCGTTCAACGTGCGCCACGCCCTCGCGGTCATGGACGGCCACGCGGCCGGGCGCTACGAGGCGATCGCCGCCGTCGAGATGGCGCTGATCGACCTCAAGGGGCGCGCGCTCGGCCTGCCCGCCCACTCGCTCCTCGGCGGGCGCGTGAAGGGCGAGGTCGCGTTCAATGCCTGGATCGGCACCGTGCCGCCGGCCCAGGCCGCGGGGGAAGCCACCGCCTGGCTTGGACGCGGCTTCCGCTCGGCCAAGATCAAGCTCTCCGGCATCGACCCCGAGGGGATCGAGCGCGTGGCCGCCGTGCGCGCGGCCGTGGGCGATCGGATGGCGCTCCGCGTGGATTTCAACGAGAGCCTGACGCGGCCTGAGGCGGCGCCCTTCATCCGGCGGCTCGAGCCCTACGGGCTCACCCTCGTCGAGCAGCCGATTCCCCGCGCGGAGATCGCCGGGCTCGCCGAGATCCGCCGGGCCATCCGCATCCCCCTCATGGCGGACGAGAGCGTCACCGGCCCCGCCTCGCTGGTGGAGATCATCCGGCGCGAGGCGGCGGACCTCGTGAAGGTCAAGGTCATGAAGCAGGGCGGGCTCATGCGTACACTCGCCATGGTCGAGTGCGCGGCCGCCGCCGGCCTGCGCGTGGTCATCGGGCACGGCTTCGGTCTCACCCTGTCGACCCTCGCGGAGGTCACGGTGGCCGCGGTGACCGACGCCATCGTCGACGGCTGCGAGGCGGTGGGGCCGTTGAAGATGGCCGGCGACGTCGTGCTGGATCCGGTGCGACTCCACGCGGGCACCCTCCGGCTCGCGGACCACCCGGGCCTCGGCGCCACGGTGGACCCCGACGCCCTCAAGCGCTACCGGGTGTCCCGATGAGCGAGGCCGCCACCGTCAACCCGTTCGGCCGTGTCGTGTGCGAGATCGACTCGAGCCCCGGCAACTCGACTCCGTGAAGGCCATGATGGCGCGGTACGGGTCCCGGACGTCGGCAAGGCCGACTCGGCGTGTCCCGCGGGCAGGGCCCCCCACCCCGCCCGGCGCGGTTCTTCCAGCTCTACGCGGACCGCGAGTTCCCGCTGACCCGCGCGGACAACGCCTCCACGCGGCTCTACGGACACGTGAGCCTTCACGACCGTCGCGCAGAAGGGCAACCACGTCGACGGCACGCCGGGGCTTGACCCCGCGGAGCGTCCGCAGTGCGGCCGCCGGCCGGGTTGGCTCGTGCACCACGAACCGGGCGTCGGCCTCCAGGTACGGGACGAGCCGGGCGATGGGGGTGTTCCGGTCGCAGACGATGACCGTGTCCCCCGTCCGGACCTGGGCCAGGTACTTGCTGAGGTGGGCCTTGAGCTCGGCGATCTGGGCTCGCTTCATGACCACATCTGACCACTATGGATCACACGGGTCACGAGCCGCCATGCGGCGCGGCCGAGCCCCGCCGCGGGCGCCGCCCGGTCACCCGCCTCGCGCGAACAGTTGATCAGGGCGCGCGCTCGACCTCGACGCGGTTGTCGTGGTAGACGGCGCCGCTGCCCATGTCGCTGTCGCGCTCGGCCACGGTGGCGGTGATGTTGCGGCCGCCCGGGCAGAGCTTCGGCCAGTGGCCCTTGGTACCGCTCGCCAGGCCGGGGCGCACGCGGTCGCTCACGTCCAGGCGGGCCCGGAACTCGCCGCGGTCGTTGTAGACACGCACGTCGTCGCCGTCGGCCAGGCCCCGCACCGCCGCGTCGTCGGGATGGAGCACCACGCGCTGGGGCCCCGCCTTCTCGCGCAGGGCCGGGTGGTTGGAGAACTCCGAGTTGAGGAAGTGCGGGCCGGCGGGGGCCACCAGCGCCAGCGGGTAGCGCCGCGCCAGCTCGGGATCTGCCGCGCCGGCCTCCGCCGGCGGGATGTAGGCCGGCACCGGGTCGAGCCCGAGCGCCGCCGCCCGCTCGGAGAAGAACTCGAGCCGCCCCGACGCGGTCGGAAAGCCCTTGGCGAACGGGGCAAAGGGCTGGGGCGGGGTCACGCGCATCCAGCCCGACGCCTTGAGCGCCTCGAGCGTCAGCCCCGCCACGCGCAGCTCGTTAGAATCCAGGACGGCGCGGGCCATGTCCTCGTCCGAGTCGTACACCGCGGGCTCCGCCACGCCGAGGGCGCGGCCGAGGCGCCGGAAGATCTCGCTGTTGGGCAGGCACTCGCCGGGCGGCGCGACCGCGGGTTCGTTCCAGGCCGCGTACAGGTGGCCGTAGGCGATGTGCAGGTCGGCGTGCTCGATCTGCATGGTGGCGGGCAGGAGGAGATCGGCGAAGTCCGCGGTGTCGGTCTGGAAGTGCTCGACCACGACGGTGAAGAGGTCCTCGCGCGCCAGCCCCCTCCGGACCTTGTTCTGGTCGGGCGCGCTCGCCGCGGGGTTGGCGTCGTAGACGAGGAGGGAGTGCACGGGCGGGTCGGTCCGCTCGAGCAGTGCCTCGCCGAGCCGCGTCATGGGAATGACGCGCGTCCCGGGCGGACGCAGGTCGTCGCGCCACAGCGCCGCCCAGTTGCCCTTGAAGAACCCGCGCGTGTCGTAGGCGGCCCCGCCCCCCGGGAAGCGCCAGTCACCGGTGACGCCGGGAATGCAGGTGATCGCCCGGACCGCCATGCCGCCACCGGCGTGGCGCTGCATGCCCGGCCCGATCCGGATGGCCGTGGGCCGGGTGGCGGCCAGGCGGGCGCCGAGCGCCTCGATGCGGTCAACCGGGAGGCCGGTGATGGCGGCCACCCGCGCCGGCGGGTACTCGAGGATCCGCGCCCGGAAGGCGTCCCAGCCGGTGGTGTGGAGCTCGATGAACTCCCGGTCCTCGGCCCCGAGGCTCACCACCACGTTGAGCAGGCCGAGGGCAAGGGCCGCATCGGTCCCGGGGTGAAGGGCGAGGTGCTCGGTGGCGCGCTCGGCCGTACGGGTGCGGAGGGGGTCGATGACGACCACGTGGCCGCCCTTGCCGCGCGCGGCCTCCACGTACTTCCAGAGGTGGTGGTGCGTGACGATCGGGTTGGCGCCCCAGAGGATGACGAGCCCGGCGTCGGCGATCCCCTCGGGGTCCATGCCCACGCGGTTGTCGCCGAGGGTCAGGCCGGTGCCGAGGCCCCCCGCGGCCATGCAGATGGAGAGGTGGACCTGCGACGTGCCGAGGGTGTTCCAGAGACGGCGCCCGCAGCCGGCGAGGCCCTGGAGCATGCCCAGGCTGCCCGTGCCGTAGTAGGGCCAGATGGCCTGCGGCCCGTGGCTGGCCATGATGTCCTGCCAGCGCGCGGCAATCTCGCCGAGGGCGTCGTCCCACGAGACGCGCTCGAAGCGCCCCTCGCCCTTGGCGCCGACGCGGCGCATCGGGTGGAGGAGGCG
>DATKEI010000435.1:0-2710 GCA_035544455.1 Binatia bacterium | reverse complement strand
CGATGGCGAGGTCGAACGCGCCCATGTCGATCCCCTCCACCGCGGCGGGCCCGGGGTGGCCGACGTGGTTCCACACGAAGTCGAGCCCCTTGAACCGGCCCACGGTGTCCCAGACGATCCGGCGCGAATCCTCGTCGCGGGAGAGATCGGCCACGATGCCGTGGGCCGTCCCGCCCGCCACCTCGATCTCGCTGACCACGCGCGCGACGCCGGCGGCGTCGACGTCGACCACGGCCACCTGCGCTCCCTCTCGGGCAAAGCGGATCGCGCCCGCCCGCCCCATGCCGGACGCCGCCGCCGTCACGATTCCGATCTTTCCGGATAGCCCCATCGGTGATCCCTCCTCGGATCGAGGTCGATCCCATCCTAGTGTCCTGAGTCAGACGTTCGTGGACTCGCGGCGCCGAGTGGGGTGGGGGTCCTCCCCGCGGGACCGTATCTTCTGCGGATGGCCGAAGCCACCCACCACTCATCTCGTGGCCCCATTGAGTGCCGGTAACGCTCCGCGACACAGCGTGTCCCGCGGGGAGGGCCCCACCCTGCCCGGCGCTTTGTCGGCACATTTCTGACTCAGGACACTAGCCCGGGTTATTCGTGAACCAGACGCCCACCCTCACCCCAACCCTCTCCCTCTCCGAGGGCGAGGGAGTCGGTGCGGTTCCCTCGCCCCCAGATTGAACCTGGGTCCCTTCGTCTTCTCACCGCCGGACCGTGGCTGCTGCGAATCTCCGAAGCCACCCACCATCCATCTCGCAGCCCCTATGCCAGCGATGCTCCCGCGACTCAGCGGATCCCGCGGAAGGGCCCGCCCCGCCCGGCGCCTGGTCGGCGCATCGCGGAACACCATCACCATGGCGGGGGCCGGCAAGACCTGGCGGATGCCAAGGGGCCTGCGATGCGAGCGGGGGCGGGTGCCTCCCCGGACCTGCCGCGATGCGATACCATACGCCCTCGGACCGATCCGCGACCGATCTCCAGGAGGACGCGACCCATGACCTCGCCCAGCAAGGTAGCCATCGTGACGGGAGCCAGCAGCGGAATCGGCAAGGCGACGGCGCTCGCCCTGCTGGAGGACGGCTACCGAGTGACCCTGGCCGGGCGCCGCAAGGACCTCCTCGAGCAGGCGGCGGCGGCCGCGGGAGACCGCGCGCTGGTGGTGCCGACCGACGTCGCCGACCCCGAGGCGGTGCGCGCCCTCTTCGCCCGGACGGTGGAGGCCTTCGGCCGCCTCGACCTGCTGTTCAACAACGCCGGCACCAGTGCGCCGGGCATCCCCCTCGAGGATCTGACCTACCAGCAGTGGAAGACAGTGGTCGACGTCAACCTCACCGGCGTCTTCCTGTGCACCCAGGAGGCCTTCAAGATCATGAAGAGCCAGGACCCGCGGGGCGGGCGCATCATCAACAACGGATCGATCTCGGCGCACGCGCCCCGGCCCAACTCGGTCGCGTACACGGCGACCAAGCACGCCATCACCGGCCTCACCAAGTCGAGCTCTCTCGACGGACGGAAGTACGACATCGCCTGCGGGCAGATCGACATCGGCAACGCCCTGACCGATCTCGCGGCCCGGATGGCTCGCGGCGTGCCCCAGGCCAACGGCACCGTCGCCGTCGAGCCCCTGATGGACGTGGCGCACGTGGCGAACGCGGTCGTCGCCATGGCGCGCTTGCCGCTGGACGCCAACGTCCAGTTCATGACGATCATGGCCACCAAGATGCCCTTCGTGGGCCGCGGCTGACGAGGAGGACGAGCACATGGCCATCGCGACCACCTACACCCTCGACCAGTTCTTCGCCGACACCCGGGCCACCATCAAGGCGCGGGGCGTCCCCTCCGGCCTCGCCGAGATCCGCGGGCACCTGGAGCAGCTGCTCGCCAACCCCGATCTGCTCCGGACCCACCTGGGCGATCCCGTGCCCTACACCGAGCGCACGACGATCGGCCACGACCCGGAGACGGACGTCCACGTGCTCGTCCACGGGCGGGAGAAGGCGGGCAAGTCCTCGGTGCACGACCACGGGCCGTGCTGGGTCGTGTACGGCAACTACCGCAACCCGACGCGCATGCGGAGGTGGCGGCGGCGGGATGACGGCACCGTGCCCGGGCACGCCGAGCTCGAGCTCCAGCGCGAGTTCCTCAACGAGCCCGGACACGCCGTCGTGTTTGCCGTCGGCGACATCCACTCGATCGAGTACGGCGACGACACGATCTTCATCCGGGTCACCGGCGGGGACGTCGAGACCAGGGAAACCTTGCGCTTCGACGTCGACAAGCAGACGGTCGAGGTCGCCAACCGCGCCCTCAACCAGCGATAGGGCGGGGAGCGCGTCGGCGACCCGGTAGCCGCGGGGGCGCGAGGCCGGCCCCCGCGGCTGGCCGTCAGGCCTTGCCCCAGTACGCCCGGTCCGCCGGGAACACCGTCTGGCACCGCGTCGGCTCGGTCGGGCCGTCCAGGGTGTCCGCGGCGGCCCGCCACACCGCGTAGTGGGGCGTGGCGCGATGGGCTTCCAGCGCCGCCTGATCCTTGTAGACCTCGTAGAAGTAGTAGACGTTCTCGTCCTGCGCGTCCTGCAGCACGTTGAACCGAAGGCAGCCCGGCTCGTCCCGCTCGGAGCCCAGGGCATCCACCTCGATGGCGTGCAGGAACCGCGCCCGCTGGTCCGGCTTGATGCGCACCTTCACCCACATCGCGAGCATTCCGTCCTCC
>DATKEI010000434.1:0-8283 GCA_035544455.1 Binatia bacterium | reverse complement strand
CCTCTGGATGAGCCGCGTCACCTGGTTCGGGGGAAAGGGCTTGCCGGTCTTCGCCAGGTGCTGGGCGAGCGTGGGGGCGTCGGTGTAGTCCGACACCAGGAGCTGCGGCTCCTCGTCGAGCGCACAGTGCCGGAGCTTGAGGAAGCAGGTGTCCTCCAGCGTCCGCGCCTTCTTGACGCGCTCCTCGAACTCCGGATTGCGCTCCCGGAACGGGGACTCCGCCAGCACCTTGATGGCGACCTCCCGGTCCTGCATCCGGCCGCGCGCCACGATCGAGACGTCGCCGTAGGCGATTGGATCGCCGGGGGTGAGGTCGAGCGTGCCCACGAGCCGCGCCACCGCGGCGCCCAGGATGTCGTTCCGCTTCTGCTGGCTCAGCCGCCCCGCCCGCCCGGTCTTGAGGTCGCGCAGGACCTGGTTGCAGATGGCCACCACCGCCAGCTCGCGCTCGCGGTCCTCCATCGCGTCGAGGGGCGTGCCGGGATCGCAGGGCGCCGCCGCGTTGATCCCGAAGAGCCCGAGGCTCTTCATCACTTCCTCGCCCACCACGCTCACCGGCACCCAGTAGAGCTGGAGGTTGCGCAGGCGGCGCTGCTCGTGGATCGCGGGGAGCTCCGTCTCGAGGATGAAGTTCGAGCTGAGCAGATTGACGGACACGAGGACGAGGGCCGCCGTCGCGTTCCCGATCTCCCGGTCGATGACGCGGCCCCAGTCGGCCCCGGAGGGAATGCGCCGGTCCCACCACACCTCGAGCGCGCCGCTCCTGTCCGCCGGCCGGAAGTACGGCATGAACCGCTCCAGCCAGGCCGCGTCCTCCCGCGCGTAGCTGATGAAGAGCTTCGGGTGAGACGGCGCGGCGGGTGCGGAACTGGTCGCCATGGGACGCCTCCTCGGGCTCACCGGATCTCGCGCGGGCCCGGACTGCCTTCCCTCCATACTCGAAGTACCCCGCGGATATCAAGCCGAGGCCGCCCGAGCGCCGTTCCGGGACGCTGGCGGGCGCGAGGCCGGGGTTCCGCCTGCCGCGCCCGTCGCGCGGCAGGCGCCCCTGGACGACAGCGCTGCCGGGGTCACGGGAGAGCGGTCGCCGCAGGCGTCGACCGGCTTCTCGGGCATCGCGGTGCCGCGCTCACGCCGGGCGCGATGGTCGCCCGCGCGCCCAGCCAGACGGCCCTGGCCTGGACGACCGGAGCGAGCCTGAGGCTCGCCGCGGACACTACCCGGGCAGCCGGCGACCGGGCGGCGCGGGCCACGCCAGGCGCAGCCCGTGTTCCGCGAAGCGCGCGAAGTCCGTCGGATTGGTCGTGGCCAGCCTAGCTCCCGCCTCGATCGCCGTTGCCGCGATCATACAATCGGCCAGCGAGTGCCGGCGCCGGCCCCCCAGCACGAAGAGCGTGGCCGCCCGGGCCGCTTCCGGGCCATCGAGCGAGGCGGGGCGCCCGAACAGCGACGCGGCCGCCTCGACGTGGGCGGGAAGCACCGGGCCACACAGGAACTCCGTCCAGGCCACGGCACTCACCCCGAGCGGCTCCCCGGCCGAGAGCCAGCCCTCCAGGGCCGCGCTCTCCGCGGATCCGGGCACGAGCGCGCGTATCAGGAACCCGGTGTCGAGGTGAATCACGAGCGCGGCGCCCGCCAGGCGCGGCGCTCTTCCCGCACCTGCCGCTCCCACCGCCTGGCCCTCTCCCGGGTGAGCCCGAGCCCGGTCTGGAGCTGCCGCCAGGCGACCCGTCGAGCCTCTCGCTCGTCGGGCACGCCCTGCTCGGCCGCCGCGCGGATCGCCCGGCGCAGCGCCTCGGACTTCGATACGGCCCACTGCCGGGCCAGGCGTTCGAGGAGCTGGACGGTCTCGACGTCGAGGGCGTAGGTCGACCGGATCGTCGTGCGAGCCATACCCTGAGTATGGCCATAACGCTGGAGCAGTCAACCGAAGAAGAGGACTCGGACGCCCGGAAACCCTCCGGGCCCGAGCGTCCCCACCGTCGGCGCGGCGGCGACGGAGACGGCGCGGTCGGCGCTTGCGAGCGAGCCGTGGTCGTCGATCCCGGCGCCGAGGACGCCGTCCTCGCCCTCATGAACGCCCATCTTCGTGCCCGGCCGGCGCGCCGAGGCCCTCGCCGCCTTCCTCCCTGCGCCGAGCACTGTCCACCCGCCCGGGGTCCACCCCGTCCCTCGAGACCCTGGCCCTGGCCACTGTCCCTCTCGGCGGCTGATTGGCCGCGGAAGGGTCCAGGGCACGTTCGCGAATAGGTCGGGCTATCGCGCGAAGTGCGGCATGACCTCGCGGGTGAAGAGGTCGAGGGAGCGGGCGGCGCGCGCGGCGGGCAGGTCGCCGAAGACGAAGCGGCCGACGAAGTACGTGCATCCGGTCGTGGTCAGGTGGCGCTCGACCTCGGCGCGGACGGTGGCCGGCGAGCCCACGATGGCGGCATCGGCGGCGAGCGCCCCCTCCAGCGTCTCGGCGAAGCGCAGGGGGACCGAGTTGAACTGCCGCCACAGGTGGGTGAGGCTCTCGTACCAGCGCTGGTAGGGCCCGCGAGCGGCCTCGAGGGCCTCGGCGTCCGTGTCGGCGACGAGCACGTGGCGCTGGCACCCGATCAGCGGCGGCGCCGTCCCCGCCGGCCCCGACCAGGTCTCCCAGTAGCGGTCGACCACCGCCTTGACGACCGGGCACGGCGCCGTGCTGACCACGTTCACGTGGCGGCGGGCGGCGCCGGCGGCGCCGTCGCTGGAGTTGACGCCCTGCCAGAGCGGCGGGTGCGGGCGCTGCACGGGGCGGAGCTCGATGGGCACCCCCGCGTAGCGGTAGTGGCGTCCGCGGTGGGTCAGGCGATCAGTGGACAGGCCGGCCAGCACGACGCCCAGGGCCTCGTCGGCCATGTCGCGGGCCTCCAGGAAGTCGACGCCGCAATAGGCCAGCTCGTAGGGCGAGATCCCGCGGCCCACCCCCAGCTCGAATCGGCCTCCGCTCATCTGGTCGAGCATGCAGATCTCCTCGATCAGCCGGAGCGGCGAGTACAGCGGCAAGATGTAGACGAGCGGCCCGAACCGCAGGCGCTGCGTGCGCTGGGCGACGGCGGCGAGGAAGATGCCCGGCGAAGGGGCCATGCCGAGCGGCGTGGCGTGGTGCTCGGCCACATGGTAGGTGCGGAAGCCCGCGCGGTCGGCGGCCTCGATCAGCCGGAGCCGCTCCTCGTAGAGAGCGCCGATCGGTCCGCCGTTCCGGTCGACGTGATCGAACATCCCGAAGGCGACGGGGCGGGGCACGGCGGGTACGCTATCACAGCGCGTCCGGGCCGGCGACCGGCCCCGCGCCCGCCGACCGGAGCGCCCTCGACGGGCCGGGACCACGCGCCTCGCGCCTACCGTGTGTACACCTCGAGCACGGGCGGCTCGCCGCGCAGCGCGGTCAGCACCACCGACGCGATCGCCGGCTCCCGCAGGAGGCGCTCGGCCGTCTCGCGCGCGGGGGCCCGGTCGGCGAGGCTCTCCACCTTGTTGATCAGGGCGACGACCCGTGCTTGCGCCGGCGCGCCCTTGCGCCCTCCCTCCGGGTGCGCCAGGACCCGTGCCACGATCTCGGGGGTGATCGCCGACCCCAGGGGAGCGCCGCTCAGGGCGCTGACGAGCTCCGGGCGGTGGACGTGATCGCCGTGAAGGGCCTGGCCAAACACGTCGGCGCCGACGACGGGAACGAGCAGGGTCGTCTCCCCGGGGACCACCGGCTCGTGGGCGGCCGGGGCCTTGAAGGGGCGCATGCGGGAGCCGTCGGCCTCGTTCAGGATGCACACTCCCGGACACCACGTGCGGAGGAGCCGGAAGAGATCCCGGGAGACGCCGGCGGCCCGGCCGGTGTCGGGGTTCGTGGCTCCGACGACGAGCACGTGCCGCCGGGCGGCCAGAGCCGCGCGGACGATCGCGCGCGTGGCCTCGCCCGCCGGGACGTGGGCGGGCGCCAGCGCGACCTGGGCGCCGAAGATGTGAGTGGTCGTCGTGGTGATGGCGGCGCCACCCGCGTCCACCATCTCCCGCGCGAGGAGGAACATGGCGGTGCTCTTCCCGCCTCCTCCGACGATGGCCACGACGTCGTCGCGCGTCAGGCCCAGCGCTTCCGCCAGCGTCACTCGGCTCGCTCCCGGCCCGGCGTGCTCGCCGCATGCGGCGGCACGGCCAGGGTACCGCATGGAGCACTCCGGCGAGACCCGGCGCCGTGGGGTGAGAGGGCGCCGGCGCCGGGCGGGGTGGGGGCCCTCCCCGCGGGACACGCCTGTAACGCGGGAGCGCTGCCGGCACTCGATGGGGCCACGAGATGGGTGGTGAGTGGCTTCGGCCATCCGCAGAAGATACGGTCCCGCGGGGAGGACCCCCACCCCACCCGGCGCCGCGAGTCGGGTGGGGGGGATCGACCTGGGCAATCGCCGGAGCTCCCCGAGGCGCGCCGCGGAGCCCGGGGCGGCATCAGGCTCGCGGTGGTGGCGGCCAACCTGGTGGGCGAGGCCTTGCGCGACGCGCTGGACCCGCGCTTCCCTTGCCGATCTGTAGCCGGCGATGCCCCTGGGCCGCCGGCGTCCTGCGCGGCCACGCGCGGTCCGCCGGCCGTCCGGGCGGGGCCCGGGGGCGCCCGTGGTACCTTCGAGCCCTCGACGCGCATCTTCCCGACCCAGGAGGTCGCCATGGCTCATTGACGGCGCGCGTCGCGGCGGAGGGGGAGCATGGACTTCGGAGTGTTCCTGGAGCAGACGCGCCGCGGTGTCGATCAGGCCGGCGCCTTCCGCGAGATGTTCGAGATCGCGGACGCCGCCGAGGCGTGGGGCCTCGACGTGGTGTGGCTGGCCGAGATGCTCTTCAACCCGGCGCGGTCCGTGCTGTCGGGTCCACTCCTGGTCGCGAGCTGGATCGCCGCTCGGACGCGGCGCCTGCGCACGGGGACGGCCGTGCAGCTCTTGCCCCTGAACCACCCGCTGCGCCTGGCCGGCGAGATCAGCACCCTCGATCACCTGAGCCGGGGGCGCTTCGACTTCGGCATCGGCCGCAGCGGTTCGCCGCGGGCCTACGACGTGCTCGGCGTGCCGTACGGCGAGAGTCAGGAGCGGTTCTTCGAGGCGCTGGAGATCATCCGCCGGGCCTGGACGGGCGAGCCCTTCAGCTTCGAAGGGACCTTCTACCGCTTCTCGAACGCCGCGGTGGCGCCTCGCCCGTACCGGTCGCCCCACCCGCCGCTGCGGATGGCGGCGACGACCCCGGAGACGTTTCCGCGCGTGGCCCGGCTCGGGCTGCCGATCTTCGTCGGACTGCGCGGGATGAGCATCCCGGAGCTGGCCGAGCATCTGAAGGCCTACCGCGCCGAGTGGCGCGCCGCCGGGCACCCCGGACACGGGGACGTGTGCCTCCGGATTCCCCTGTACGCGGCGCCGGCGGAGCGCGCGGCGACCGAGGAGCCGCGCGAGACGATCACGTACTACATGGAGCGCCAGGCCGAGCTGACGCGGAACCCGATGGGGCTCGGGACCGGACCGATCGACCGGCGCGAGCGCGAGGCGGAGCGCCTGTCGAGCCTGTCCTACGACGAGATCCTGCGCACCAAGGTCGCGTTCGGCACCGGTCCGGCGCTGGTCGACCGCCTGCGGGAGCTGAAGGACGAGCTCGGCCTGACCGGCATCGCCGCCGAGCTGAACCCCGGCGGCTTGCTGCCGTTCGGCCAGGAGATGCGGAGCCTCGAGATTCTCACCCAGCAGGTGATGCCCGCCCTCAAGTGAGGGGAGGATCGCCGGGGGAGGCGCCTCCTCCAGGCCCGGGCCGCTCCCGCGCTACCGCCCCTTGAAGACCGGCTTGCGCTTGTCCACGAAGGCGCGGGCCGACTCCTGGAAGTCCTCGGAGAGGTGCAGGCCGAGGCCGCGAGTGTAGTAGAGGGACTGACGCTGCATCTCGTTGACGAACCACCGCATGACGCGGACGTTGGCGCGGACGGCGAGTGGCGGATTCTCGATGATCTCGGCGGCCAGGGTCTCGGCGGCGGGCAAGAGGTCGGCGGCCGGCACCACCCGGTTCACCATGCCGTGGGCGAGCGCTTCCTCGGCGGTGAACATCCGCCCGGTCAGGGCCACCTCGTTGGCGAACCGGCTGCCCGTCCAGAACCAGGTGGCCACCCAGTGCTGCGCCCCGCCGAGGCCGCGCTGCACCTCGCGGATCTGAAAGCGCGTTCCCTCCGCGGCCACCACGAGGTCGCACGACTGGGACAGCGAGTAGCCGAGGCCGAGGGCGTACCCGTGCACGGCGGCGATCACCGGCTTCCAGTTGACCGTCTCGGCGAGGCCGCTCTCGCGCGAGCGCCGGCCCGCCGGCCCGCCGAGCCGCCGGAGCTCGTCCCGCGTGCGGAGCTGGCGCTGCTGGACGTCGGCCCCGGAGCAGAAGGCCCGGCCGGATCCGCTCAGGATGGCGACGTGGAGGGCGGGATCGGCGTCGAACTCGAAGAGGGCGTCGTTGACGTCCTCCACCAGCTGATCGCTGGCGGCATTGAGCTTGTCCGGTCGGTTCAGGACGATGTGGCAGACCCGCTCTTTCTTCTCGTAGCGCACGGTCTCGAACGCCGCGGTGCGGTGGGGCGCAGCCATTGAATGCTCCTCGTCGCCCGCCGCGTCGCGGCGAACGTCACCGGTTTCTCTCGAGTGCCCTCGCCTCTCGCGAAGCCGAGGCCCGGCGCGCCGCCCGCCGCCTTCGCCGCCGGCGCTCGGGACTCGATGACGACGGCCGGATCTTCAGCGCCAGTCTGCCACGCGGTCCGCCCGGTCACCAGCCCCGCCGGGCCCATGAAGCTGGGTCACGCCCGGTTGCCGCCGCGCGAGTCAGACCGTTATCGCCGCGCCCGCCCGGTTCCGGGGGTGAAGCAGATACAAGCGACCTCGCGTCGGGGTCCGGCGGGACGCTCGCGAGCCTTGCCATCGACGGCAAGCCCGATGCCCGGGAAGTCGACGTCGCTGTCGAGCCCATCGCGCCCGCGCGCCTTCAGGGCGAGGGCGGGTCGGGATGGCCGCCCAGCTTGTAGGCGAGATACCCGGAGAGCGGCGGCGAGTCGAGGACCTCGGCGGAGAAGCGGAGGCGATTGTCGAATCCCCCGGGCGGGACCGGGTTCCGGAGGAAGAACGACAGGGCGCGCGGCACCGGACTGGCGCTCAGCCGCTCCGTGACGTCGATCTTCAAGAGCGTCACGAGCCGATCGTTGACCGACGCGTAGGTCTTCGTCTCGCCGAACGTCTCGAATCCCAGCATCCGCTCGTAGAAGCTCACGTGATGGGGGTGCACGCCGATGACGAGGCTGGTCAACCGGTCGAGGGAGGCGTAGTAGAAGACGAAGCGCATGAGCCCGAGGAGGGCGCTGAGCGAGCGCTTCATGTCCTCGCGGCGGTCGGCGAACAGCCCGACCTCGTTGAGGCTGCGCCCCCGCGCGCGCAGGCCGCCGAGTTCTGCGGGGTAGACGCCGTCGAGGGGCAATCCGAGGTTGCCGTCGCGCACGATGGTCAGGGTCGCGGCGGTCTGGCCCCGGATCTCGCCGACGATGACGGCACCCTGCGGGCTCGCGGCCTGGCGGCTCGTGTGGATCTCGTACTCGTTCGGGTCGACGAGGCCGAGGCGCCGGTAGGCCACGTAGACAAGGCGCCAGGCGCTCACCACCTGCTCGAACCGGGTCGCCACCCCGAACAGGAGGCCCGAGTTCGTCTCGTCCGGCTCGTCGCTCCCGCCCGGAGACCCCGCCGCCTGTTTCTCGTCGCCTGTCGACATTGACGCGGGCTTCGCCTGACCGGACGATACCGCCCGGTACCGGCCCCGTCAATCACCGGCCTCGCCCGGCCGTCACGGGGCGGGCGAGGAGGGTCCGGGCGGAGGCGAGCCCGCTTCCCTCTCGACCTGCCCACGAGGCGGATTGGGCCACGTAGTTTCAGCGTGTTACTGTACCGAGCGTGGCCGGTGTCCTGATCACGGTCGAGGGCGTCGAGGGGTCGGGCAAGAGCACCCAGGGCCGGTGGCTCGCCGAGAGGCTGGCCCGCCTCGGCTACCCGGTCCTGCTCACCAGCGAGCCCGACGGGACCGATCTCGGGGTGGGTGTGCGCGCCCTGTTCGAGGGGGAAGGGCCAGCGCCGACTCCCCTGGCCCAGGCCTTCCTGTTCATGGCCGCTCGCCAGCAGCACGTCGCTCACGTGATCCAACCGGCTCTCGCGCGCGGTGAGATCGCAATCTCCGACCGTTACACCGACGCGACGCTCGCCTACCAGGGATACGGCCAGGGGC
>DATKEI010000433.1:0-3118 GCA_035544455.1 Binatia bacterium | reverse complement strand
CGGTCCCTGACGGCCCCGCGCCGCCCGCTCCGCCGTGGCCGGCTCGCTCATGCGCAGCCGGTCCGTCTCGCCCGTCAGCACGAGGTCGAGCAGGGCCGGGAAGGCGGGCTCGTGACCGGCGAGATCGCCGTGCGCCGCGTCCATGTACCAGACCCGGACGCCCGCCGGGATCCCGGTGTCCCATGGCACGCGGCCATCTCCTCGCTCGGACACCTCGAACTGGATCGAGTCCTCGACCCGGCCAGAGCCCCAGGCCTGGGGCACCACCCTGCGCGGCCGCTCCCCGACGGCGATCGCCACGGGAGTGCGCGCCGCCCAGCCCGCCACGTAGCACACCCGGTCCGGGTGAGCCAGGGGCCGGTCGAGGATCTGCCGGACGAGGCGGGCCCGGCCAAGGGCCTCGGCGTCCGGCGCCACCCAGTCGCCCGCATCCTCGCGCGCGAGCAGGTCCCACAGTCGCGGGTCGAAGAAGTCGCGCTCGGGTTCGGGCCTCGGAAGCATCTCGAGGACCCCTGGGTAGGCGCTCACGATCTCGAGCAGCTTGCGCCGGGAGAGCGCCGGGTCCACGACGCCGAGGCCGCGGACCAGGGCGTCGCGCCCGAGCAAGAGGCGGACCACCGCGTGCGTCCCGCCGGTCGGCACTCCGAGAAGGATCAGCCGCGACCGCTCGTGCCGGAGCAGGCGCGTCCAGACCTCCGGGTGCCGCGCCATCGTCACCTGGGCGAGGAGACCTCCCATGCCGTGCCCGAGCACGGAAACCGGCTGGTCGGGCGCCCCCGGGCCCAGCCGGGCCTCGAGCGCGCTCGCCAGGCGCCTGGCCTCGTCCACGAGGGATCGACGCCAGTCGAACGGAAACGGGACGACCTCGAGCGAGGTCCCCAGGAACGCGACGAGGTCGTCGTAGGCCGTCTCCACCAGCCCGGTGGGAGTGGCGTCCTGCCCGTTCCGCAAACGGGAGAACGCCCCGCCGGCCAGGGCCGGCAGGTCCAGCCATACCCGCGCCTTCGCGACCTCCAGGTGGCTGCCCATGAGGTCCGGCAGCACGAAGAGCACCGGCCGGCGCCCGGTCGGCGCCGCCGCGCCCCTCGAGTCCTTCTTGTGCGAGGGCGAGAACGTCTTGAAGCCGTCGCGCTCCGGGCCCTCCTGGAGCGCGGCCACCAGCCTCTCCGACGTCTCCTTGTTCCGGAAGTAGTTGAAGTGAGAGACGTCCGCGCCCTGGGTGAAGAAGTAGCGGGCGCCCGAAGCCCGGTCGGCCCCCCCGTACATCGCGGCGGTGTTGACGACCAGGTCGTGGTCCTCGAACTCGTAGAACAGGTCGGTCAACAGCACGCCGAGCCGCTGCCAGGTGCGCCCGCCCTCGACGTCGCCGGCGATGACGTGCAGGTCGGAGCCGACGGTCACGCCGGGCCGGTTGAGCAGATTGATCAGCGGCGCGTCCGGCATCTGGGCTTCGAGGCCAGGCAGGGCACGTGGATTGGCGCGGGTCTTGACCAGCGCGCGGACGAACTCCTCGAAGACGTCGAAGAAGCCGCTCGCCTTGAGCGCCGGGACCAGTCCGATCAGGTGGAGCGCCACCGAGAGCCACCGGTCCAGCCGCTCCGAGGCCAGCGTCGTCCCGCGGGCGGGGCACGCGACGCGGGCGAAGCGCTCCACCACGATCTTCTTGTCCGCGAGCCGGGTGCCGAGCTTCCGCAGGTTGTCCGCCTCCTCCTTCCGCACGGGGTCTCCGAAGAGGGGCTTGACCTCCTCCTTCTCGCGGAACGCGGCGGCGCCCACGCGCTGCCCTCGACAGAGAAGCTCGCCGATCAGCCCTCCTCGCGAGTGCGTGACCAGGTGCACTCTCGCGCCGGCGGGCAGCGCGTCGACGAGGGCCAGGGTGTTCTCGGTAGGGCTCTGGGTCAGGCTCAGGTGTTCGAAGGCAAAGACGTGCCCGCGGTAGGGCTTGAGCAGCTCGTCGCGAACCCGCTGGAGCGGCCCCTCCCACAATCCGCCGAAGCTGCCGCGGGTGCTCGACGCCGTCCCGTGCACGAACACCAGCATCGGGCCCGGCGCCGCCGCGAGATCGGACACTGGCTCGAGCACTGGGCCGTCGCCCTCGCCCACGCGCCACAGGCGCTGCTCTCCCCGCTTCGTGGCGGGATCCTTCTCGAGCTGGCGAGCCTCGTACCACTCGCACACCTTGAGCGCGGTCAGCTCGCCCGCCTTCTCGACCGGGTCGATCCCGAGGATCCGGAGCCCCGCGATGACCCAGTCCCCCGGGCCGCGCGCGGGTCCGCCGAGGGGAATGGCGACCGGCAGCGCCAGCTCGCCTGGTTCGAGCCGGCTCACCGCGCGGTCCTGGGCCTCGGGAAAGTCCTCGAGGTACTGCGCGAGGGTCGTGACGAGCCGGACGCCCCCCTCGAGCTCTACCTCGACGACGTCGTCCGGCCGGTGATCGGCGATCCGGATCCTGGGCGGCCCCCCGCCCGCGGCACGGTCGCCGCGGATCTCGACGGCCCGCTTGGACGTGACCCGGATGAGGTGATCGAGGGGCTCGCCCGGCGCCGCGCCCTCCGGCGCCACATCGCGCGGTGCCCTGGCCTTCGACGCCGCGCCTCCGGGCGCCACACCGCGCGATGCGGCGCCGCGTGCCGCGGAGCTCGGTCGCGATGGTCCGGATCGTCGCCCCCGCGTGTTCCTTCTGGCCATGGCCTCCCCCTCCGCCGCGCCGGTCGGCCCGCGAACACCGGGCATTGTCGTCGATCCGGCCCTCGAGGAGAAGATGATTGGCGGCGTCGACAGCCACCGCCGCGACCGCGGGTCGAGCGCGGCGGCGCCTGGCCCCCGGACAAGTGAGTCGGCTCACTGGTGACAGCGCCGCCGTCGGGCCGTGCTACAACACCCCTGGCCGCTCTCCGGCGATGCCATCCCCGAGGGCCATGCCGCACCTCAACGCCAGGAGGAGATTGCAGATGACCGCCGACACCACATCATCCGGGCCGCCCGCGCCGCGCCTCGGCATCGGCACCATCGTCAAGCACTTCCAGTTCGGCGCCGGTCGGATCGTCGCCTACGAGCCCGGGCACTACGTGATCGTGTTCCGGGGCGCCGACACGCGGCGCGTGGCCTTCGGCTACGA
>DATKEI010000432.1:0-6152 GCA_035544455.1 Binatia bacterium | reverse complement strand
CGCACGAGGATGCCGGCCTGAAGCAGGGCCGCTCGCACCGCGTCAGCGCGGGGACCCACGCGGACGAGGAGGAAGTTCGCCTGCGACGCGGGCACGTGGCCGCCGCGGCCCCGGAGCGCTGCGGCGAGGCGGGGGCGCTCGGCGAGCACGAGGGCTCTCGACCGCTCCAGATGGTCCCGGTCCTCGAGGGCGACTACCCCTGCGACCTGGGCGATCCGGTTCACGTTGTAGGGCGCGCGGACGCGGTGCAGGCGCTCGATGGTCTCCGGCCGCGCGATGGCGAATCCCACGCGCAGTCCCGCGAGCCCGGCGATCTTCGAGAAGGTTCGGACCGCGACCACCGTCGGATACTCGCGCGCGAGTTCGGCCCCGTCCGGCGTCTCCGGGTCGTCGCAGTAGTCGCGATACGCCTCGTCCAGCACCACCAGCGGTGCGTCGGGTCCGAGCGCGTCCAGGAACCGGCGCAGAGGCCCGCGCGGGATCAGGGTCGACGCTGGGTTGTGCGGCGTGCAGAGGAACACCGCCTTGGTGCGCGGCGACACGCGGCGCTCCATGTCCTCGAGGTCGGTCTCGTAGCCCTGGAGCGGGCTCGCCACCGGCTCGGCCCCCGCCAGGACAGTCTCGATATGGTAGGGCTCGAAGGACGGCCTGGGCATCAGGACCTCGTCGCCCGGCTCGAAGGCGGCCCGGGCGATGATCCCGATGATCTCGTCGGCCCCGTTGCCCACCATGATCCACGACGGGTCCGCCCCCACCCACGGCCCGAGGGCCTCGCGCAGGGCGGTCGAGCCGCCGTCCGGGTACAGATGAGCCCTGGCCGCCTCGTCGCGGATGGCCTGGACGACGCGCGGCGAGGGCCCCAGGGGGTTCTCGTTCGCGGACATCCGCACGATGGTCTGGGGCCCCCGCTCGCGCTCGAGCGCCTCGAGCGGCTTGCCCGCATCGTACGGTGTCACCAGCTCCAGCTCCTTTCGCCAGATGCGTCGCATACGACGCATTCTACAACCGCCGGGCCCCGCGGCCGCGCCGCGGTGGCCGTTTGACGGGGGACCGGACGGGAACGTACAGTTCTGGCATGCCTGCTGACCTGTTCCGCCAGCTCCGGCGGGTGGAGGGCCGGGCCGACAAGGGGCTCGGTGGCCCCGTGGCCGAACAGGCCGAGCGCCGCCGGCGCCGGCGGGTGGAGATCCTGCGCCAGCACCTGGTCTCGAACGTGGATTTTCTCAAGGCCGCGCACCTCGGGGGGGCCTCGGGACAGCAGTCGGTGCAGGCCTACGCGGCCTTCATGGACTCGTTCCTCGTGACCGTGTACCGCCTCGCCCAGGACGACGCCCGGCGGGAAGCGGTGCCCGCGGCTCCGCTCGTGCTGGTGGCGCTCGGCGGCTACGGCCGGGGGGAGCTCCATCCCCTCTCCGATCTCGACATCATGCTGATCTACGAGGGGGAGATGAACGGATACGTCCAGCGGGTCACGCAGGGGCTCCTCTACACCCTGTGGGACCTCGGGCTGCACGTCGGGCACTCCGTGCGGAGCTTGCCCGACTGCCTAGCCATGGCGCGCACCGACTTCAGCAGCCGCACCTCGATGCAGGAAGCCCGCTATGTCGTGGGCAACCGCCGTCTCTTCAACCGCTTCCGCAAGGTGCTCAGCGAGAACGTCTACCGCAAGGATTTCGCCAAGTTCCTGGAGACGACGCTGGCCGAGCGGGACCAGCGCTACCGCAAGTTCGGGGCCTCGCCGTACATCGGAGAACCCAACGTCAAGGAGGCGGCGGGCGGCCTGCGCGACATGCACACCGCCATGTGGCTCGCCTCCACGAAGTTCGGGGCCCGGACCCTCCGGGAGCTCGCCGACAAGGGCCTCATCACCGCCCGCGAGCAGCGCATGGCCGACGAGGCCCTCACCTTCCTCTGGCGGGTGCGGAACGAGCTCCATTTCCTGGCCGGGCACAAGAACGACGTGCTCTCGCGCGATATCCAGCCACAGGTCGCCAAGAACTTCGGCTACCAGGCCGACGAAGCCCAGCTCGGGGTCGAGAAGTTCATGCGCGACTACTACCTCCACGCGCGCGTGATCCACCGGGTGTCGCGGCGCCTCATCGCGCGCTGCCGGGACACGCTGTCCCGTCGGGGGTCCGTCGGCCGCAAGCTCCGCCAGGAGGCGCTGGCGGACGGCCTCTACGTGCTGGACGAGCAGATCCACGTCATCCACCCGGACGGCCGCGACTTTCGCGAGGAGCCGACCCGGCTGATGAAGGCGTTCTGGCACGCCCACCGGCTGGGCTTCGAGCTCGGGGTCGACACCGAGCGCGCGGTCGAGGCCGCCCTGGACCTGGTCGACGAGCCGTTCCAGCGATCGGCCGAGATCCGCGACCTGTTCCTCGACATCTGCCGGAACTGGGGCCGGGTCGCGGTGACGTTCCGGGACATGCATGAGCTCGGCCTCCTCGGCCGGTACCTGCCGGAGTGGGGCGCGCTCACGTGCCTGGTGCAGTACGACGCGTACCACAGGTTCACCGCGGACCAGCACTCGCTGCTGGCGGTGGAGAACATGGAGGCCCTCGCCCCCGGCCACTCGGCGGAGTCGGAGCCGGTCTCGCGCGCGCTGTACGAGATCGAGCGCCCCGACCTGCTCATGATGGGGATGCTGCTCCACGACATCGGCAAGGGGCGAGGCCACGGGCACGTGGCCAAGGGCGTTCCCCTCATCCGCGATCTCACCGCCCGGGTGGGCCTGGCTCCCGCCGATGCGGAGGTGGTGACGTTCCTGGTGGCGCACCATGTCACGATGTCGCACGTGGCGCAGCGGCGCGACCTCGAGGATCCCAAGACCGTGGCTTCCCTCGCCGGGTTGTGCGAGACACCGGAGCGTCTCCGGATGCTCTACGGCCTGACATGCGCGGACATGCGCGCAGTGGGGCCCGGGGTGATGACGGGCTGGCAGGCGCAGATCCTGGCCGAGCTGTACCGGCGCACTCTCCTGTTCCTCACCGACGGCCGCCCGGCGCCGTCCAGCCGCGAGGCGCTGCTCGAGCGCGTCCGGGCCGCGCTCGGGTCGGGCGGCGCGGCGGGCGCGGTCCACGGGCATCTGGCCATGCTGTCCGATCGGTACCTCGCCGCCACCGCCCCCGAGCGGATCGCCGCCCATCTCCGGCTGGTGGAGCAGCTCGACGAGGAGCCAGTGGCGACGGAGCTGTTCCATCACCCCGACCTGGGCTCCTCCGACCTCGTGATCGTGACTCGTGACGTGCCTGGCCTCTTCTCGCTGATCGCGGGCGGACTCGCCTCGCAGGGCGTCAACATCCTCTCCGCGCAGATCTTCACGCGCGCCGACGGGATCGCGATCGACACCTTCCAGGTCAACGACCCCTTCGGCGAGGCGGTGACGGAGGAGACGCGCTGGCGCCGGGTGCTCGACACCGTGCGGCGCGTGCTTCGCCGCGAGCAGACGGTCGAGGCTCTGCTGGCCACGCGGCGGACGGGGCGCCAGCTCGCCGAGGTGCTCGGGGCGCCGGTCAAGATCTCGGTGGATAACCACCTCTCCGACACCCATACGGTCGTCGAGGTGAAGTGCTCGGACCGGGTCGGGCTGCTCTATGTCATCACCCGGACCCTCTCGGGCCTGGGATGCAACATCGCGGCGTCCCGGATCGCCACCGAGGTGGACCAGGCCTTCGACACGTTCTACGTGACGGATGCCCACGGGCGGAGGATCGAGGACCCGGGGGCAATCGATCGGATCCGCGCCGCGCTGGAAGAGGCGCTGCTCAAGCCCGTGTAGGGGGCGCCGGGCGGATCGGGCGATGCTGAGCCATCACAAGGAGGCGTTTCACGCGCTCGCCGATCCCGTCGCTCGGCTCCTGTTGCGGGCGCACATCCGGCCGAATCACCTGACCCTGGCCGGGTTCGGGGTGAGCGCCCTGGCCGCCCATGCGCTGGCGGGCGGGCGGCTGCGCAGCGCCGCGGCGCTGCTCGCTCTCGCGGGGCTGTTCGACTTCTTCGACGGGGCCCTGGCCCGGGCGGCCCGGCAGGTGACCCCGTTCGGGGCCTTCCTGGACTCGGTGGTGGATCGCTACTCGGACCTGATCGTGCTGTCGGGGGCGCTCATCCTCTATCACCGCGCCGGCGATGCCACCGGAGTGTTGCTGGCCATCCTCGCCCTCGCCGGGACGATGATGGTGAGCTACACGCGGGCGCGCGCACAGTCCATCGGCGTCCAGTGCGACGTCGGCCTGATGGAGCGGCCCGAGCGGCTCATCGTCCTCATCGGTGGCGCCGCCCTCGGCTTGCTCCTGCCCGCCATGGCCATTCTTGCCATCCTCACGCACGTCACCGCCCTCCAGCGGATCTGGCACACCCGGCGCGCGGCTGGCGCGCTCGCCAGCGCCGCCCGTGATGCTGCGTCACCGCCGGCGATCGCCCCCGTGCCAGACCCCCAACCGGCGTCGACCCGTTCGCTCTACCGGCGCCGCTGACCCCTTCCGCCCGGGCGGGTCGGGCCCTGGGGGGCGTGCGGTACACTCGGGACATGCGACGCGTGTTGATTGCCGGCGTCCCGCTGGCACTGGGGGCGCTGATTGTCGCGGGGCCCGGGCCGGCGGTCGGGCAGACGCCGCCCCGCGAGACTCCGGCCGCCTCTGGGCTGACCGGGGAAGCCCTGGCCCAGTTCAGTGCCGCCGTGCGCCAGTACCGGGCGGGCGACTATAGCGCCTGCGCCCAGGCCTTCGCCGCGCTCGGCGGGGCGGCGATGCCTATCCCCGAGTACGCGCTGTATCTGTCTGCCGATTGCCTCGCCCGACTCGGCGACGGCCAGGCCGCCGCCGCGGCGGCCGTGCGGGCGGCCGATCAAGCCCCCGACGGTCCTCTCGCCGCCACGGCTCTCCTGCTGGGCGGAGATCAGGCGTCGCGAGCCGGCCAGCCCGAAGAGGCCGCGACGGCGCTCCGGCGATTTCTGGCGCGCCACTCCGATCACGGCGAGGCCATGCGGGCCCGCTTCATGCTGGCTCAGGCGCTGCAGGCATCGGGGCAGGGTGCCGAGGCGGCGGCGCTTTACCGTCAGATCTGGATCAAGGCCCCGGCCGCGCGGTTTGCGGATTCCGCCGCGGCCGAGGAGCTGGCCCTGGCCGGGCGCGGCGTGTCCGTCGCCCCGCCAACCGCGCACGAGCGACTGGAGCGGGCCGAGCGCTTGCTCGGCGGCCGCCCGAAGGCGGCCCGCGCCGAGGCCGAGGGCCTGCTGAGCGGAACGCCGGCTCCGGACCTGGCGCTTGGCGCTCTGCGGGTCGTGGCGGAGGCGTCGCGCCGCGCCGGCGAGTACGATGCGGCGGCGCGGGCCGTGGATCGCGGTGTATCCCTCGCGTCGGGGGCCGCCCGCGCGCCGTGGCTCCTGGATCGTGCGCGCCTGCAGCAGCGGCAGAACCGCGAAGGGGCGCTCGCCACCCTCCGGCAGATCCACCAGGCGCTTCCCGGGAGCTCCCAGGCGCCGGAGGCGCTTTTCCTGACGGCCCGGCTGCTCGAGGAGGGTGGGCGCAGCTCCGAGGCGGAGGCGGCCTACCTCCGGGTGGCCGCCGAGTACCCGGACGACAGCCAGGCGGGGGCCGCGCTCTGGCGCCTCGGCTGGATCGCGTGGCAGCGGGGGGCGCCCGCCGAGGCCGCCGAGCGGTGGGGCCGCTTGCTGAACGTGCGGGGCGGCCAGGCCTATCGGGATCCGGCTGCGTACTGGCTAGGCAGGGCCCACGAGTCGCGAGGCGACGGCGAGGCGGCCGGGCGCCAGTACGCGTCGGTGGTGGGCGAGGCGCCCCGGTCGTACTACGGCGTGCTCGCCTCGGCGCGCCTGGCCGGCCGATCGGCGCCGGCCGCCGCGCCTCGCGGCGCCGGCGACCAGCCCCCGGTGGCCCTGCCGGCAGATCCGATCGACTTGCTCCGGGGCGAGCCGGGCCTTGCCAAGGCCGACGCGCTTCGCGCCGTCGGACTCGGCGAGTTCGTGGAGGGCGAGGTGGAGGCGCTCGGCCGCCGAGTGGCGTCGGATCCGGCGCGGTCGTACGCCGTGGCCGCCGTGCACGTGGACGACGCGCGCTACCACCTGGCGATCCGCATCCTCCGCCGCGAGTTCTTCCGGCAGCTGCGGACAGACGACGCCGCCCTGCCGCGGCCGC
>DATKEI010000431.1:0-22147 GCA_035544455.1 Binatia bacterium | reverse complement strand
GCGGATGGCCGAAGCCACCCACCACCCATCTCGTGGCCCCATTGAGTGCCGGTAGCGCTCCGCGACACAGCGTGTCCCGCGGGGAGGGCCCCCACCCCGCCCGGCGCTTTGTCGGCACATTTCTGACTCAGGACACTAGCGTGGCTGTCGGGACGGGCGTTGCCGTGGGCCCGCGAGCCGTCTCGTGATCGACATCTCCCCGACCGCGCTGGTCGCCCAGGTCTTCACCGGCCTCGTCCTGGGCGGCCTGTTCGTGTTGCTCGCCACCGGTCTGTCCCTGATCTTCGGGCTCATGACCGTGGTTAACTTCTCCCACGGCGCGCTGTACATGCTCGGCGCCTACTTCGGGTACACGTGCATCAAGTACCTCGGCGTGAGCTTCTGGGTGGCGCTCATCCTGGCGCCCATCGCGGTCGGGGTGGTCGGCCTGGTCATCGCGCGTTTCCTCATCCGCCCGCTCCACGGGCGGAGCCCGGACGATGCGCTCCTCCTGACGTTCGGCTTGTCCCTGGTCCTCATCGAGACGGTCCGGGTCATCTGGGGCAGGATCGGCCTCACCTTCGACCCCCCCAGGGCCCTGGCCGGGGCCGTCGACCTCGGATTCGGTTTCTTCCCGGTGTACCGGGTGTTCGTGATCGCGGTGACGGTGGTCGTGCTGGTCGCCCTCTGGCTGTTCCTCGAGAAGACCAACATGGGCCTCATCATCCGCGCCGGCTCGCGGGACGCCCTCATGGTGCGCGCCCTCGGCTTCGACCTCTCGCGCGTCTGGCTGTTCGTCTTCGGCCTCGGCGTCGGGCTGGCCGGGCTCGCCGGCGTCCTGGCCGCTCCCATGCGCGGCGTCTACGCCGAGATGGGCGTCAACATGGTCATCGAGTCCTTCGTGGTGGTGGTGGTCGGGGGCATGGGGAGCCTCGTCGGCGCGATCGTGTCCGGCCTCCTCATCGGGCAGGTGGTGGGGATCACCACGTTCTTCGCCCCTTCACTCGCCGAGATCATGGTCTTCATCTTCATGGCTGTCGTCCTCCTCGTGCGCCCGAGCGGGCTCTTCGGCGAGGCCGGGCTGTTCGAATGAAGGCGGCGGTGGGCTGGGCGGCGCGCCACCCGGTCCTGTGCTTCATCGTCTTCTTCGCCATCTTCCCGTGGATCGTCCCGTACCAGGCGCTCGCCACCCAGGTGCTCATCTACGGGCTGTTCGCGCTGGGGTTCAACCTCCTCTACGGGTACACGGGGTTGCTGTCCTTCGGGTCCGCCGCCTACTGGGGTCTCGGCGCTTACGGAACCGGCATCTTCCTGGCCAAGCTCCAGATCGCGTCCGTGTGGGCGGCGATCGGCATGGGCCTGCTCGCGGCGGGGATGGGGGGGGCCGTCATCGGCTTCCTCTGCCTGCGCCGGCGCGGCATCTACTTCGCCATGCTGACCCTGGCCTTCGCGCAGCTGCTGTACTTCGTGGCGTTCCACGCCGCTGACCTCACCGGCGGGGACGACGGTCTGCGCGGCATCGCGGTGCCCCCGCTGTGGTTGCCCGGCCTCACCGTCCCCATCGACGGGTCCCTCGCCTTCTACTACTTCGCGTTCAGCCTGGTCGTCCTCGCCGTGGCCGGGCTCAAGCGCATTCTCGACTCGCCCTTCGGGGCGGTGCTCCAGGCCATCCGCGAGAACAGCGACCGCGCCGCCGCGTGCGGCTACGACATCAATCGCATCAAGTGGCTGTCCTTCGTCTTCTACTCGCTGTTCGCCGGCCTGGCGGGGTCGCTCGACGCGCTTCGTCTGAGCCTGGTGCCGGTGGAGGCGTTTCACTGGACCACCTCTGGGCAGGTCGTGATGATGACGCTGCTGGGCGGGGCCGGCACCTTCTTCGGGCCGTTCGTGGGCGCGCTGACCTTTCTCGTGCTCGAGGATCGGATCAGCGTGTTCACGGAATCGTGGCCCCTCGCCGTCGGCGGCATCTTCATTCTGTTCGTCCTCTTCCTGCCCAAGGGCATCTGGGGTACGCTCGTCCAGCACATCCGCGTCGATCCCCCGCCGCTGTCGACCGAGCCCGCGGGCACGCCTTCACTCGCAAGGAGGACATGACATGGCGGTCAAGGTGCTCGAGCTGCACCACCACGGCATCTGCATGCACCCCAGCCTGGCCCAGACGATGCGGGGCTTCTACGAGCAGGTGCTCGGGCTCCGCCCCGACCCGGGCCGGCCCAACATCCCGGGCATCCCCGGCTACTGGATGGATCTGCCCGACGACACCCAGATCCACCTCATGGGCAAGGAGGGGCCGTCGCCCTACGCCCAGGGCCCGGACAAGGACCCGGTGTTCACCCACGTGGCGCTCGGGGTGGCCGACGTGGTCGAGGCGGAGGAGGAGCTGCGGAGGCTCGGCACCGAGTACTGGCGGACGGAGTCGATCGTGGGCCCAAACCTCAACCAGCTCTTCTTCTACGACCCGGCCGGGAACATGATCGAGCTGCACCAGGTCGGGACCTGCCGCTGCAAGAAGAGCGAGCGGAAGGATCCCGTCGGCCAGCCGGCCGCCATGGCGGGCTAGGGTGGGGGGCGGGCTCTCGGCCGCGCAGGCGGCCGTCGTCGAGCGCGCGGCCCGGCTGACGCGGGAGCGCGTGGCCCCGCGCGCGGCCCAGTACGACCGCGAGGGCGTGAACCCGGTCGATAGCTGGCGCGACCTCTGGGCCGATGGCTTTCTCGCCGGCGCCATCCCGGCCGCCCACGGCGGGCTCGGCCTCGACATGGCGACCTACATCGCGGTCATCCGCACCATCGCCCAGGGCTGTGCCAGCACCGCGATGACCGTGCACATGCACTCGACGGTCATGCGCTTCATCGACGCCCTCGGCACCGAGGAGCAGAAGCGGCGCTACTTCGCGCGCGTGGTGGAGCACGGCGAGCTGTTCGGAAGCTGGGGGAGCGAGCCCGCGGTCAGCCTGTCCCGGACGTTCCTGATGGAGACGGCCATCCGCGACGACGGGCAGGGCTGGGTCGTCGACGGCGTCAAGCACTTCTGCACCATGGCCCAGGGGGCGTCCCACTACATGGTGTGGTGCGCCGTGGACGGCGAGGCGGACATGTCCAAGGCGCTCCTGCAGGCGGTGGTCCCCGCCGCCGCGCCGGGCGTCGCCAGCGACGGCAAGTGGAACACCCTGGGCATGCGGGCGACCTTCAGCCCCAGCGTGACGTTCTCCGGCGTGCGCGTCCCGCACGATGCCGTCCTCGGGCGGCCCGGATCGGCCACTCAGGTCGGGGTCGTGGAGAGCTTCGGGCTTGGTTACGCCGCCGTGTACGTCGGCGTGGCCGAGGCCGCCCTGGCCTTTGCCGTGGACTACTCGCGCCAGCGGGTGGTGAAGCCGGAGAACATTCCCGTCGCGCACGATCCGACCGTGCAGCGCCACCTCGGCGGTCTCTCGGTGCACCTCGAGGCCGCGCGCCTCGTCCTCGCCGACGCGGCGGCGGGGTGGGAGGCCGCCGACGTCCCGGAAAAGGGCAACGTGGCCAACAGGGCCAAGTACCTGGCCACGGAGGTCGCGCTCGAGGTCACCTCCCGGGTCATCCAGGTCGTCGGGGGCCGCGGCGCCTATCGCGACTATCCCGCCGAGCGCTATTTCCGCGACGTGCGCACGGCCACCCTGATGCCCCCGACGATGGACCGGATGCTCGAGACGATCGGCAAGAGCGCTGTCGGCCTCCAGGAGGGCATGTTCCGCTTCGGGACCCTTTCCCAGGGCGGGTGAGGGCCCGCGCCCGGGCCTGGACGCCCCACCCGGGCGCGCCTCGGGTGGCCGCAGGGCTCCCACGCTGATGACCGCGGGCTCCCCGGTGCCGAGCCGGTCCGTTGCAAGCCGCAGCAGTGCGCTGCGGCGCGAAGCCCTGGCCGGGGTCAGCCTGGCTTTCGTGACCCTGCCCGGCGTAGTGTCTGCCGGCTTCCTGGCGCTGGCCCCGCTGGGACCCGAGTTCGCCGGGCGTGGCGCCGCCGCGGGCATCTACGGCGCGGTGTTCGCGGGGACCGCCGCCGCCCTGCTCGACCGATCGTCCGTGATGGTGACGGGTCCGCGCGCCACGGGTGGTCTCGTCCTGGCCGGCCTTGCCGGCTCGCTCATCCAGAGCGCGGCTCTCGCCGGGAGCCACCACCGGGTTCTCCTCCTCGTCACCGCGGCCATCGCGCTCGCCGGCGTCTGGCAGGTGCTCTTCGGTGTCCTCCGCCTCGGGCGCATCATGAAGTTCACGCCGTACCCGGTGATCGCGGGCTTCGTGAACGGGATCGCCCTCCTGATTCTCGCGCAGCAGCTGTGCATCGCCCTGGACGTGCCCTCCCTCGGCCACGTCGGGGACGTGCTCGCCGGGCGCCGGCCGCTCGCGGTCGGCCGGCTGGTCTTCTTCGCGGCGACGGCGCTCGGGGTGCTCGCGCTCGGCTGGGCTCGCCCGGGACTGCCCGGGACGGTGGTCGCCCTCGTGCTCGGGGTCGGCGCATACCACGGGCTGCGCGCCCTCGCCCCCGGCCTGGCCCTGGGCCCGATGCTGGGTCCGCTCCCGCTGCCCTTCCCGCCGCCCTTTCCACCCGTCGGGGAGATCGTGCGCGTCGCCGCGGACCTGCCCGCCCCGCTGCTGACCGCGCTCGTGGCCACGTCGCTCACCCTCGCCATCATGCTGACCGTCGAGTCGCTCCTGACCTTCCGGGTCGCCGAGCACCTGGACGGGGTTGTCCACTCGCCCGTGCGCGGTCTCGTCGCTCAGGGCGCGGCCAACGTTGTCGCGGCCGCCACCTCGGGCATGATCGCCTCCGGTGCGCCGGCCCAGACCCAGGCCAACTATCAGGCCGGCGGCCGATCGCGGGCGTCGATCCTCGTCGCCTCCGGCCTGCTCCTGGCGGTGGCCACCGCCGGGCAGGACGCGATGAGCCGGATCCCGGTGGTGGTGCTGGCCGGACTGCTCGCCGCAGTGGCCATCGAGATGGTCGATCGCTGGAGCCTGGGCCAGCTCAGCCGCGCGCTCCGCGGCGGGCCCCCGGGCACACGGCGGCGCGTGGTCGAGAGCCTGGCCGTGGTCGTGCTGGTGATGGGGGTGACGGCGTCGGGGGCGGTGGTGGCGGGCGCCGCCGTCGGGTTTCTTCTCGCGTGCGTGATCTTCATCGGGCACATGGCGCGCCCCGCCATCCGGACGCGCCTCGGCGGCGACACGGTCTTCTCTCGCCGCGTCCGGCCGCTGGTCCACGTCGAGCTGCTCCGGGCCCACGGCCATCGGTGCGCGGTCTTCGAGCTCGAGGGCGTGCTCTTCTTCGGGAACACCGAGGACCTCGCCCGCGAGGTCCGGGCGCTGCCCGGGACCACCGACTTCGTCCTCCTCGATTGCCGCCGGGTGAACGACATCGACTCCTCGGCCGCTGCCACGCTGCGCGCGCTGGCCCGACGCATCGGGGCCCGCCAGGCGATCCTCGCCGTCTCCGGCCTGGCCCCGCGCCTGCGCTCCGCGGTCGAGGAGGACCACGCCGGCAGGGCGAGCGCGGCCATCGTCTTCTTTCGCGACCAGGACGCGGCGCTCGAGTGGGACGAGGACCGCCGGCTCGCCGCCATCGCGGGTCACGCCGGCGAGCTCGGCGAGGTCGCCCTGGAGCGGGTGGAGTTGACGCACGGTTTCACGCGGCAGGAGATCGAGATCCTCGCCGCCAGCCTGCGCCCGGAGCGCCATCCGCGGGGCAGCGCGGTGTGCCGGGAGGGCGATCCCGGGGATCGCCTGTGGATCCTGACCCGGGGTACGGTGAGCGTGCGGCTGGCCGCGCCGGGCGGCGAGGGCTCCCTCCGCATCGCGACCCGCGCGCCGGGGACGGTCTTCGGCGAGATGGCGATCCTGGATCAAGCGCCGCGCTCGGCCAGCGTCGAGGCCGACACGGATATCGAGTGCCTCGCCCTCGAGACCGCCGCCTTTGCCGACCTCCTCAAGCGGCACCCTGCGGTCGGCACCAAGCTCCTGATGAATCTGGCGCGGAGCCTGAGCCAGCGCCTCCGCCTTGTCTCGAACGAGCTTCGCGAGCGCGAGGCGGGCTGACCCTTCACCCGCCCCGCGAACGGGGCGCGCCCCGGCCCCGCGGCCGGGCGGATCGAGAGGACACCATGGCCGAGCACGGGACGGTGGGGCAGGGTGTGACGCTCGCGGCGACGATCCTTCGCCGGATCATCGGCGAGATCCTGCGCCGGGGAGGCAGCGAGACGGCGGAGGCGGACCTGGTCGCCGAGCACCTCGTGGCGGCGAACCTCGCGGGACACGACAGCCACGGGGCGGGCATGATCCCCGCCTACGTGCGCCACCTCCAGGCCGGGCTGGTCGTGCCCAACACGCCGGCCAAGCTGGTCAAGGACGATGGTGCGATCCTGATGTTCGACGGGCAGCGAGGCTACGGCCGACGCGTCGCGGGCGAGGCCATGGCGGCGGCCATCGCGCGCTGCCGGGAAAGCGGCGTCGTGGTGATGACGCTGGGTCACGCCCACCACATCGGCCGGGTCGGGGCGTACGGCGAGCTGGCTCTGGCCGCGGGGCTGGTCTCGCTCCACTTCGTCAACGTGACCGACCACCGCGGGCTCGTGGCGCCCTTTCGCGGCGGCGACGCGCGCTTCTCGACGAATCCCATCTGCATCGCCGTGCCCGGCAGCGCGGCCCAGCCGCCGATCCTCCTCGACATGGCCACGAGCGAGATCGCCATGGGCAAGGTCCGGGTCGCCCTCAACACGGGGCACCAGGTGCCAGAGGGGATGCTCATCGACTCCGACGGGCGGCCGACGACCGATCCCGCCGTCATGTACCAGGAGCGGCTGGGCGCCCTCCTCCCCTTCGGACGGCACAAGGGCTACGGTCTTGCCCTCATCGCCGAGATCCTGGCCGGCGGGCTCTCGGGCGCGGGCACCATCCAGCCCGCCAATCCCCGCCGGGGAGGCACCGTGAACAACATGGTCACCTTCCTGGTGGACCCCGCCCGCCTGGCCGGCCACGACTGGCTGCGCCGCGAGGTGGAGGGCTTCGTCGGCTACGTGAAGGCGTCCCCACCCACCGATCCCGAGGCGCCCGTCCTCGTACCCGGAGATCCCGAGCGCCTCGCCCGCGAGCGCCGCCTGCGCGAGGGCATCGCTGTCGACGGCACCACGTGGCACGAGATCCTGGCCGCGGGCGAGAAGCTCGGCCTGACGCGCGACGAGGCGCAGGCTCTGGCCGCGTCCTGACGCGGGCGCCTTCCCGCTCGTTCCGCGCGCCGACCGGTTTGCCGAGCCCCTCGGGCTTCGTGGATCTCCACCGAGCGCGGTGACGGGCGGGAAGGGAACGGCCCGATCAGATCTCGAGAAAGCGCTGCTGGATGGTCGGGTCGCGGCGGAGCGCGTCGGGCGTGCCCTCGAACTGCACGCGGCCCTGGTCCATGACGTACAGACGCCGGGAGAGGGTGAGGGCCACCTCGAGGGTCTGCTCGACGAGGAGGATGCTCGTGCCCCGGCGGTTGATCTCGGCCAGGACCCCGGTGAGGTTCTGCACGATGAGCGGGGCGAGCCCCTCGGTGGGCTCGTCCACCAGCATGAGGGCGGGGCGCGCCACCAGGCCGCGGGCGATGGCGAGCATCTGCTGCTCGCCGCCGGAGAGGAACCGGCCCCGATGCTCGATGCGCTCCCGGAGCCGCGGGAAGTAGTCGAAGACCTCGTCGAGGGCCCTGGTGCCGCCGGGCGCCCGGGCGCCCAGCATGCCGAGGCGCAGGTTCTCTAGCACGGTCAGGTTGGGCAGGATGCGCCGCTCCTCCGGGACCCAGGCGATGCCCCGGCGAACCACGGCATGCGTGTCGAGGGCGGTGATGTCCTCGCCCCGGAACCGCACGTGGCCCGGGCGCGGCCTCACGATGCCCATGATGGACTTGAGGGTGGTGGTCTTGCCGGCGCCGTTGCGGCCGATCAGCGTCACCACCTCGCCCTCGTCCAGCGTGAGCGATACGCCCTGGAGGATGTGGGCCTCGCCGTAGTGGGTGTGGATCGCCTCGACGCTCAGGAGGGGCACGGCCGTCAGCGACCCGCGCCGAGGTAGGTCTGCTGCACGCGCAGGTTGCCCCGGATCTCCTCCGGCGTCCCCTCCGCCAGCACCTGGCCCTGGTGGAGGACGGTGATGCGGTCCGAGATCCGCATCACGACCTTCATCTTGTGCTCGACGAGCAGCACCGTCCGTCCCGCCGCCAGTTCGCGGATGAGCTGCATGCTCTCGTCGGTCTCCTCCGGGCTCATCCCGGCCGTGGGCTCGTCGAGCAGGAGGAGGGCCGGATCCGAGGCCAGCGCGATGCCGATCTCGAGGTGGCGCTTCTCGCCGTGGGACAGGTGGGCGGCGAGCATGCGCTCTCTGTGGGCGATCCCGACGGACTGGAGGAGGGAGAGTGCGCGATGCCGGGTGTCGGTGAGGCGGTCGGCCCGCGACCAGAAGTCGAACGAGCGCCCGTGACCCTGCACGGCCACCCGCACGTTCTCCAGCACGCTGAGGTGCGGGAAGATGTTCGTGATCTGGTACGACTTGGCGATGCCGCGCCGGGCCACCGCGTGCTGGGGCATCCCGGTGATCTCCTTGTCGTCGAACCAGATCCGCCCGCCGCTCGGCGCCATCTCGCCGGAAATGAGCCGGAAGAAGGTGGTCTTGCCCGCGCCGTTGGGGCCGATGATCGACCGCAGCTCTCCGCGGACCACCGCGAAGTCCACGCGGTCCACCGCGATGAGACTGCCGAACGAGCGGGTGAGCTGGTCCGTCCGCAAGAGCACGTCGCCGGGCACGACGCGTCTGATATCATGCGCCGTTTCGGCGTGTCAAGGCGCCGGTGCCGCCAGGCCGCCTCTTTGCGGCGGCCAGAGTGGCCATCGCTCGATCGGTCGACCGGCCCTCGACAAGCGTGAGGGGACCTGCCGCATCATCCCGACAGGCGCACCGTGGTACGGGCGCCCATCGGCCAGCGCGGGCGCGTCGTTGCCGGCCCTCGGCGCTGTGGCTTATCATCGGGAGGCCACCGGGGGCGGGTCTCCCCGCCGCGCGGAGCGATCACCGGCGATCCAGCGGAAGGAGCAGACATGACACTGAGCATGCGGCCGCTGCACCCGCTCTTCGGCCTCGAGATCCAGGAGATCGACGTCCGGCGCGCCAGCGACGCCGAGTTCCGCGAGATCGCGCGGGCCTTCGACGACTTCTCGGTGCTGCTGTTCCGCGACCAGTCGCTCACCGACGACGAGCAGATCGGCTTCAGCGGGCGCTTCGGGCCGCTGGAGACCACCATCCGCAGCATCGCCAGCCAGGGCCGGACCCAGGCCGAGATTGCCAACCTGTCCAACGTGGACGCCGAGGATCGGCTGATTCCCCGTGGCGACCGGCGCAACATCTACAACGCCGGCAACCAGATGTGGCACACCGACAGCTCGTTCAAGCGCGTGCCGGCGCTGGCCTCGCTGCTCTCCGCGCGCGAGGTGCCCCCGGAGGGCGGGGAGACGCAGTTCGCCAGCATGCGCGTGGCCTACGATCGCCTTCCCGAGCCGGCGCGGCGCCTCCTCGAGGGCCGGGTGGCGATCCACAGCTTCACCTACTCGCGCGGGCTGATCGCCGATGGCCTGTTCGAGGACGACCACGCCGCCCAGGTGCCGCCGGTGCCCCAGGCGCTGGTCCGGGTGAACCCGGCGAACGGGCGGAAGAGTTTCTACGTCGCCTCGCATGCCTGCGAGATCGTCGGCATGCCCAGCGTCGAGGCGCGCGCGCTCATTCGCGAGCTGATTGCGGCGGCCACCCGGCCCGAGCTCGTCTACAGCCACCGCTGGCGGGTGGGGGATCTCGTGATGTGGGACAACCGCTGCGTGCTTCACCGGGGCCGTCCGTGGGACGAAGCGAAGTACCGGCGGGTCATGCATCGCACCACGGTCGCCGGCGACGGGCCCACCGCGCCGGACGACGGACCGTTCCCGGTGGCGCCGGCGGGCGAGGCCGAGCTGGCCTGGGCCCGGGCGCAGGTGCCCGCCGTCTGATGTCCCGGGTCAGAGATCTGCCGACAGAGCGCCGGGCGGGGCGGGAGTCCTCCCCGCGGGACACATCGTGGCGCGGGAGCGTCTCGTGCACCGGCGCTGCGAGGTGGATGGTTGCTTGGCTCCGGCGACCCGCAGAAGCCACAGCCCCGCGGGGAGCGCCCCGCCCCCCGGCGCCGTGAGTCAACGAACGTTCGCCTCGGGACGCTAGCGGGTCATCTCGCCACCCCATGGCCCATCGTGAACGACACCGAACGGACCGGATCGGTTGGTTGCGCGCGGCGGTCCTGGGCGCGAACGACGGCATCGTTTCGACGGCAAGCCTCATCGTCGGTGTCGCGGCGGCCCATGCGACCAGCCACGATATCATCATCGCGGGGGTGGCCGGGCTCGTCGCTGGAGCCATGTCGATGGCGGCCGGTGAGTACGTCTCGGTGAGCTCCCAGGCGGATACCGAACAGGCGGACCTCGCCCGGGAACGCAGGGAGCTCGCGACAGACGGAGCAGCCGAGCTGGCGGAACTGATCGCGATCTACGTGGAGCGCGGTCTCGATCCGTCGCTCGCGAAGCAGGTGGCCGAGCAACTCACGGCACATGATGCCCTCGCCGCCCATGCCCGCGATGAACTCGGCATCTCCGAGTCACTGAGTCCGAAGCCCGTACAGGCGGCGCTCGCATCGGCGGTCACATTTGCGCTTGGCTCGACCATGCCCCTGCTGACCCTGGCCATTGCGCACGAGGCGCATCTCATCCCCTTCGTCGCCGGATCGTCACTGGTATTCCTGGCGACCCTGGGCGGGTTGGCCGCGTTCGCGGGTGGCGCGAGCGCGGCACGGGGCGCGATGCGCGTCACGGGTTGGGGCGCACTGGCGATGGCGCTGACGGCGGGCGTCGGAGCCTTGCTCGGAACGGTCGTGTGAGGAGGGCGCTATGAGAAGCGGCAGACTGGCCTGGGTCCTCTGGTGCGCACTGGTGTCCGTGACCGTCGCGCTCATGCCGATGAGGTCGGCAGACGCGTGCACCCGAGCCGTCTATCTCGGACCGGACGACACGATCATTACCGTTCGCAGCATGGACTGGGGGTCGGATCTCGGTTCGAACCTGTGGGTGTTCCCGCGCGGCATGTCGCGCGACGGGGCCGCCGGACCCACCTCCGTCCGGTGGACGTCCCGGTACGGCAGCGTGGTGGCCAGCGCGTTCGAGGCCGCCACGGCGGACGGCATGAACGAGGCAGGGCTTGTGGCGAACCTCCTCTATCTCGCGGAATCCGAGTATGTCCAGCCGTCACCGGGGGACACGCGCTTGCCTCTGTCCATCTCGGCGTGGGCCCAGTACGTGCTCGATCACTACGCCACGGTGGCCGAGGCGGTGGCGGCGCTTCGCCAGGAGCCATTCTATGTCGTGGCGGTCATGACACCCGACGGCCACGCCGGTACCGTGCACCTGGCGGTCTCGGACCCGACCGGTGACTCGGCCATCTTCGAGTACGTCGGGGGCAAGCTGGTGATCCACCACGGTCGCCAGTACCAGGTGATGACCAACTCGCCGGTCTACGATCAGCAGCTTGCCCTCGATGCCTACTGGCAGCAGATCGGTGGTGTGACCATGCTGCCCGGCACCAATCGCGCGGCCGATCGGTTCGTGCGCGCGTCCTTCTACATCAATGCCATCCCCAGGACGGCGGACAGTGCGGAAGCGGTTGCCGGAGCGTTCTCGGTGATTCGCAACGTGTCGGTCCCGCTGGGGATCTCCACGCCGGGACAGCCGAACATCGCATCCACGCTCTGGCGCACGGTGTCCGATCACAAGCACAAGCGGTACTACTTCGAATCGACGCGCAGCCCGAACGTGTTCTGGGTGAACCTGGCCGACATGGAGTTTGCGCCGGGGAAGGCGACGAGGAAGCTCACGCTGACCGGCGGAGCCGTCTTCGCCGGGAACGCGGCCGCGCAGTTTCAACCGGCACCGCCCTTCACGTTCCTGCCGGCGACGGTGAAGTAGGGGGGCCGGTGGGCGGCGAGCCCCCCCGCTCGTCGAGCGGTCCGGCCGAGCACCGTTACCAGACCGCCCGGGCGATGAGGACTCGAGGGCTTGGCCGCCGGGATCGAGGCGGGGCCTCCGGGGTGTCGAGCCGGCGGCGGCTGGCGTGATAGGTGTCGCACGGCCTCGGCCGGGGGGACGGGAGCGTGCGAGCCGCGGCGCCCCGAGGGCGAAGCGCGGGAAGGGCGCCAGCGACACGGCGTCCCTTGACCTGCCCGCGAGGGGCGACTACTCTCTCCCGGTGCCGGGCAAGCCGACCCCGACCTCAAGGAGAGTGCCGTGAGAGAGAATGCGCTGCGATCGATCTGGGCCCGTGGCGACGCCGTCGTCAACGGCTGGCTGTCCATCCCCAGCGGCTTCTCGGCGGAGGTGATGGCCCACCAGGGCTTCGACTCGCTGACCGTCGACATGCAGCACGGTGTGATCGACTACCAGGCCGCTGTCAGCATGCTGCAGGCCATCTCGACCACGAGCGTCACCCCGCTCGCCCGGGTGCCGTGGAACGACCCGGCCTTCCTCATGAAGATCCTGGACGCGGGCGCCTACGGCGTCATCTGCCCCATGGTGAACACGCGCGAGGAGGCCGAGGCGCTGGTGGGGGCCTGCAAGTACCCGCCCCGCGGCCACCGGAGCTGGGGGCCAGTGCGGGCGTCGATCTATGCCGGCGGGGACTACGGGGACCACGCCAATGCGCAGCTGATCGTCATGCCGATGATCGAGACGGCGGAGGCCCTGAGGAACCTGGACGACATCCTGAGCGTGCCCGGGGTGGACGCGGTGTACGTCGGGCCCTCGGACCTCAGCCTGGCCCTCGGCCTCAAGCCGCGGCTCGACCAGACCGATCCCCCCGTGGTCGAGGCCCAGCTGAAGATCGTGGCCGCGTGCAAGCGGCACGGCGTGGTCGCCGGCATCCACAACGCGACCCCGCAGTACGCGCTCAAGATGATCGAGGCCGGCTACCAGTTCGTGACGCTGGCCAGCGACAGCCGTTTCCTGGCCGCGCGCGCGGCGGAGGAGGTCGGCGTCGTGCGCAAGGGCGGGGGCAGCGGGGGCAAGCTCCCGGCGTACTGAGGGCCGGGTGGCCTCACGGCGTGCGCCGCGCGGATGGCGCCGGTGGCCCTGAGGCCCGGCGAGGGGCCCGGCGGCGCGGCGGACATACGCTTCGAGGACGCCCTCCGCGAGCGCGTGCGTGCCCACCTTCGCGCCTTCGAGCGGCGGAGCGTCCCCGCCGACGGCCGGCGCGCGGCCGCGGTGGCGCTGGTACTCGTGTCGGATCCCGACGCCCGGGCGAGCTTTCTCCTGACCCGCCGGGCCAAGGGGCTGCGCGCGCACGGGGGACAGTGGGCCTTGCCCGGGGGGCGACTCGATCCGGGAGAGACCGCCGAGCAGGCGGCCCGGCGCGAGCTCGAGGAGGAGCTGGGGCTCTCGCTCACGGGCGGCCACGTTCTGGGTGCGCTGGACGACTATGGCACTCGCTCCGGCTTCATCATCACGCCGATCGTGTTCTGGGCGGAGGTGATCGGGGAGCTGCGCCCGGATTCGCGGGAGGTGGCGAGCGTGCACCACGTGCCGCTGGTCGAGCTGGAGCGGCCGGACGTGCCCCGGCTGATCAGCATTCCCGAGAGCGACCGGCCGGTGATCCAGCTGCCGCTCCTCGGCACGCTGATCCACGCTCCGACCGCAGCGGTGGTCTATCAGTTGCGGGAAGTGGCGGTGCACGGGCGGGCGACGCGGGTCGATCATCTCGAGCAGCCGGTGTGGGCGTGGCGCTGACCCGCTCGCCCGCCGCCGAGCGCGGGCGCGGAGAAAGGAAGGACGACGGACGATGAGGCAGCTCGACGGGCAGGTGGCGATCGTCACCGGGGGCGGGACCGGCATCGGCAAGGCAACGGCGGAGATGCTGGTCGCCGAGGGCGCGCGCGTGGTGATCGCCGGGCGGCGCACGCCTCCCCTCGAGGACGTCGTGGCGGGCATCGCGGGCGCCGGGGGCCGGGCGTGGGCCCGTGCCGCCGACATCGAGCGCCGGGAGGAGGCCGAGGACCTCGTGCGCTGGACGACGGCCGAGGTGGGGCCGGTGTCGATCCTCATCAACAACGCGGGGCACTCGAGCCGCGTCCGCAACCTCCGGTGGATCACCCAGGAGGAGTGGGAGGGCGTGCTCGCCGTCAACCTCACCGCGGTGTACGTCCTGACCCAGGCCGTGCTGCCCGGAATGCTCGAGCGGGGGCACGGCACCATCGTGGCGGTGGCGTCGCTGGCCGCGCTGCGCCCCGGTCTCCTCAGCGGGGCCCCCTACGGGGCGGCCAAGGCCGGCGTGCGCAACCTGATGAGCTACCTTCACAACACGTTCCGCAACCAGGGGATCCGCGCCACCACCGTCCTGCCGGCCGAGGTCGACACGCCCATCCTCGACAAGCGGCCGCGGCCGCCGGACGCTGCGGAGCGCGCCAGCATGATGCAGGCCGAGGATGTGGCCCGCGCCATCCTGCTCTGCTGCACGTTGCCCGCGCGCACGGTCATCGAGGAGATCGTGATGAGCCCGACCCGGCTCCGGGACCAGAGCGTGGATGTCGAGTTCAACCGGCGCCTCGGTGCCCCGCCCGACGCTGGCTAGCGGATCCGCCATGGCCACGGCCACCCTGAACGGCGTCGACATCGACTACGAGGTCACCGGCGACGGACCATCGGTGCTCCTCACCCACGGGTTCTCGGCCACCCGGACGTCGTGGGCCGACCAGCACCGGGCGCTCGACGACCGCTACCGCGTGATCAGCTGGGATCTGCGCGGGCACGGCCAGACGGTGAGCCCCGACGACCCCACCGCTTACTCGCTCGACCTCACGGTGGCGGACATGCACGCGCTCCTGCGGCACCTCGGGGTGGAACGCGCCGTGATCGGCGGCCTCTCGCTCGGTGGGTACGCCTCGCTGGCCTTCCACCGGGCGCACCCCGAGATGGTGCGCGCCCTGGTCATCGTGAGCTCCGGCCCGGGCTACCGGAACCCGGAGGCGCGCGCTCAGTGGAATGATCGCGCCCACCGGCGGGCGACCGATCTCGAATCGCGCGGGCTCGAGGTCCTCGGTGGCGGCAGCGCCGACATGCGCGCGGCGGTGCAACGGCACCGTTCGGCCCGGGCCCTTGCCCATGCCGCGCGCGGCATGCTCGCCCAGGAGGACGCCCGAATCATCGATTCGCTGCCGGGGATCGCGGTGCCGACGCTGGTCATCCTCGGCGATCAGGACGAGCCGTTCGTGGCGCCGAGCCGCTACATGGCGGGGAAGATCCCGGGCGCTCGCCTGGCCGTGATCGAGGGCGCCGGGCACGCGGCCAATCTTGACCGCCCGGAGCCATTTAACCGGATTCTGCGCGCGTTCCTCGACGACCTCCCCGAGGGCCCGTGACCGACCCGGCCGCGCGGCCGTCGCGACGCCCGACGCTCGACAACCGCCCGCTCCGCTTCCCCGCGTTGGCCGGGGGGAGACGGCCCGGGTCCACGCAGGCGCCCGACCGGCGCCCCGCTCCTGGCGGCCCCCGGCCGCCATGGCGTCGGGGCCTCCACGGTCGGAGCTGACCAGAGAGGAGATCGGCTCGACATGGGCATGCTCGAAGGGAAGAACGCGCTGGTGACGGGATCGGGTCGCGGCATCGGACGGGGCATCGCCATCGCGCTTGCGCACGCGGGCGCGCGCGTCGTGGTGAACGACCTCGGCGCGAGCCTGGCCGGCGAGGGGGCGGAGTCCACGCCTGCGGCCCAGGTGGTCGAGGAGATCCGGCGCGCCGGAGGAGAGGCCCAGGCCAACTACGGCTCGGTTGCCGACGTCGATCAGGCCACGGCCATGGTGCAGCAGGTCATCGACCGCTGGGGCCGCATCGACATCCTCGTCAATGTGGCCGGCATCCTGCGCGACCGGATGATCTTCAACATGACTGCCGAGGAATGGGACGCGGTCATCGCCGTGCACCTCACCGGCACGTTCAACACCTCGCGCGCGGCGTCCATTTCCATGCGGCAGCAGCAGGGCGGCCGCATCGTCAACATGTCCTCGGTGTCCGCCCTGGGCGCCCCCGGTCAGCCCAACTACGCGGCCGCCAAGGCCGGCATCCTCGGCCTCACCTGGTCCACGGCCAACGCCCTGGGCAAGTACGGGGTGACGGCCAACGCCATCCTGCCGAGCGGCGCCACGCGGATGATCGACTCCACGCCCCGGGGCCGGCAGGTGTTCGAGCAGACGGGCAAGTGGCCGAGCGAGCTGGCCACGGGCACCGAGCGCGATCCGGACAATGTGGCGCCGCTCGTGGTGTACCTGGCGAGCGATGTTGCCGCCGACGTCAACGGCCAGGCCTTCCACTCCTACGGATACGGCTACACGCTCCTCGCCCAACCCCAGCCCGTGCGGCGCCTGAGCGCCGATCGCCGGCTCGCCCCGGAAGAGCTGGCCCAGCTGTTCCCGTCGACGCTCGGTGGCCACCTCAAGCCGCCCCCGAGCACCGGCTTCGGCACCGCCCTCGACCAGCAGCCGTCCGAGGAATGGGCGGATCTCGGTCAGGGCCGCCGCTTCTGGCGCTCGCGGTGGGAAGCGAAGTGACGTTGCTCTTCGTGTGCCATGCCAACACCGCCCGCAGCGTCATGGCTCACATGCTGCTGGAGCGGATGCTGGCTGACCGGGGCGCCGCCAAGTCGATCCGCGTGCGCTCGGGCGGCATCGCGCCGTACGCCCGGGATGGCATGATCCCCTCGCTCGACGCTCGCCTCGCGCTTCGCGACGTGGGGATCCATCTCGAGGAGGACGCGATCACCTCCACCGACCTGCGGCGACACGCGCACCTGGTTGCCGAGGCCGACCTCATCCTCACCATGACCGGAGCGCAGCGGGACATGCTGGGGGCGCTCGACGAGTCCCGCGACCGCACCATCCTCACTCTGCGCGAGTTCGCCGGGGAGCACGGGGACATCGACGACCCGGCCATGCAGGGCGAGGCCGTCTTCCGCGACTGCCTGACCGAGATCCAGCGCTGTCTCGATCGATCCGTGGACCGCTTGCTCGGGGCGGCCCCCGGGGCCTGAGCCGGCCTCCGCGGAGGCGCCGGCCGCTTCCCCAGGAACCCTCGGGTTCCCGGGAGGCGGCGGCGACGGAGCGCTCAGTGCATGACGAGCCCGCCGTCGACGCTGAGAGCCTGGCCCGTCATGTAGCCGGCGCGCGGCGAGGCGAGGAACGCCACGACGTTGGCGACGTCCTCCGGGTGCTCCATGCGTCCCAGCGGGACCTGGGCCAGGCGCTGGCGCGTGAACTCCTCGGGCGACACCGCCATGATGGCGGCGAGGCTCCGGGACACCTCGCCCCACATGTCCGTTTCCACGAAGCCCGGGCAGACGCAGTTCGCCCGGATGCCGTCGGCGGCATGGGCCAGGGCCAGGCTCCTGGTGATGCTGATCACCGCCGCCTTGCTCGCGTTGTAGGGCAGGTTCCCGCGGCTGCCGATCTTGCCGGCCATGGAGGCGAGGCTGACGATGCATCCGCGCTTCTGCGCGATCATGGTCGGAAGCACGGCCTGGCTCGCGAAGAACACGGCCTTGGCGTTGATGTCCATGATCGCGTCCCAGTGCTCCTCGGTGACGTCGAGGGGCAGGGCGGCGCGATAGATGCCGGCATTGTTCACGAGGATGTCGATCCGCCCGAATCCGCTCCGCGCGTGCTCGGCCATGGCGCGCAGATCGGCGCGCGACGTCACGTCCGTGGGCACAAAGCTGGCGCGGCGGCCCAGGGCCTTCACCTCGCCCGCCGTGTGCTCGCCGCCGGCGCGATCCAGCTCGGCGACCACGACGTCGGCGCCCATGCGCGCCAGTTCCAGCGCCGTCGCCCGACCGATGCCCCTTCCCCCTCCCGTCACGATGGCCACCTGACCCTCGAGCTCCATGTGTCCTCCCCCGGGCGGCTCCCTCGAATAGATTCGCGGCGGAGCCGGGCCCGCGCCGGCCCAGCTTCGCACGGCGGCCGCGCCGTCGGCAAAGGGGACGGAGGCGAGGCGGTGCGGCGGCGCCTCGCGCCCGCCGAACCGCGCCCCGGGGATAGAATATCCCGGCCCGGCCCTCCGGCCGGCCGAGCTGGTCAGCCACGTCACAGGAGGACGAGGATGGCGAAGATCTGGCGTGTGTACAGTGGGCCCGACGGCAAGTCGCACCTGGCCGAGGCGCCCCTTCAGATGCGGCCGTTCCGGGACACCGAAGGGGCTTACGGCGAGGGGACGGCGATGCAGCCCACCCAGGGGATCGTCTTTCGCGTCTCCCCGCCCGGGTACGTCCTGAGCTGGCACTGTGCGCCTCGGCGGCAGTACGCCATCTCACTGTCCGGCATGGCGGAGATCGAGGTGGGCGACGGCACGGTGGCGCGGGTCGGTCCGGGCGACGTGGTGCTGGCCGAGGACCTGACGGGCCAGGGCCACATCACCCGTGTGGTGGGGGACGAGCCGCGATTCTACGCGGTCGTCCCCCTGGCGGACGGGGAACCGCGCTAGTGTCCCGAGTCGAGAGTTCGTTGACTCACGGCGCCGGGTGGGGTGGGGGCCCTCTCCGCGGGACCGTATCTTCTGCGGATCGCCGAAGCCACCCACCACCCATCTCGTGGCCCCATTGAGTGCCGGCGACGCTCCCGCGTTACAGGCGTGTCCCGCGGGGCGGGCCCCCACCCCGCCCGGCGCTTTGTCGGCACATTTCTGACTCGGCACATGAGGTCGTCGAAGCGATGATGGTCAACCAAACCAGGAGGATGCGCACGTGATCGACATGACGCTCGACAAGGCGGAGAAGGCCGTGAAGGCAGCGATGGCCCGGGCCAAGGCGCTTGGCACTCCCATGACCGTCACCGTCGTCGACGAGGCGGGGCGTCTCGTGCTGTGCGCACGGGGGGACGGCACGGGCTTCTTCACGCCCGAGACCTCCCGGGGCAAGGCGATGGCGGCCGCCGCGTTCCGGCGGCCCACAAAGGAGATGGTCGACCTCGCCCGGGAGCATCCCGCGTTCTGGGGCGCCATCACCCCCCTGCTCGCGGGCCAGATCCTGCCGACCACCGGAGGCGTGCCGATTCGCTCCGGCGCCCGGGTGATCGGCGGGATTGGCTGCGGCGGAGGCACCGGCGAGCAGGACCACGAGTGTGCGGTGGCCGGCGCCGAGGCGGCGGCGTAGGCTGGATCGTCGGGGGTCGCCCCGAAGGTAACGGCGATCCGCGCCTCCCGTGGCCACTTCGGGGGAGGCGTCGCGGGTCGCGCGGAGACGAACTCGTCATCGCTCGTGGTGCCGTCCCGCCGTCATGAAGACGGCGAGCTCCCAGGGTCCGTCGAGACTGGTCACGGGACGGTGCCCGACCCATCGCCAGATGATCGGGCGAGGCGCGTGCCCGGGGCGATGCTGCTGCCCGCGGACCTCTCGTGTGTTCGGGCGGGCAATCCGGCCGTGCCCTCACCGGGCGGTGCGGGCTGATCGGTCGATGGGCAGGCCCGGGCGAATGAGCCGCCGGGCCCGGGAAAGCGTGTCCCGGCCCCGGCCTGTCCAGCGCGGGCGAGGGCCGGTGATAGAATGGGCCGCCGCGTGCGGACCGCCCTCCGCCCGAGCCGTCGATGGGTTGCGGGCGCGCCATCCACGGCACGGACATCCCTGGACGAGGTGAGACAACATGGTGCAGGATCGAGCGATCCGCGCGTCGTTCTACGAGGGGCCCGGACGCTTCCGCATGGGTACGGCCGCCATGCCGCGGCCAGAAGCCGACGACGTGCTCCTGCGCGTCCGGCGCGTGGGCATCTGCGGCACCGATCTCCACATCTTCCAGGGGCATCTCGACCACCGCGTTCCCCACGGCGGGGTCATCGGCCACGAGACGCTCGCCGAAGTGGCGGAGGCGCCGGCGGGGTGCGGGTTCGTCGCGGGCGACCGGGTCGTGGTCGAGCCGCTCCGGTTCTGCGGCCGATGCCGCGCCTGTGCCATGGGTGCCTCCTACCTCTGCTACCAGCTGAAGGTGCTCGGGGTCGACCTGCCCGGAGGCATGCAGGAGTACTGGGCGGTGCCGGCGCCGAGGCTCCTGAAGGTCCCGGCCTCGCTCCCCGACGACGCCGCCGCCATGATCGAGCCGCTCGCCGTCGCCACCCATGATGTCCAGCGCGCGGGCGTCAGGCCCGGTGACGCCGTGCTGGTGCTCGGAGGGGGCCCCATCGGCGCGCTGATCGCCCAGGTGGTGCGGCACCGTGGGGCGCGCGTGGTCGTGTCCGAGGTGAACCCCTACCGGCTCGAGCTGCTGCGGGGGCTCGGGCTCGATACGCTCGGGCCCGGCGCTGACGTTGTGGCGTGCGTGAACGAGTGGACGGCAGGCGAGGGCGCCGACGTGGTCTTCGAGGTCACCGGCCACGCCGCGGCCGTGCGGATCATGGCCGACGCGGTGCGCGTGTGGGGCACGATCAGCGTCGTGGCCATCCACGCCGAGCCGATGCCCGTGAACCTGTACGCGATGTTTGCCCGCGAGCTCAGCATGCACGGCAGCCGCCTGTATGCCCGCGAGGACTGGGAGGAGGCCATCCGCCTGGCCGCGGGCGGACACGTCGCCCTGGGCCCCCTCGTCAGCCGGACGATCCCGCTCGGGGAGCTGCAGTCCGGGATGGAACAGGCCCTCAAGGGCGGGGCGGTGATGAAGGTCCTAGTGGACGTGACGGCGTGAGGGCTGGCGACCTCCCCCCGGGGCCCCCGGAGACGGCGGAGTTGACAATCCGGCGGGGTCCCCGGTAGAACACAGCGAGGGAATCGGGATGCCTCTGCTCTCCCTCCGCCCGGGCGCTGCGACTGCCGCCGCCATCCTGCGCGAGCTGTTCGGCCACATCCGCGAGCCGTTCACCTTCCAGCTCTGGGACGGGTCCGAGGTCGAGATCGGGTCCGGCCCGCCCGCCTTCGCCGTGGTGTTCAAGAGCCCGGAAGCCTTTGGCCAGCTCATGCGGGATCCCTCTCCCGGCAACTTTGCCGAGGCGTTCGTCTCGAGCGCGATCGACATCGATGGCGATCTCTTCAGCGCCATGACGGTCGCCAACGCCATCGAGGCGATCGACATCTCGACGGGGCGGAAGCTTCGCCTGCTGTGGATGTGCCGAGCCCGCGGGTGATGGGTGCGCGGCACGACGCCATCGTGGTCGGCGGCGGCCCGGGCGGGAGCACGGCGGCCTGGCAGCTCGCCCGGGCCGGGCTGCGCCCGCTGGTCCTCGATGCGGCGGTGTTCCCGCGGGTCAAGATCTGCGCGGGCTGGGTCACGCGCGCCGCGCTCGACGACGTCGAGGTCGATCCCGACAAGTATCCCCTGACCATCCAGGGGTTCTCCGCGTGCGGGGTCGAGTTCCAGGGCAGTCGCCGCGAGACGCGATGGGCGCGGCCGGCGAGCTATGGCATCATTCGCCGGGAGTTTGATCACCACCTGCTCGATCGCGCCGCTGCCGCCGGCGCCGACGTGCGCTGGGGCATCCGCGTGACCGCGGTGAGCCAGGGGGCGGATGGCGTCCGGGTCGAGACGGAGCGCGGCACCTTCGAAGCGCCGGTGGCGATCGGGGCGGGCGGCCATCGCTGCCCGGTCGCCCGCGCCCTGGGGGAGGTTTCGGAGCGCGAGGAGGTGGTGGTCGCCCAGGAGAGCGAGACGCGCCTCGCCCCGGGGTGGGCGGCCCGCCTGGCGCCCTTCATGGCCGCCCCCGAGATCTACGTGGAGGAGGACCTGCGGGGCTACGGCTGGTACTTCCCCAAGGGGGACTTCCTGAACATCGGCGTGGGCTGTACCGGAGGCGAGGACGGCAGCCTGCCGCGGCGCCGCGAGCGGCTGATCCGGGCCCTCCGGCGCTCCGGGCGCCTGCCCGCCGGGATCGACATCGAGCCGTTCAGGGGCCATGCCTACGTCGTCCGGCGCCAGGCGCCGCGGCGGCTGAGTGGCCCCCGCTTCTGCCTGGTGGGCGATGCCGCTGGCCTCGCCCGCGACCTCTCCGGCGAGGGCATCGGCCCCGCCATTCGCAGCGGGCGCCTCGCCGCGGAGGCGGCGGCGGGCGTTCTGCGGATGGGGACCAGCTTCGACGCCTACGCGCGCCAGATCATC
>DATKEI010000430.1:0-3249 GCA_035544455.1 Binatia bacterium | reverse complement strand
CCACGCCGTGGTGGTGGGTCACTACCAGGGCGACACCATCATCAGCGCGGAGGCCCAGATCGACCGCCAGCTCGGGGGGCGACTCACGCGGCGGCAGGCGCTGGGCCTCTATCCGGGTCCCCTGAATACCTCGGAGACCCTGTCTGGCGAGGGCGCGTTCCCCGGTGCCCTCGTGGTGGGGCTCGGCAAGGTCGGCGAGCTCAAGGCCGGGCTGCTCACCGAGACGTTCGCGCGCGCGCTCGTCGCGCACGCGCTGAACCGCCTCGAGAGCCTGGAGATCTCCGCCCGCGGCGCGGTGGCGGAGGTGACCCTCTCGATCTTGCTCATCGGGACCACCGCGGCCGGGCTGACCATCCGCGACGCCGCCGATGCGCTGCTGCGGGGCGTCTGGCACGCCAACCAGCGCCTCCAGCAAGCCCGGCTGGCCGACCGCGTCCGCATCGCCGCCGTCGAGTTCATCGAGCTCTATCGCGACCGGGCGATCGAGGCTGCCCGGGTCCTCGCCGACGTGGTGCGCGATCCCGAGCTCGAGCGGGAGTTCGACCTCGCGCGCGAGGTCGAGACGAGCGACGGGGGGCGATATCGCGTCGCCTTCGAGCAAGCCACCGGGTGGTGGGATCGGCTCCAGATCCTCGAGGAGAACGGGCAGCTCAAGATCACCGCGCTGACCGATCGGGCCCGCGCCGAGGTCTCCATCCTGCCGACGCAGCGGAGTCTGATCGATCAGTTCATCGGACAGGCCATCGGCTCCACGCGGTCCGACGAGCGGATCGCGAGCACTCTGTTCGAGCTGCTGTGGCCGAATGATCTCAAGCCGTTCGCCCGGGAGCGGAGAGACCTCGTGCTCGTCGTCAACGACGCCGCGGCCGCCTACCCCTGGGAGCTCATGCACGACGGGCTCTCGGGCGCCGCCGAGGGGGCGGCGACCGACGAGTTCCACGCGCCTCTGGCGGTGCAGGCCGGCATGATCCGGCAGCGCGAAGCGCCGGACCATCGGGCCCGCATCATGGGGCCGGTGTCCAACACGGCCCTCGTCGTCGGCGATCCGGATCTCGCCTATCCCCTGGGCGTGGCGAACGAGCTTGCCCTCTCGCAGCTCCCCGGCGCTCGAGATGAAGCCGAGACCGTCCGGGCCCTGCTCCAGACCCATGCCTACGAGACATCGGCGGTGATCCACGAGACCTCGGACGCGATCGTCCGCGAGCTCTTCGCCCGGCCATATCGGATCCTGCACCTTGCCGGGCATGGCCTGTACCGGTTCTCGCCGGGCGGGGGCCCCGCGTCCGGTGACCGGTCTTCGGCCGCGCTCGGCGATCGGGCGTACGGAGCCTCGCCCGGCGCGGTCGTGCCCGCCGCCGCCCCCGACCAGCCGATGACCGGCATGCTGATCGGGAACCTCGTGTTCCTGACCCCGGCCGAGATCGAGCAGATGCGCTACGTGCCCGACCTCGTGTTCATCAATTGCTGCTTCTCCGGCATGGATCAGACGGGGCGCGCGCCCGCCCGCCGCGATCGCCACCGGCTGGCCGCCAACATCTCGACCCAGCTGATCAGGATGGGCGTCCGGGCCGTGGTGGCCGCGGGCTGGGCGGTGGACGACGGGGCGGCGCGGACGTTCGCCGAGGAGTTCTACCGCCGGATGCTCGGCGGCGAGCGGTTCGGCCGCGCCGTGCAGGCCGCGCGCAAGCGCGCCTACGCGGACCACCCCGGCGTCAACACCTGGGGCGCGTACCAGTGCTATGGCGACCCCGATTTCCGGCTGATCACCGAGGCGGCGGACGGCGAGCGGAGCGGGGGCGGCCTCGCCTTCTTCACCCCGGACGAGCTCATCGCCGAGCTGGACAACCTCCGGCAGGATGCGCTGGCCTCGGACGGCCCCGAGACCGCCGACCGGCTGAGGGCGCGGCTCAAGGCGCTGGAGAGCCGGATTCCCGTCGCCTGGCGCAAGGCCGGGGGCGTGTGCGCGGCCCTTGGCCAGGCGCACGGCGAGATCGACGACTTCGAGCGCGCCATCCAGTGCTACGAGGATGCGCTCAAGGCGGAGGGGGCCAACGTGCCCGTGCGCGCGATCGAACAGCTCGCCAATCTCAAGGCCCGGTGGGCCGTCTCGCTTCACCAGCACTCGCCGAGGGCGACGCGCGCCGTGCCCGATCCCGATGCTCTCGTGGCGGAGGCCCTTGGCCACCTCGACCTGCTCATCGCCCTGGCCCCGACGGCCGAGCGATTGAGCCTGAAGGGCAGTGCCTTCAAGCGGAAGGCGTGGCTGGCGGGGGACGTCGCCGCGCGCCGGCTCGCCCTCGAGGCGATGCGGGACGCCTACGAGAAGGGCGCCGCCGCGACGGCGGTTCCCGCCGACCAGCGAACCCCGCGGGACTACTACGCTCACACGAACGCGCTCACCGCGCGCTTCATCCTGGGCCTGCACGGCCAGGACGGCGGCGCTCTCCCGGCCGACGCCCGGGCGCTCTTCGACGAGATCGCCGCCAGCGAGGAGCGGCGAGCCGGACGCGAGGGCGACTTCTGGTCGCATAGCGCCCGCGGAGATTGCCTCAGCCTCGACCACATGATCGTCGGGGATCTGGCCAGCCACGTCGAGGCCGTCGTCGGCGCCTACCGGGAGGCGAGGCAGCGGGCATCGTCGCCGCGGCAATGGAAGTCGATCCTCGAGCACTACGACTTTCTCATCGAGATGGCCGGCCACGCGGGTCAAGGCCAGCTCGTCGCGGCTCTCGGCCGGATCCGGACCGCGCTGGCCGACGACTGATCCGGTATCCCATGGAGTTGCGGCCGCACGCATCCATGGTAGTCGGCCCACTGTACATCCGCCCGCTTGGCCGCCATCGGCTTGACACGGCCGGCAGAGCGCCCGAACAATGGCCGGGCGGGCCCGTCCCGCTCGAGGAGGATGATCGCGAGATGACCACCGACGCCAGCGTGCGCGAGGTTCGCGGCGCCTGCCCGCTCGATTGCCCGGACACGTGTAGCTGGGTGGTCACTGTCCGCGACGGCGAGGCCGTGGCGCTGCGGGGCGACCGCCATCATCCGTACACGCGCGGGGCGCTCTGCGCCAAGGTCAACCGGTATCTCGATCACGCCCGCCAGCCCGACCGCCTCCTCCACCCGATGCGCCGCGTCGGCGCCAAGGGCGAGGGGCGCTTCGAGCGCGTCTCGTGGGACGACGCCCTCGGCGAGATTGCCGCGCGCTGGCAGGACATCATGGCCAGCCACGGGCCGCAGGCCATCTGGCCC
>DATKEI010000429.1:0-26602 GCA_035544455.1 Binatia bacterium | reverse complement strand
CCCGTCGCGCCCGGCGCCGGCGCCGCCGCCGGCACGGCCGGGTCAGCCCGTGCCGCCGGCCCGGCCTGTCGTGCCCGCCGCTCCCATTGCGGCCAGGCCCGAGCCCCGCCCGGCGGCGCCGCCCGCTGAGCCCGTGGAGATCAAGCGCGAGCTCATCAAGCTGCCGGAGTCGGTCACGGTCGGGGAACTGGCCGCGGCGATGCGGCGGAAGTCGGGCGAGGTCATCAAGGCGCTCCTGGATCTCGGCGTGATGGCGACGCTCAACGAGGTTCTCGACCCGACGGCAGCCAAGCTGGTGGCCGACAAGTTCAGCTTCGACGTCGAGGTCCGCTCGCTCGAGGGCGACGTGCTCGAGGAGGAGGAGACCGACCCGACCCAGCTCAAGGTCCGGCCCCCGGTGGTGACGGTCATGGGCCACGTCGACCATGGCAAGACCTCGCTCCTCGATGCCATCCGGACCACCAAGGTGGCGGAGCGGGAGTTCGGGGGCATCACCCAGCACATCGGGGCGTATCAGGTAGACACCACCCACGGCAAGGTCACCTTCCTCGACACGCCGGGCCACGAGGCCTTCACGGCGATGCGGGCGCGCGGCGCCCAGGCAACCGACCTCGTGATTCTCGTGGTGGCCGCCGACGACGGGGTGATGCCGCAGACCGTGGAGGCCATCAACCATGCGCGGGCGGCCAACGTGCCGATCGTGGTGGCGGTGAACAAGGTCGACAAGCCCGGCTCCGACCCCGACCGCGTCAAGCGGGAGCTGGCGAATCTCAACCTCGTCCCCGAGGAGTGGGGCGGAGAGACGATCTTCGTCCACACCTCGGCGAAGCGGGGCGACGGCATCGCCCAGCTCCTCGAGATGATGGCGCTCCAGGCGGAGATCCTGGAGCTCAAGGCCAATCCGGGCCGGGCCGCGCGTGGGATCATCGTGGAGGGGCGCCTGGACCGCGGGCGAGGCCCGGTGGCGACCGCCCTGATCCAGGCGGGCACCCTGAAGGAGGGCGATGCGGTGGTGGTCGGCTCGCACGCCGGCCGCGTCCGGGCGATGTTCGACCAGCGCGGCAAGAAGGTCCAGAGGGCCCTGCCGTCTGACCCGGTCGAGATCCTCGGGCTGTCCGGGGTTCCGCAGGCGGGCGACAGCCTGCTGGTGGTCGCGGACGAGCGCAAGGCGCGCCAGATCGCCACTGTGCGGGCGGAGCGGGACAAGCTCAAGGCCAAGGCGTCCAGCCGGATCACCCTCGAGGACTTGCACAAGCAGATCGTCTCGGGCGAGGTCAAGGAGCTACGGCTCATCCTGAAGGCGGACGTCCAGGGGTCGGTGGAGGCCCTCACGGAGTCGCTCGAGCGACTCTCGTCGGACGAGGTCAAGCTCAAGGTGATCCATGGGTCCGTCGGCAGCGTCACCGAGTCCGACGTCATGCTGGCCTCGGCCTCGAACGCCATCGTCCTCGGTTTCAACGTCAAGGCCGATCCGAAGGCGACGAGCCAGGCGCAGGCCGAGGGTGTGGACGTGCGGAGCTACAACGTCATCTACGATGTCATCAACGACGTCAAGGCGGCGCTGTCGGGCATGCTGGCCCCGGAGATCCGGGAGGTCATCGTCGGTCGCGCCCTGGTCAAGCAGATCTTCCCGGTCTCCAAGATCGGCCTGGTCGCCGGCTCGTCCGTCACCGAGGGCAAGATCGTGCGCAGCGCCCGGGTGCGCGTGCGACGGGGCGAGGCGGTGGTGGGCGAGGGGACGGTGGGCTCGCTGCGGCGGTTCAAGGACGACGTGCGCGAGGTGCTGCAGGGCTTCGAGTGCGGCATCAGCGTCGACGGCGTGAAGGGGATGCAGGCGGGCGACGTCGTCGAGGCCTTCACCACGGAAGAGGTGGCCCGCACGCTCTGAGCGGTGCCGGCCGCTCCCCACGGCCTCGGCGAGCATGTCGGCGGCGCGGATCGCGCTTGGCACGGTGGAGCTGCACCTGCCCGATGTCGGTTCCCTGAAGGGCAAGCGCCACATCCTCAAGGGGCTCAAGGAGAGGTTGCGGCGGCGCTTCGAGATCGCCGTGGCCGAGGTCGATCACCAGGACTCCTGGCAGCGAGCGACGCTGGCACTGGCGTGCGTTTCCGCGAGCGGGCGCCATGCCAACGAGGTCATCTCCAAGGCCATGGACTTCATCGAGGACAACGTGGACGGCTACGTCATCGACGTCCAGATCGAGATCCTGTGAGGGACGGAGGGCATGCAGGGCAAGCGGCTCGAGCGCGTGAACCAGCTGGTCAAGGAGGAGATCTCGCTGCTGCTCCATCGCGAGCTGAAGGATCCGCGGCTCGGCTTCGTCACCGTGACGGAGGTGGCCGTGGCCCCCGACCTGCGGCAAGCCCGCGTGTACTGCTCGGTGCTGGGGTCGGAGGAGCAGTGGGTCGCCTCCTTCCGAGCTCTCGAGAGCGCGCGGGGATTCATCCGGAACTGGTTGCGGCGGCATCTCGATCTGCGCGTGACGCCGGAGCTGGTGTTCCGTCCCGACCGCTCGATGGAGCACGCGGCCCGGATGCAGACGCTGCTCGCCGGGCTGCGAGCGTCGCCCGCGCCGGAGCCGCCGGATGCGTGAGATGACGTCGTCGGTTCGGGCGGCGCCTCCTCGTGCCGTTCTCGAGACTCTCGGCGGCCGGGGAGGGGAGGCGCTGCTGCTCGGGCATGTGCACCCCGACGCGGACGTGCTGGGGACGCTGCTCGCGATCGGGCTGGCCCTTGATCAGGTAGGATGGTCGGTCACCCTGGCCGGGCCTCACCCCGTACCGCCGCCCCTCCGGTTCCTGCCAGGGGCCGAGCGCTACGAGGTCTGGCCCCGCGCCCCGCGGACGTTCCCGCTGGTGGTGACGACGGACTGCCCGAACCCCCGGCGGATGGAGGGCTTGCTCGAGGGGACCCGGGAGCCGGCCGGCGCGGTGCTCAACATCGACCACCACCCGGACAACCAGGAGTACGGCACCCTGAACTGGATTGATCCGGCGGCCGCCGCGACCGGCGAGATGGTGTACGAGCTGCTGCGCGCGCTCGGGCTCAAGATCACGGCGGACATCGCGGTGAACCTGTTCACGGCGATCCACACCGATACCGGATCCTTCCGCTACTCGAATACCACGCCCCGCACGCTGCGCATTGCCGCCGACCTCGTGGAGTGCGGGGCGCCGCCAGCTCTCATCTCGGATCGGCTGTACCAGCAGCGGCCCCCCGACGCCCTGGGGCAGCTCGCCGAGGTGCTGCGCCGGGTGCAGATCAGCTCCGATGGGCAGGTGGCGTGGCTCGCGGTGCCCCGCGGCCTGGTGTCCGATGCCTTCGTCGCTGCCGAGGAGCTGGTGAACTACCCGCGCTCCGTCGCCGGCGTTCGCGTCGCCGTCCTCCTGCGCGAGGAGGCTCCCGGCGTCGTCAAGGTGAGCCTGCGCGGCAAGGGCGACATCGCCGTGAACCGGGTCGCGCACCGCTTCGAGGGCGGTGGTCACGAGAACGCCGCCGGCTGCACCGTGACCGGGACGCTCGACGGGGCGACGGAGGAGGTGCTGACCGCGGTGCGTGAGGCGCTCCGCGGTCCCCGGTCGTGAGCGCTCCCGCCTCGGGGATCCTGCCCGTGGACAAGGGGCCCGGAGTCACGTCCTTCCAGGTCGTTGCGCTCGTGCGCCGCCTTCTCCGGGCGCCGAAGATCGGCCACGGCGGCACCCTCGACCCTGACGCCACCGGGGTGCTGCCCATCCTGGTGGGCGAGGCCACCAAGCTGAGCCCGTACCTGGTCGACCTCGAGAAGGAGTACGTCGCCACGGTCAGGCTCGGCGTGCGCACGGACACCCAGGATCTCTCGGGAGCGGTGCTCGAGACCCGGCCGGTGCCTGCCCTATCGGCGGCCGCCGTCGCGGCGGTGCTCGGCCGCTTCGTCGGCACGATCCACCAGGTCCCGCCGATGTACTCGGCCCTCCACCACGAAGGGCGGCGACTTCACGAACTGGCCCGGGAAGGCCTGTCCGTCGAGCGGGATCCCCGGCCCGTGGTCGTGCGCTCGATCGCGCTCGAGGCCCTCGATCTGCCCCTGTTCACCATGCGGGTCCGATGCGGAAGGGGGACGTACGTGCGGACGCTGGCTGCCGACATCGGCGAGGCGATCGGCTGCGGCGGAGCGGTGGCGCGACTGTGCCGGACGCGGGTCGGGCCGTACCGGATCGATGCGGCGGTCCCCTGGGACGAGATCCGCGAGGCCCGTCCCGGGGACGGCCTGCGCGGGAGGATCCTGCCCCTGGACACCGCCCTGGTGGCGATGCCCGAGGTCCGCCTGCCCGCGAGCGACGCGCACCGCTTCCTTCACGGCCAGACCGCCCCCGCTCGCGCCGCCGCCGCCGGCCTCGTGCGCGTGTACGGGGAGGACGGGCGATTGCTGGGTGTCGGCTCGTGGCGGGACGGGGCGGTGAAGCCGGAGCGGCTCATCCATGCGGATCCTCAAGGGACTGGCGTCGTTTCCCCCTGAGCTCCGCCCCACGGCGGTGGCGCTCGGGACATTCGACGGCATCCATCTGGCCCACGCCCAGATCTTGAAGTTCACCGTGGAGCGGGCGCGCGCGACGGGGGTGACGGCCGTGGCCTGCACCTTCGAGCCGTCCCCCGCGGCCGTGCTGCGCCCCGAGCGCGCGCTCGCTCCCATCGGCACGCTCGAGGAGAACCTGGCCCGCATCGCGGAGCAGGGGATCGATGCCACCTTCGTCATCCCATTCACCGCGGAGTTCTCGCGGATCGAGGCGGAGGCGTTCGTGGCGGATGTGCTGGGGACCCGCCTGGCTACCCGAGAAGTCGTGGTCGGCTTCAACCACACGTTCGGGCGGGGTGCGCGCGGGACGGCGGCGATGCTCCGCGAACTCGGGGCGCGGCACGGGTTTGCCACACACATCCTGCCGCCGCTCCAGGTCGACGGCCAGACCGTGTCGTCGACGGCGATCCGCGAAGCGCTCCGGGATGGCGACGTGACGCTGGCCCGTCGATTCCTGGGCCGTGCCTACGCCGTTGCGGGAACCGTCCAGCGGGGAGCGGGCCGCGGGCGAACCCTCGGGTTCCCGACCGCCAACCTGCGCCCGGACCGCCCGCTGCTGCTGGCCGCGGGCGTCTACCTGTGCCGGACGGCGTGGGCCGGCGGGCAAGCAGGGGGTGTCGTCAACGTCGGGTACCGCCCGACCTTCGGCGAGAACCAGTACTGGGTGGAGGCGCACCTTCTCGATTTCGCCGGCGACCTGTACGACCGGGCGGTGACCATCCAGTTCCTCGAGCGCCTGCGAACGGAGATGAAGTTCCCGAGCGTCGAGGCGCTGACCGCGCAGGTTCACGCCGACATCGCGTCGGCGAGGACGGCTCTGGCCAGGCGGTCCCCGACGGAGTGACACGCACCGACAGGTACCCCGCCTTCCTTTACACGCCTGGGCCCACATGGTAGGCTGCGTTGGAGCGTTGATCCGGTTCCAAGCGGCGTTTTTTGCGAACCCGTCCCAGCGGAGTCGCGTCACGGGGCTCTGGGGGCGAGGCGATTGGGGGGGAGCCCCCGGGAGGCAGGGAGATGCGTCTGTCCCTGGAAAAGAAGCAAAGTCTCATCGCGCAGTTCAAGACCCACGACGGTGACACCGGGTCCCCCGAAGTCCAGATCGCGCTCCTCTCCGAGCGGATCAATGGCCTCACTGATCACTTCAAGACCCATCAGAAAGACCATCATTCGCGGCGCGGCCTCCTGATGCTGATCGGCAAGCGCCGCGGACTGCTCGAGTATCTGCGAAGGAAAGATCCGGAGCGATACCGGACGCTGGCGGAAAGGCTCGGGATCCGCAAGTGATCGCGGATCCCGACTCCGTCGCCGTCCGTCCCGCCCGCCCTCATCCCTTCTGGAATCTACCGCAACCGCTTGGAGGAACACCGCACACATGAACCAGATCGCCCAGTCCGTCTCCACGAAGATCAACGATCAGCTTCTGACGATCGAGACCGGCAAGGTGGCCAAGCAGGCCGACGGCGCCGTCGTGGTGCGCTACGGCGGCACCATGGTCCTCTCGACCGTCGTCGCCAGCAGGTCCCCTCTCGAGGGCCGGGACTTCCTCCCGCTGACCGTCGAGTACCGCGAGAAGTCGTATGCCGGGGGTCGGATCCCGGGCGGCTTCTTCAAGCGCGAGGGCCGCCCGGACGAGAAGGAGACGCTGACCTGTCGGCTCATCGATCGCCCGATGCGCCCCCTGTTTCCCAAGGCATTCCGCAACGAGATCCAGGTCATCAATCTCGTCATCTCCGCCGACAATCACACCGACCCAGATGTCCTGGCCATGATCGGATCCTCGGCGGCCGTCGCGCTGTCCGGCATTCCGTTCAACGGGCCGTTCGGGGCCGCCCGGGTGGCCCGGGTGGGCGGCGATCTGGTCGTAAACCCCACGTATGCCCAACTCGCGGAGGCTGCTCTCGAGGTGGTGGTGGCCGGCACCGAGGACGCGATCCTCATGGTCGAGGCGGGGGCCCGCGAGGCCACCGAGGAGCAGATGCTCGAGGCCCTGGCCTTCGCCCACGAGCACTGCCAGCGGCTCGCGCGGCTACAGCGGGAGCTCATGGACAAGGGCGCCAAGCCGCGATGGGCGCTGGCGGCGGCCGAGGTGTCTGATCCCTCGCTGGAGGCGCGCGTCAAGGAGCTGGCCGCTCCCTCGATTGCCCGCGGCCTGGCCATTCACGAGAAGCAGGCCCGGGCCCAGGCCCTCGATGCCGCGTTCGAGGAGGTGGTGCGCGCGGCCGGCCTCGACGACAGCCAGCGCGCCAAGGCCCGGGAGCACTTCGAGAAGCTCGAGCGGGCACAGGTGCGGCAGCTCATCGTGGAAAAGGGCATCCGGGTGGATGGCCGGAGCGTGAAGGAGGTCAGGCCGATCTGGTCGGAGATCGCCTATCTTCCCCGGGCTCACGGGTCGGCGCTGTTCACGCGGGGCGAGACCCAGGCTCTGGTCGCGGCCACCCTGGGCACCAAGGATGATGAGCAGAAAGTCGAGTCCTTCGGAGGAGATAAGTACCGGCGGTTCCTTCTGCACTATAACTTTCCGTCGTTCTCGACCGGGGAGGTGAAGCGCTTCGGGACACCCGGGCGCCGCGAGGTCGGCCACGGCGCCCTGGCGCATCGCTCGATCGAGCCAGTGCTGCCGTCGAAGGAGGAGTTTCCCTACACCCTCCGGGTCGTGTCAGAGATCCTGGAATCGAACGGGTCGTCGTCGATGGCCTCGGTCTGCGGGGCGTCGATGGCGCTGATGGACGCGGGAGTTCCGCTCAAGGCGCCGGTGGCGGGCATCGCCATGGGTCTGGTGAAGGAAGGGGACCGCTTCGGCATCCTCACCGACATCATGGGGACGGAGGACCACTACGGCGACATGGACTTCAAGGTCGCCGGCACCGAGAAGGGCATCACAGGCCTCCAGATGGACATCAAGATCGGCGGGGTGTCCGTCGAGATCATGCGCGCCGCCCTTGGCCAGGCCCGGGAGGCGCGCATCCACGTGCTGGCGCGGATGGCGGAGACGGTCAAGGAGCCGCGCACGACCCTGTCGCCGCACGCCCCGCGCTTCCTCACCATCAAGATCCGGCCGGAGAAGATCCGGGAGATCATCGGCCCCGGCGGCAAGATCATCAAGGGGATGCAGGAAAAGACCGGGGCGAAGATCGAGGTCGAGGACGACGGCAAGGTGACCGTCTTCTCCCCGAGCAACGAGGCGGCTCAGCGCGCCATCGGGATGATCCAGGACATCTGCCGGGAGGCGGAGCTGGACCGGGTGTACCTGGGCAGGATCAAGAGCATCAAGGAGTTCGGCGCCTTCGTGGAGCTGATGCCCGGCACCGAGGGGTTGCTCCACATCTCACAGATTGCGGAGGCGCGGATCCGGGCCGTGGGCGACGTGCTCGCCGAGGGCGACGAGGTCGCGGTGAAGGTCATCGAGATCGACGGCACCGGCCGGGTCCGGCTCTCCCGCAAGGCGGCGCTCCGCGACCAGCCGCAACTCGCCGAGCAGGAGAAGCTGCAGACGGGAGGGGGCGCCCCGGCGTGACGGAGCACTATCGCAAGGACGTCCTGCCGAACGGTATCCGGGTCGTGACCGAGGCGATGCCGCACGTGCGCTCGGTCGCGGTGGGCGTCTGGGTGGAGACGGGCTCCCGGGTCGAGCCCGAGGGTCGGGGCGGGATCTCGCACCTGATCGAGCATCTGGTGTTCAAGGGCACGGCCACCCGCACCGCGGAGCAGATTGCGCGCGCCATCGACTCGGTGGGCGGGCAGATGGACGCCTTCACGGCCAAGGAATACACCTGCTTCTACGTCAGCGTCCTCGACGAGCACCTGCCCATGGCCGTGGATCTCCTCACCGACATCCTGATGCGGCCGCTCTTCTCCGAGGAGGACATCGAGAAGGAGAAATCGGTCGTTCATCAGGAGATCAAGATGGTCGAGGACACTCCCGACGACCTGATCCACGACCTGTTCGCGGAGCGCGTGTGGCCCGGGCATCCTCTGGGGCGGCCCATCCTCGGAGCGTGGGATACCGTGCGCGGGTTCGAGCGCGAGCTCATCCTCCGGCACTTCGAGGAGGAGTACTCGCCGGGGCGGATCACGGTGGCGGTGACGGGGCGGCTCGATCACGCCCGGGTGCTCGACCAGTTCGGGTCTCGCTTCGAGGGGTTTGCCCGCTCCATGCGCCCACACGCGCTGACGCTGGCGCCCCTGCAGCCGGGCGTGCACGTCGTCACCAAGCCGCTCGAGCAGGTCCACCTCGTGATGGGGTTCCCGGGAATCCCGGATGCCGCGCCCGACCGGTACTCGCTGTCCCTGCTGAACGACATCCTCGGCGGCAGCATGTCGTCCCGCCTGTTCCAGGAGGTGCGGGAGCGACAGGCCCTCGTGTATTCGGTGCATTCCGGGACGCAGTCGTTCCGCGACAGCGGCATCGTCTACATCTACGCGGGCACGGACGGGGCCAACTTCGCCAAGGTCGTCAAGGCCCTCGTCAAGGAAGTGCGATCGCTCAAGAAGGACGGGGTCACCGCGGAGGAGCTGCGCCGCTCGAAGGACCACCTGAAGGGCAATCTGATGCTGTCGCTCGAGTCGACCTCGAGCCGGATGAACCGGCTGGCGAAGCAGGAGCTGCGCTTTGGCGCGTTCCTCTCGATCGACGAGATGCTGGCCGCCATCGACCGCGTCCGCCCGGACGAGGTCGAGGCCCTGATCCACCGGGTGCTCGACGAGGAGCAGCTCGCCCTCGTCACCCTCGGTCCGCTCGACCGCCGGAACCTGCCCCGCGAGCTTCTGCGGCATTGAGCCCGCCCTTCTGCCCGAGAGGCCCCGCGCCGGGGTCGCTGGTCGATCTGGGGGGAGGGCCGGCGCCGGGCGGCGCTCTGCCGACCGCATGATCGACCGCTACACCCGGGCCGAGATGGGCCGCCTCTGGAGCCAGCAGGAGAAGTACGACTGCTGGATCCAGGTGGAACTCGCGGTCTGCGAGGTGTATGCCCGGCGCGGGCTCATCCCGGCCGAGGCCCTCGGGCGGATCAAGGCGGGCGCGCGCGTTTCTGCGGACCGCATCGCCGAGATCGAGGCGACCACGCACCACGACCTGGTTGCCTTCCTCACGAACCTCGAGGAGTCGCTCGGGGCCGACTCGCGCTACGTTCACATGGGCCTGACCTCCTCGGATGTGGTGGACACCGCCCAGGCGCTCCAGCTCCAGCGCGCCTGCGCTCTCCTCGTCGAGGGGCTCGAGCGCTTCCGCGCGGTGCTCGCGAGGCTGGCTCTCGCCCACAAGGAGACGCCCTGCGTCGGCCGCACGCACGGCGTCCACGCCGAGCCGATGGTCTTCGGCCTGAAGCCCGCCCTCTGGTACGCCGAGGCTGGCCGCAACCTGGAGCGGCTGCGCCGGGCCCGGGAAACTGTCCGGGTCGGGAAGATCTCCGGCGCGGTGGGGACGTTTGCTCACGTCGACCCCGAGGTCGAGGAGGAGGTGTGCCGCCTGCTCGGCCTCGAGGCGGATCCCGTCTCCAACCAGGTGCTCCAGCGGGACCGGCACGCGGAGCTCTGCTCCGTGCTCGCGATTGTGGCCGCGTCGCTCGAGAAAGTCGCCCTCGAGATCCGGGGGCTGCAGCGGACGGAGGTGCTGGAGGCCGAGGAGCCGTTCGCCGAGGGGCAGAAGGGTTCGAGCGCCATGCCCCACAAGCGAAACCCGGTGTCCTGCGAGCAGGTCTGCGGGCTTGCCCGCCTCGTCCGCGGCCACGTGGTGGCGGCCCTCGAGGACGTCGCCCTCTGGCACGAACGCGACATCAGCCACTCCTCCGTGGAGCGCGTGATCCTGCCCGACGGGACGATCCTGCTCGACTACATGCTGCACCAGATGACCCGCATCGTCGGCGGGCTGCAGGTGTACCCCGCGCGCATGCGGGAGAACATGAACCGGAGCCTCGGCCTGATGTTCTCGCAGCGCGTGCTCCTCCGCCTGGCCGGCACGGGACTGCCGCGCCAGCGGGCCTACCAGCTCGTCCAGCGAAACGCCATGCGAGCGTGGCGGGAGAACGTCGCCTTCCGCGATCTGCTCGCCGCCGATCCCGACGTCAACGGCCTGCTCCCACCCGCGGAGCTGGACGCCTGCTTCGATCCGTCGTGGTACGTGAGGAACGTCGATGCGATCTACCGCCGGATCGGTCTCCTGTAGCGTCACGCCGCTCGCGGCCCGGAGGGTCGCGACATGAAGCCCGACGGCACGATCCACGAGCCGGGGGAGAAGCTGTACGAGGGCAAGGCGAAGATCGTCTACGCGACCCGGGATCCGGGGGTCGTCATCCAGTTCTTCAAGGACGACGCCACTGCCTTCAACGCGCTCAAGAAGGGCACCATCGTGGGCAAGGGCGTGGTGAACAACCAGATGTCGGCACGCATCTTCGAGCGGCTCGGCCGCGCCCGCATCCCGACGCACTACCTGGGCCTTCGCTCCGACCGCGAGATGGTGTGCCGGCGGCTCGACATCATCAAGATCGAGACCATCGTTCGCAACGTCGTGGCGGGCAGCCTGGCCAAGCGCACCGGGCTGGACGAGGGCGTCGCCATCCGCCAGCCGCTGGTCGAGCTCTACTACAAGTCGGATCCGCTCGGCGACCCCATGATCAACGAGGATCACGTCCAAATGCTCAAGCTCGCCACCCCGGCCGAGCTCAGCTGGATCCGCCGCACCGCGCTCCGGATCAACGCCGTGCTCCGGCCGTTCCTGCGCGGCAAGAAGCTGCTCCTGGTGGACTTCAAGCTCGAGTTCGGGCGGCATCGCGGGCGGCTGTGGCTGGGCGACGAGATCAGCCCCGACACGTGCCGCCTCTGGGATGCGTCGACGCGGGAGCGACTCGACAAGGACCGGTTCCGCCGCGATCTGGGGGGCGTCGAGGAGGCCTACCAGGAGGTGTATCGGCGCGTCGTCGGGGCCGGATGAAAGCGCGCGTTCTCGTCCGGCTCAAAGACGGCATCCTCGATGTGCCGGGCACCTCGGTGAAGCGCTCGCTCCACGCCCTCGGGTTCGGGGAGGTCGTCGACGTGCGCCTGGGCAAGGTGATCGACGTCGATCTCGACCTCGATGATCCGGCGGCGGCGCGCCGGCGGCTCGAGGCGATGTGCGAGCGCCTGCTCGCGAACCCCGTCATCGAGCGATGCACCATCGAGATCGCCCCGGAGGGGGCGCCGGGCCTTGCCACAACGAGGGGCGCGGAGTAAAGTGAGGCAGTCCCTGGCGTCGTCCCGATAAAAGGAGGAAAGCGGGCCCCATGCGATTCGGAGTCGTGGTCTTCCCCGGCACGTGGAGTGATTGCGATTTCCACCACGTGATCGGCGAGGTGCTCGGGCAGCCCGTCCGCTACGTGTGGCACCGCGAGACCAACCTGGCGGATCTCGACTGCGTGATCCTTCCCGGCGGTTTCTCCTACGGCGACTACCTGCGCGCCGGGGCGGTCGCGGGCCGGTCCCCGGTGGTCGAGGCGCTGGCCCAATTCGTGGGGCGCGGGGGATACGTCCTCGGCTCGTGCAACGGATTCCAGATCCTGTGCGAATCGCGCATCCTGCCCGGGGCCCTCATGCGGAACGAGTGCCTGCAGTATCGCTGCCAGTCCACGCATCTGCTGACCGAGAACGCCGATACCGCCTTCACCAAGGCCATGCGAAGTGGCCAGGTGCTGAGGATGCCGATCTCCCACGGCGAGGGGAAGTTCTACGCCGACGGGGAGACGCTGCGCTCGCTGCGCGAGAAGGGGCAGATCGTGTTTCGCTATTGCACCGAGGATGGTCGCGTGACGCGGGACGCCAATCCCAACGGGTCGCTCGACAACATCGCCGGGATCATCAACGAGGAAGGAACGGTCCTCGGCCTGATGCCGCACCCGGAGCGGGCCGCGGAGAGCGCCCTGGGCGCGACCGACGGTCTGCTCGTGTTCAATTCCCTCCTCGGCAGCCTGGTTGAGGACGGCTCCTTTCTGAAGCGATAGCGGCGTTGCGGAGCGGGAAGACCGGGCCGAGGCGACGGTTCCCGATGCGAAGCGGGGACGCCGTCGGTCGCGCCGGCGACCCGGGCGCTCGGGGGAGCGATGTCGGACATCCGCGGCCACACATGCGCGCACGAGACCTCGGGTGACGGGCGGCGAGCCCAAGGTCACACCGGACCTGGCGGTTGCCCACGGTCTCACCCCCCCGGAATATGAGCGAGTGGTGGCGCGGCTCGGTCGCGAGCCCACGTTCACCGAGCTGGGACTTTTCTCGGCCCTGTGGTCGGAGCACTGTGCGTACAAGCATTCCCGGGTGTTTCTGCGCCTCTTGCCCACGACGGCGCCCCACGTGCTCCAGGGGCCGGGGGAGAACGCCGGCATTGTCGATCTCGGCGACGGCCTCGGGCTCGTGTTCAAGATGGAGAGCCACAATCACCCGTCGTTCATCGAGCCGTTCCAGGGGGCGGCGACGGGGATCGGTGGCATTCTCCGCGACATCTTCACCATGGGGGCCCGACCCATCGCCATCCTGGATTCGCTCCGCTTCGGTGATCCCGGCGAGCCGAGGACGCGCCGGCTCGTGCAGGGTGTCGTGTCCGGGATCAGCTGGTATGGCAACTGCTTCGGGGTGCCCAACCTGGGTGGTGAAGTCGGGTTCGCCCCTGACTACGCGGGCAATCCGCTGGTGAACGCCATGGCCGTCGGCCTGGTGTCCACCGACGGCATTGTCCGCGCCCGGGCCGAGGGGCCCGGCAACCCCGTCTTCTACGTGGGTGCAAAGACCGGGCGAGACGGCATCCACGGCGCGGCCATGGCGTCGGCAACGTTCGACGAGGGGGCGGAGGAACGCCGGCCCACCGTGCAGGTGGGCGACCCGTTCACCGAGAAACTCCTGCTCGAGGCGTGCCTCGAGGCCATGCGGACGGGAGCCGTCGTCGGCATCCAGGACATGGGGGCCGCCGGACTGGCCTGTGCGTGTTCGGAGATGCCGGCCCGCGCCGGCACGGGCATGGAGATCGAGCTTTCGCTTGTTCCCCAGCGCGAGACGGGGATGACCCCGTACGAGATCATGCTGTCCGAGTCGCAGGAGCGCATGCTCCTGGTGGCGCAGCGCGGCCGCGAGGAGGAGATCCGGCAGGTCTTCTCGCGCTGGGACCTGGACGCGGTCCAGATTGGGCGGGTGACGCCGGACGGCCTCCTCACCGTGAAGATGGGCGGACGGATCGTGGCCGAGGTTCCACCCCGCGCTCTCGCTGACGAGGCCCCAATCTACCGGAAGCCGACGGCCCGGCCCTCGTGGCAGGACGAACTGGAGAGCTTCGACCCCCTCGCGCTGCCCCCGCCCACGGACGTGGCAGGCGCCGTCCTGGACGTGCTGGGCTCGCCCACGGTGGCGTCGAAGGAGTGGGTGTACCGGCAGTACGACCAACAGGTGGGTCTGAACTCGGTGGCCCTTCCCGGTGGGGACGCGGGGGTGCTCCGGCTCAAGGGGACGCGCAAGGGTATCGCGCTCACCACCGACGGCAACGCGCGGTTCGTATACCTGGCCCCGCGGGCCGGCGCCGCCATGGCGGTGGCGGAGGCGGCGCGGAACCTGGCCGTGGTCGGGGCGCGGCCCCTCGGGCTCACGGACTGTCTCAACTTCGGCTCCCCGGAGCGGCCGGAGATCCTGTGGCAGTTCGCCGAGGCGGTGGCGGGTATCGCGGAGGCGTGCGAGATCCTCGGAATCCCGGTGGTGGGCGGCAACGTGTCCTTCTACAATGAGACCCTGGGCCGAGCGATCCTGCCCACGCCGGTCATCGGGATGGTCGGGCTTCTCGACGACATCGATCGCCGCTGCACGGCCTGGTTCAAGGCCGCGGGCGACCGCGTGGCCCTCCTGGGGCCGGAGGCGATCAGCCTGAGCGGCTCCGAGTACCTGTGGACCGCTCACCAGCTGCTGCGCGGCCGTCCCGCGCCGCTTGATCTCGGTCTGGAGCGCCGGGTCACCGAGGCCTGCCGGGCCGCCATCGGGGCCGGGCTGGTGCGCTCGGCCCACGACTGCGCGGAAGGAGGTCTCGCGGTGGCCCTGGCCGAGTCGTGCCTCGCGGGGCCGCGGGCGCTCGGCGTGCGCGTGGATCTCGCCGCTCGCTCGGGGGAGGCGCCGCACGCGACGCTCCTCGGCGAGGGGCCGTCGCGCATCGTGGTGTCGGTGGCCCCCGGGGCGGAAGCGGGCTTCACGGGCGCCATGGCGAGGGCGGGGATCCCGTGGCGATGGATCGGGCGCGTGACGGACGAGAGGTTCGTCGTCGGCGCGGGCGGAGCGGTGTGGGTGGACCTGGCCCTGGACCAGATCGGCCATGCGTGGAGAACGGGGTTTGCGCGACATGTCGAGTGACGATCGGGCGTTCCAGCTCGACGACAAGTTTCACGACGAGTGCGGGCTGTTCGGTGTCTTCAACCACCTCGAGGCCGCCAACGTCGTGTACCTCGGCCTGTACGCGTTGCAGCACCGCGGCCAGGAGTCGGCGGGCATCGCCGCCACCGACGGCGAGGCCTTTCATGTCGAGCGCGCCATGGGCTGGGTCGCCGACGTGTTCAGCCGCGACCGGCTCCGGCGGCTGCCCGGCGTCCGGGCCATCGGGCACGTCCGGTACTCGACGGCGGGCAGCTCCAACATCCGCAACGCCCAGCCCATCAGCGCCAATACCGTCCATGGCCCCGTGGCCATCGCTCACAACGGCAACATCGTGAATGCCGAGGCCCTGCGCGGACAGCTCGAGCGGGACGGGGCCGTCTTCCAGTCCTCGTCGGACACGGAAGTGATCCTCCACCTGCTGGCCCGCGCCGAGGGGGCGTCGCTGGTCGAGCGGCTGCCGCGGGCGCTCGCGCAGGTGCAGGGGGCGTACACCCTGCTCCTCCTGACGCCGACCGCGATGATCGGCGTGCGCGACCCGTCCGGATTCCGCCCGCTGTCCCTCGGGAGCCTCGGCGACAGCTGGGTCCTCGCCTCCGAGACGTGCGCCCTCGACCTGATGGAGGCGGGCTTCGTCCGCGACGTCGAGCCGGGGGAAGTGCTCGTCGTCGATGCGCGCGGGGTCACCTCCCTTCGGCCCTTCGCGGCGGGGGAGCGGCTGCAGTGTGTCTTCGAGTACGTGTACTTCGCCCGGCCCGATTCCGTGCTGTGGGGGCGCAATGTTCACGCCGTGCGCAAGGCCATGGGCCACCAGCTCTTCCGGGAGCACCCGGTGCCCGCCGACCTCGTGATCCCGGTGCCGGATTCCGGGGTGGGCGCGGCACTCGGGTACGCCGAGGAGTCGGGCATCGCCTACGACATGGGGCTCGTGCGCAACCACTACGTCGGCCGCACGTTCATCGAGCCGAAGCAAGGCATCCGGCACTTCGGGGTCAAGGTGAAGCTCAACCCGAACCGCGAGGTGCTGGCGGGGCGGCGGGTGGTGGTGGTGGACGACTCCATCGTGCGGGGGACCACGAGCCGAAAGATCGTGAAGATGGTGCGGCAGGCCGGGGCGCGCGAGGTGCACATGCGCATCTCGTCGCCGCCCATCAAGTGGCCGTGTTACTACGGCATCGACACGCCGACGCGCAAGGAGCTGATCGGGGCCAGTCACGAGGTGGCCGAGATCCAGCGCTACCTGGCCGCCGACTCCCTCGGATATCTCTCGCTGGAGGGCATGCTGAAGGCGACGGGAAGCGAGACCAGTCACTTCTGCCACGCCTGCTTCACGGGTCAGTATCGGGTCGGTTTCTCGGGGGACGACAGTCCCCAGCTCCGCCTCTTCGACCACTAGTGTCCGGACGTCAGCGATCGCGCGGACACAGCGCCGGGCGGGGCGGGGCCCTCCCCGCGGGACACGCCGTGTCGCAGGAGCGTCGCCGGCACTTGAGGGGGCGACGAGACGGATGATGGGTGCCTTCGGCGATTCCGCAGAACGCCACGGTCCCGTGGGAGGGCGCCCCACGCCATCCGGCGCCGTGAGTGGACGAACGGTCGACTCAGGGCACTCGGTGCGGATGGAGCCACTGAGCTATCGGGCCGCCGGCGTCGACATCGAGGCCGGCGACGCTGCCGTCTCTCCCATTGCGAGGCTGGCCACGTCCGCGCCGGCGGGCCGGCGAAGCCGGGGCGGGGCGCGGGGGTTCGACATCGGTGCGGTGGTGGTCGGAGAGCCCGGTGTCGGGCATGTCTGATCGGGCGCTGCTCCCGGTCGGTGTGCTCGCCTCCGGGCGCGGGTCGAATTTCGAGGCGATCGTCCGCGCCAGCGAGTCCGGGCAGGTGCCTGCGCGCGTGGTCGTGCTCGTCTCGGACCGGCCGGATGCCCGGGCCCTCGATGTCGCCCGGCGCCACGGGATCGAGACCGTGGTCGTGGAGCGCCGCGACCACCCGAGCCTGGAGGCGCACGACAAGGCGGTGGCGGGCGCCCTGGACCGCCGCCAGGTGGCCCTCGTGTGCCTCGCCGGATACATGCGCATCCTGAGCGCGGATCTCGTCCGCCACTTCCATGGACGGCTCCTCAACATCCACCCCTCGCTTCTGCCCGCCTTCCCGGGTCTCCATGCCCAGCGGCAAGCGATCGAGCACGGCGTGCGCGTGGCCGGCGCCACCGTCCACTTCGTCGACGAGGGCCTGGATTCGGGCCCCATCGTCCTGCAGGCGGCGGTGCCGGTCCGCTCCGGGGATACCGAGGCCGCGCTCGCCCAGAGGATTCTCGCCGAGGAGCATCGCCTGTACCCGGAGGCGATCCGGCTGTTCGCCGAGGGCCGCCTGCGCATCGACGGGCGCCGCGTGCACATCGCGGAGACGGGGGAGGGGACATGAGGCCGGTGCGGCGCGCCCTCATCAGCGTTCACGACAAGGTCGGGGTGGCGGACCTCGCCCGTGGCCTTCACGAGCTCGGCATCGAGATCGTGTCGACGGGAGGGACGGCCCGGCTTCTCCGCGCCGCCGGGGTGCCGGTGGTGGACGTGGCGGACGTCACCGGATTTCCCGAGATGCTCGACGGGCGCGTGAAGACCCTGCACCCTGCCGTTCACGGCGGCATCCTGGCCCGCCGGGACCGGCCCGAGCACATGGCGGCGTTGGACGGCCAGGGGATCCGCCCGATCGACCTGGTGGTGGTGGCCCTCTACCCGTTCGCCCGGACCATCGCGCGCCCCGACGTGCCCTTCGAGGAGGCGATCGAGAACATCGACATCGGGGGTCCGTCGATGATTCGCGGGGCCGCCAAGAATCACGACAGCGTGGCGGTCGTCACGGACCCAAGCCAGTATGCGGCGCTGCTCGACGAGCTTCGCCGGGGCGGGAGCGCGCTGGCCCCAGCCACCCGGGCACGCCTCGCCGCCGAGGCGTTCCGGCGCACGGCCGAGTACGACGCCGCCATCGCCGGCTACCTCGTTCGGCGCGACGGCGATGGCGTGGAGACCGGGGCCGCCGGGCTGCCCTCGCGGCTCCACGTCATCGCGGAGCGGGCCCTGGGGCTCCGCTACGGCGAGAACCCGCACCAGGCCGCGGCCTTCTACCGGGTCGCCGGGGAGGAGACGGGCGGTCTCGCCGACGCCGAGCAGCTGCACGGCCCGGACCTCTCCTACAACAACCTGCTCGACTGGTCGGCCGCGCTCGGGCTCCTGCTCGAGTTCGAGGAACCGGCAGCCGTCGTCATCAAGCACACGAACCCGTGCGGAGTGGCCGTGGGCGAGTCGGTTGCGGAGGCCATGCGCCGGGCCAAGGCGTCGGATCCCGTGTCCATCTACGGCGGGATCGCCGGGGTGAATCGGGTGCTGGACCTCGGCGTCGTGAAGGAGCTCTCGGGGATCCTGCTCGAGATCCTCTTCGCCCCCGCGTACGAGCCGGCGGCGCTGGAGGAGCTGCGGCGAACCAAGAAGAAGTGCCGCGTGCTGCGCGTGGCGACCGCGCGGAGCGAGCATCCCGGTCCTCGGCGAGAGGTCCGGAGCGTGCTCGGCGGTCTTCTCGCACAGGAGGCCGATGCCGTCGATCTCGACGTGGAGCGGCTTCGCGTGGTCAGTGACCGCGCGCCGACCGAGGCGGAGGCGCGAGCCCTCCGCTTCGCCTGGCGCGTGGCCAAGCACGCGAAGTCCAACGCGGTCGTGCTCGCCACCGCCGAGCAGGTGATCGGGGTGGGGGCGGGCCAGATGAATCGTGTCGACGCGGCGCGTATCGCGGTGATGCGGGCGCGGGACCTCGGCCTCGACACGGCGGGTTCGGTCTGCGCCTCCGACGCCTTCTTCCCCTTCCGGGACGGTCTCGACGTGGTGGCGCGGGCCGGGGCCACCGCCGTCATCCACCCCGGCGGGTCGCTCCGCGACGCGGAGGTCGTGGCCGCCGCCAACGAGCACGGGATGGCCGTGGTGGTGACCGACATCCGGCACTTCAGGCACTGAGCCCTGGCGTGGCTCCTCCCGACCTCGCCCGACGGCGCGCGATCAACCCGGTCCGCAATCGGCCGTCGCCCCGTGCGCGGGCGCAGGGGCCGGCGCCCTCCGACCTCACGTGACGATCGTGGACGAGCCCGCGCCCATCCCGGGCACTCCCGAGCGCGTCTTCACCACGCGCGAGCTGACGCGATTGCTCCGCCTGAGCCCCAAGCGCGCCTCCCAGCTCCGCCGGCTCGGCCTTCTCGGCCCGGACGAGGCGCGGTACGGCTTTCGCGATCTGGTCGGGGCGAGGGTGGCGACGGCCTTGCTCGAGGCCGGGGCCGGGGTCAGGGAGGTCCGGCAGGCTCTGGAGGGCGCGCGGCGCCTCCTGCCCGGCACGGGAAGTCCGCTCAGCGAGCTTCGGCTCAGCGTGCGCGGTCGCCGGGTCGTGGCCGCACACGGCGACGTTCGCTTCGATCCGCGCACCGGCCAGGCGCTGCTCGACCTCGACCTCGACGATCTCGAGCGCGAAGCGCGCGAGTCCCTGACGCGCGGCCTGGTGCGCCCCATGCTGCCGCGCGCGGCCTCCGCCGACAGCTGGTTCGAGCGGGCGTCCCGGTGGGATGGCGATCCCGAGCGCTGGACGGAGGCCGTGGACGCCTATGCGCGGGTCATCGCCATCGATTCCGGCTACGCCGCGGCCTGGAACAACCTCGGGCTCCTCCAGCATCGCATGGGGCACTACGGCCGGGCCGGGGAGTGCTACCGGGCGGCGCTCGCCGCCGACGATCTCTGCGTCCAGGCCGCCTTCAACCTCGGGTCCCTCCACGAGGACCTCGGCGAGATGACCACTGCGGTGAGCTGGTATCGGCGCGCCCTCGAGCTCGACCCCGGGTATGCCGACGCGCACTTCAACCTCGCGGGCGCGCTCGGCCGGATGGGCAGCGGCGCGGCGGCGCTGCACTGGCGCCGCTACCTCGAGCTGGACCCGGCCAGCCCGTGGGCCGACATCGCCCGATCGCACCTGGCGGAGGCGGGCGGGGACACCGAGGATCTGGAGTGAAGGTCCTGCTCGTCGGTGGCGGCGGTCGCGAGCACGCGCTCGCCTGGAAGATGGCCGGCAGCCCGCGGCTCGGCACCCTGCTGGCGGCTCCCGGCAATCCCGGCATCGCCCGACACGCACGATGCGTCCCGATCAAGGACGACGCCATCGAGGACCTGCTGGACCTGGCCCGGCGGGAAGGCGTTGACCTGACCGTCGTCGGGCCGGAGCTGCCCCTGTCCCTCGGCCTCGCCGACCGCTTCCGGGCCGCCGGACTCCCGGTCCTCGGGCCGAGCGCGAGCGCGGCCCGGATCGAGAGCTCCAAGGTGTTCGCCAAGGAGCTGATGGCTCGGCACGGCGTGCCCACCGCGCGGTTCGCCGTCTTCCGGGACGTCGGTCGCGCGCGGGCGTTCTGTCGCGAGATCGGCGCGCCGCTGGTGGTCAAGGCGGATGGGCTCGCCGGGGGCAAGGGCGTCATCGTGTGCCAGACCCTGGCCGAGGCCGACCGCGCCCTCTCGGCGTGCCTGGAGGAGCGCCGGTTCGGCCCGGCGGGACTGACCGTCGTGGTCGAGGAGTTCCTGCGCGGCGAGGAGGCGTCGCTCTTCGTGCTGACCGACGGGCGGGACGCGATCTCCCTGGGCGTCGCCCAGGACCACAAGACGGTGTACGACGGCGACCAGGGGCCCAATACGGGAGGCATGGGCGCGTACGCGCCCACTCCGCTCCTCCCGTCGGCGGCCGCGGACGAGGTGATGGCGGCGGTCGTGCGCCCGGTGCTGTCGGCGATGGCCGCCGAGGGCGCGCCCTACGCGGGCATCCTGTTCGTCGGCCTGATGCTCACGGATGGCGGGCCGCGCGTGATCGAGTTCAACTGCCGCTTCGGAGACCCCGAGGCCCAGGCGCTCTTGCCCCTGCTCGACGAGGATTGCCTCGCGCTGTTCGAGGCGACGGCGTCGGGGACCGGCCTGCCCGCGCGCCTGCGCTGGGCGCCGGCCGTTTCCGTCTGCGTCGTGATGGCCTCGGCCGGCTACCCCGGAGGCCACGGCAGAGGTCGCGCCATCGACGGGGTGGAGGCCGCGGAGGGGCTGCCCGGGGTCCGCGTCTTCCAGGCGGGCACGGCGCTCCGGGAGGGTCGGCTCGTGACGGCGGGGGGCCGCGTCCTGGGCGTCCAGGCGACGGGAGCCGATCTGGCCGGTGCCATCGCCGCGGCATATGCGGGAGTGGATCGGATCCGCTTCGAGGGCGCGCATTACCGGCGGGACATCGGGCGCCGGGCGCAGGTGAGGGTGGGCCGGGGCTGAAACTCTTGGACGTCCGCGCGCATCTGACAATCCGGGGGGTCGTGCCGGCGCGCGGGACAGCCCAGGTGAACACGTGGCCGCACGGGCGGGAGCCGAGCGCTCCGTCCCCGAGGCGAACGGAGGCGGCAGATGTCGGCGGAGGCGCTGCAGGTCGGAATCGTGCTGGGGAGCGACTCGGATGTCGAGGTTGTGCTCGAGGCCGTCAAGGTCCTGAAGGCGCTCGATATCGGCCATGAGGTGGTCGTGGCGTCGGCCCATCGGACCCCGGCACGCACGCGGGCGTATGCGGAGAGCGCGGAGGCGCGCGGCATCAAGGTGCTCATCGGGGCCGCCGGAGCGGCCGCAGCGCTGCCGGGCTTCCTCGCCTCCATCTCGAGCCTGCCCGTCATCGGTGTCCCCATCGCGGCGACGCCCCTCGGCGGGCTCGACGCGCTGCTGTCGATCGCCCAGATGCCCCGGGGCGTGCCCGTGGCGACGGTGGCCATCGGCGGGTCGGGAGCGGCCAATGCGGCCATCCTCGCCGCGCAGATCATCGCGCAGTCCGATGCGGGCGTCCGGAAGCGGCTCGGCGACTACCGGCGGAGCCTCGCCGACGAGGTTGACGAGCGGTCGCGCCGGGTCGCCGAGAGGTTGGACCGCCTCTGAGCACCGGGACGGATCGGGGGCGCGTGCTCGGCCTCGGATCGGCCGCGCCGGACAGGGTCGCGCTGACGGCAGGGGCGAGGGTCATCCGGAGCGGCGGGCTCGTGGCCTTCCCGACCGAGACCTTCTACGGACTCGGCGCCGACGCCCTCGATGCCGCCGCCGTCGCCCGTCTGTATCGCGCCAAGGGGCGGCCTGCAGACAAGGCCGTGCTCGTGCTCGTCGATTCGATCGCCATGGCCGCGGACCTGGTCGCGGCGATTCCCGACCGGGTGCGCGAGCTCATGGTGCGACACTGGCCAGGGCCACTGACGATCGTGCTGGAGGCGTCCCCGGCGGTTCCGGCGGCCCTCACGGGGGGTACCGGCACACTGGGAGTTCGCTTGCCCGGGCATGCGGCGGCGCGGGGCCTCGTCGCAGCTGCCGGCCGGCCGGTGACGGCCCCCAGCGCCAACCCGCATGGGGCGGCGCCCCCCACCACCGCGGCCGAGGTGGTCCGGGCCCTCGGCGCCGCGGTGGATCTCGTGCTGGATGGGGGCCCGACGGCCGGTGGGCCCGCCTCCACGATCGTGGACTGCACGACATGGCCACCGCGGATCGTGCGGCCGGGACCGGTTGTCCTCGGCGCGACCGGATCATGAAGGTGACCGGCGTCGTTCAGGCCGGGGGCAAGAGCACGCGGATGGGCGGGCAACCCAAGGCACTGCTCGACGTGGGCGGTCGCCGTATCATCGACCGGGTGGTGCAGGTGCTGCGCGCCGTGACCGACGAGGTACTCATTGTCACCAATACGCCGGACCTGTACGCATCGCTGGGCCTCCCGATGGTGCCCGACGTCTTCCCGGACCACGGGTCGCTCGGAGGCATTTACTCCGGCCTGCGGGCGGCGAGGGGAGACGCGGCCTTCACGGTGGCGTGCGACATGCCCTTCCTGACGCCGGCCATCGCCGAGCTCGTGGTGGGCCGCGCCGGTCGCGCCGATGTGGTGATTCCGGAGGTGGGCCAGTATCTCGAGACACTCCACGCCTCCTACGCGCGGGCATGCCTGCCGCACATGGTGGCGCGGCTGGCGCGGGGCGAGCTTCGCGTCACCGGCTTCTTCGATCAGGTCCGCGTGCTGCGCATTGGCCAGGCCGAGATGGAGCATCTGCGCGACCCTCAGGTGGCCTTCATGAACGTGAACACCCCGGAGGACCTGGCCGAGGCGCGCCGCCTGGCCCCGGTCCTCGAGGGCAGCGGCTGGTGACGGCCCTGTTCGTGCCCGGGCGAGCCTGATCGAGGACCGGCATGGACCGGCACACCGAGGATATCGGGCTCAGCTCCCTGGGGGAGGTCAACCTCCTGCCCCGCGAGATCATGGAGGCCCTGTACCTGCGTCTCGTCCCACCGGAGCTCCTGGATCGGCTCGGGGTGAACCGCGTGACCCTCGCCGGGTTCGACGGGTTCCGGCGGGTGCGCATCACCGCGCCCGACGACAAGCCCTGGGCCCGCGTGGAGGTGCGCGCCTCGCCCGACGACCGCGACCCCCTGCTGCTGATCGACGTCGAGATGTCCCCGTTCGCCGTGCCCGAGCTCGCCTTCGTGCAGATCACGGACCCGACGGCGCCGCGCTTCTCGATCGACCGCGACGCCGACGGGCGAGACACGCTGCTCGGCACGGCCGGTCGCAACCTCGAGGAGGAGATCCGGGCGATGCGGTCCGGTCTTGCCCCGGGCCAGGTGCGCCGCGGCCAGCGCCTGCTCGGCCGGGTCCTCGACCGCATGGAACTGTTCTGCCGCGTGATCAGGAAGGAGATCTTCCTGATCGATCCGCTCTTCTACCACTCGGCCATCCTCTACGAGCGTCACGGCTGCGGGTACCTGCTCGGGCGCGACGTCATGGACGAGCTCAACGGGGGGTTCGCCGAGGGAGGGGCCCTGCGCGGGCGCCTCGACGGGTCGTCTGCCTTCCGGTCTCCGGACGCGCACCGGACGGTGCGCGGGCGGAGCTGGGCCCTGCACGACGGCCTGCTCGGGCATCCCTGGAGCGGCGTGAAGATGTACAAGGCCGCCGGGCGTCCCGCCGGGATGGCCACGTTTCCGGGGGCCGTCTATTGACGGGGCGGGGGCCAGGTATGCGGCGGCGCTCGCGGGCATCCCTCGGGCCGGCGGGCCTGGCCGCTCCCGGCGGCGAGCCCCATGCGAGGGCGGGGCGATGAACCCGCCGGCGGGACGGCCGATGCTGGTCGTGCACTACCACGAGATCAGCCTCAAGCGGGGCAACCGGCCGCTGTTCCTGCGGCACCTGCGCGAGAATGTCGCGCGCGCCCTGCGCGACCTGCCCCCCGTGCGGCTCGAACAGCTCACCGGCCGCCTCGTGGTCGACCTCGCCGGGCACCCGGATCCGACGGCCGTGCGCGACCGCGTCGCCCGTGTCTTCGGCATCGCGAACGTGGCGCTGGGCGTGCGGACGGCGTCCACCCTCGATGGTCTGCGCCTTGGCGTCGAGCACGCCATCGAAGGCCTGACCTTCCGGTCGTTCCGCATCACCGCGCGCCGCGCGTTCAAGACCCAGCCCTTCACCTCGGTGGAGCTGAACCGCGACCTCGGGGCGCATGTCCTGGCCCGGCACCCGGCACGGGTCGACCTCGAGCGGCCCGAGGTCAACATCTTCGTGGAGGTCATGCCCGGGCAGGCCTTCGTCTACGCGGACCGGCGGCCCGGGCCAGGTGGCCTTCCCGTCGGCACCGGCGGCACGGTGGCGGCCCTCCTCTCCGGCGGCATCGACTCGCCAGTGGCGGCCTGGCGCATGATGAAGCGCGGGTGCCGCGTCGTGTTTGTCCACTTCCACAGCGTGCCGTACCTGCCGGACGTGTCGCAGCGCAAGGCCCGGGATCTGGTGGCCCAGCTGACCGCCTGGCAGTACGCCTCGCGGCTGTACCTCGTCCCCTTCGGCGAGATCCAGCGGGAGGTCGTGCTGGCGGTGCCGCCGCCGGCGCGTGTCGTCGTGTACCGGCGCCTCATGATCCGGATCGCGGAGGCCCTGGCTCGCGGCGCGGGGGCGGGGGCGCTGGTGACGGGCGAGAGTCTCGGGCAGGTGGCGTCGCAGACGCTCGAGAACCTGGCCCGGATAGACGAGGCGGCGGGGATGCCGGTGCTCCGGCCTCTCATCGGCATGGACAAGATCGAGATCACCGCGCAGGCGAAGGCGATCGGAACGCTCGAGACATCGACCGAGCCCGACGCGGACTGCTGCACGCTCTTCGTCCCCCGGCATCCGGACACGCGGGTCGACCGCGAGGCGGTGGAGAGGCTGGAGGCCCGTCTCGACATCGCCGCCCTCGTCCGCAGCGGAGCCGATCTGGCTCGCGAGGAGCGATTCGGCTTCCCGCCGGATGGCCCGCACGGCGCCTCTCCCCGGGGCGGAGGAGGGGCCCGCCCTGGGTCCGGCGGCGCCGCGAACCCTGGCCCGGCCGAAGCGCCGCCACCCTCGTGAGCGTCGGTCTCACCTTCCTCGGCGCGGCCGGGACGGTGACCGGCTCGAAGCATCTCGTGAGCGCGGCCGGCGCCCGCCTCCTCCTCGACTGCGGGCTCTTCCAGGGCCCGAAGGCGCTGCGCGAGCGGAACTGGGCGCCTCCGCCGATCGCGCCCGCCTCGCTCGGAGCGGTGCTCGTGAGCCACGCCCATGTGGATCACGCCGGCTACCTGCCGCGCCTGGTCCGGGACGGGTTCGCCGGCCCCGTCTTCTGCACGCGGGCCACCGCGGACCTCTTGCGGATTCTCCTGCCGGACGCCGGCGCCCTGCAGGAGGAGGATGCCGACTTCGCCAATCGCCACGGGAGCTCGCGGCACCGGCCGGCGCTGCCGCTCTTCACCGCGGCCGACGCCGACCGCGCGCTCGGCCTGCTGCGCCCGCTGGCCTTCGGCGAGTCCTTTGCCCCCGCGCGGGGGGCGCGCGCGCGATTCCTCCACTCCGGGCATATCCTGGGGGCGGCGCTCATCGAGCTGTCCGTGGCGGGACGGCTCATCGTCTTCTCCGGCGACCTCGGCCGCTACGACGTGCCGATCATGCGCGACCCCGAGCCCCTGCCGGCGGCCGACGTGCTGCTGCTCGAGTCCACGTACGGGGACCGCCTTCATGCCGACGAGGATCCCGCCGGCCGGATCGTGGAGGCGGTGGGGCGCGCGGCGGAGGTCGGCGGCTGGCTGGTCATCCCCGCCTTCGCGGTGGGCCGCACGCAGTCGCTCCTCTATGCGCTCCGAGAGCTCGAGGAGGCTCGCCGGATCCCGCCGCTGCCAGTGTACCTCGACAGCCCGATGGCCATCGAGGCGACCGTGGTCTACGCCCTGCATCCAGAGGAGCACGACGCGGGGGCGGGGGCCGTGTCGGCGCGAGGGGGCCGCCCCTTCGCCCCCCGCCGCCTGCGCCTGACGCGCACGGCCGCGGAGTCAAAGCGGCTGAACGGGATGGAGGGCCCGGCGATCGTCATCGCGGGCAGCGGCATGTGCACCGGCGGCCGGGTGCTGCACCATCTGCGCCGGCTTCTGCCCGACGCGCGCACCACCGTCCTGCTGGTCGGGTTCCAGGCGTCGGGCACGCGCGGACGGCTGCTCCGCGACGGGACGAGCGCCCTCAGGATGCTGGGCGAGACGGTTCCCGTCCGGGCGCGGGTGCTGTCCAGCGACGTGTTCTCGGCCCACGCGGACCAGGCGGAGACGCTGCGCTGGCTCCGGGGCTTCGCGCGC
>DATKEI010000428.1:0-7090 GCA_035544455.1 Binatia bacterium | reverse complement strand
ACATCGCCTCCATCGCCGGGGAGATCGGGCTCTCCGGCACCCTTGCCTACTCGGCGAGCAAGGGCGGCGTCGTCCAGCTCACGCGCGCGCTGGCCGTGGAGTGGGCGCCCCACAACGTCCGCGTCAATGCCATTGCGCCGTCGTGGTTCAGCACCAGTATCGGCGACCTCATCCACCGCGAGCCCGAGTACGCCGAGCGCGCCATGCGCCGCGTGCCGGTGGGCCGGATGGGCCAGCCGGGCGAGCTGGTGGGGGCCGCGCTCTACCTGGCCTCGGAAGCCTCAAGCATGGTCACCGGGCACATCCTCGCCGTCGACGGGGGCACCCTCGCCTCCTGAGCCCGGGCCCTCTCCCTCTCCGAGGGTGTCCGAGGGTGAGGGAGTCGTTGCGGTCCCCTCGCCCCCGGCGCCCCCGGAGGGGGAGAGGGTCAGGGTGAGGGGGCGCGCAGGAGCTGAAGGGCGCGCTTCAACCCTCATCGGAGAGGATTCACCCATCGGAGTCCGGGGAACCGGCCGAAGTCCGCGTCGTTCGAGTGCACCTCGCCCTGGTTCTCGATCGCGAGCGCGGCCAGCTGGGTATCGGTCGTGAGACGGCCGGCCGTACCCAGCTCCCGGAGAAGCCCGAAGGCGATCTCCAGGTGACGCGGTCCCGGCAGCGCGAAGTGGACGTGGGGGCGGGACAGCCACGCCACCGCGAGCCGGAGCGCCTCGTCGACGCCCACGGGACGATCGAAGACCTGCGGGCTCGTGGCAAGGCGGACGAATCCGAAGAGCGCAGGCGCGCCGAGGCCGACTTCCTCCTCGCCATTCATCAGGTGCTCCCACCAGCGTCGGGCCTTCGCGTGTTCGGCGAAGCTGGTTATGTGGGCGTACAGGAGGAGGTTGACATCGGGGATGATCACGGCGCTCGCCGTCGGCGGAGCGTGGCGACGAGCGCGCGGTCCTCGAGTTCGTCGGCCAGGGCGTTCAGCTTGCCGCGATCGAGGCCGGGCCGCAGCCGCGCGACGTGCGGGCGAACCCGATAGCGTGGCACGTCGGGGCGGCGGCCTTTCGGGGCGAGGGCCCGCCGGAGCGCGTCATTCACCACCTGCTTGAGGGGTTTCCGGAGGCGGTGGACCGCATCCTGGATCATCCGGGCCACGTCGGGGTCGAGCGTCAGCGTTGTCCGCATGGCATCATCATGATGCGCACCGGCAACGGCGTCAAGATGTCACGGCCTCGCCGATCGCTTGGCCGAGCCTCGTTCAGTTGCTTCGCTGGTAAGCTTGCCTGGCATTGGCATGCCACCGCGCCGCCTGTCGGCACTCCGCGCGGGCCGCGCATGGACGATCCGCAGGCTGTGCTCGGTCCGGCAGGCTCGGCGCGCAGCGCGGCTCGGCCTCTCCGCGGGGCGCGCGGGGCGCTTGCCTCCCTGCTGCGGGCGCGTATGCTCGGAGGGCGCAGGCGAATCGTGCGATCCGGCGGCGGAGAGGACGGGGTGGCGACATGAAAGTACGCATCGGCGTGGGGGCAGGGGGCAGCTCCGCGACGGGGGACGCGCTGGGCGAGCTGGTCTCGGGTCTGGACGACCTCGGGTTCGACTCGCTCTGGCTCTCGGAGGTCCTGACCGGCCCGGTGATCGACCCCCTGGTCGGCCTGTCGTGGGCGGCGGCCGTCAACCCGCGGCTGAAGCTCGGGACCACCATGCTCTTGCCCGGGCGCAACGTGCTCCGGCTGGCCAAGCAGCTCGCGAGCCTGGACGTGCTGAGCAAGGGGCGGCTGCTGGTGACGCTGGTGCCGGGCCTGACCTTCTCGCCCGAGCGCGAGGCGATCGGCGTCGACCCCAAGCGCCGGGGGCCCTTCATCGACGAGGCCCTCCCGCTGCTGCGCCGGCTGTGGGCAGGCGAGACGGTCAGCCACGAAGGCCCCGCCGGCAGCCTGCGCGACGTCAAGCTCGCCCCCCTGCCACAGCAGCAGCCGCTCGAGGTCTGGCTGGGCGGCACCGTGCCCGCGGCCCTCGAGCGCTGTGGCCGGCTGTCGGACGGATGGCTGCCCTCGCTGTGCACCCCCGAAGAGGCGGCCACCGGCCGGGTCACCATCGAGGAGGCGGCGGCGCGCGCCGGACGGTCGATCAGCGCCGAGCACTTCGGCATGAGCATCGGCTACGCCACCGCGCCGCTCGCGCCCGCCACCGCGCGGTCGCTGGCCGCCCGGAGCCCGCGGGCGGTCGAGCTGACTCCGGTGGGATTGCCCGCCTTGCGCCAGCGCATCGAGGGCTTCCTGGCCGTGGGCTTCTCGAAGTTCGTGGTGCGGCCTCTGGTCGCGCCCGCGTCCTGGCGCGCCGAGCTCGAGGCGCTGTCCGGGGCGGTGGGCGACCTTCAGACCTGACGGCGGCGCGTCCGCCACGATGAGCGACCGATTGCCGGCCCGATGAGCGACCGTTCGCTGGCTTCCCCGGCCCCGACGGGCGCGGCCGCGGCCGGCCACGTCCGTACCGCCGCGCAGGTGACGACCTTCTCCGTCATCCTCTCTCTGAGCTTCTGTCACCTGCTGAACGACATGATGCAGTCGCTGGTGCCGGCGCTGTATCCGATCCTCAAGGCGTCCTATGGCCTGACCTTCGCCCAGGTCGGGCTGATCACGCTGGCCTTCCAGTGCACGGCCTCGATGCTCCAGCCCCTGGTCGGCTTCTACACGGACCGCCATCCGCAGCCGTATGCCCTGACCATCGGCATCGGGTTCACCCTCGTGGGCCTGCTGCTCATGTCCCACGCCGCGTCGTATCCCGTGATCCTGCTCGCGGCCGCGCTGATCGGCATGGGCTCGTCGGTGTTCCATCCCGAGGCCTCGCGCGTGGCGCGCATGGCCGCCGGCGGGCGCTACGGCCTGGCCCAGTCGCTGTTCCAGGCGGGCGGCAACATCGGCTCGGCATCGGGCCCGCTGCTCGCCGCCTTCGTGGTGGTGCCGCACGGGCAGTCGAGCATCGCCTGGTTCGCCGGCGCGGCGCTCGTCGCCATCGTCGTGCTGCTGCAGGTCGGCGGCTGGGCCGCGCGCCACCGCGGGCCCCTGCCGTCCGCGTCGCGCGGCCGGGCCGCCGCCGCGCCTCCGCGGGCGGGGACGCTGCCGCGCCGGCAGGTGGTGGTAGCGGTGGCCGTGCTCGTGGCGCTGCTCTTCTCGAAGAACGTGTACAGCGCCAGCCTGGGCTCCTACTTCACGCTTTATCTGATCGACAAGTTCCAGGTGCCGGTGCAGACGGCGCAGATCTACCTCTTTGCCTTCCTGGCCGGCATCGTGGCCGGCACCATCGCCGGCGGCTCCGTCGGCGACCGGTTCGGCCGCATCCCGGTCATGTGGTTCTCGATCCTGGGGGCGCTGCCCTTCGCGCTGATCCTGCCCTACGCCAACCTGTTCTGGACGGGCGTCCTGGCCGTGCTCATCGCCATGATCATGGCCTCGGCCTTCTCCGCCATCCTGGTCTACGCCCAGGAGCTCCTGCCGGGCCGGGTCGGCCTCGCCGCCGGGATGTTCTACGGGTTCTCGTTCGGCCTCGGCGGCCTGGGCGCGGCGGCCCTGGGCTGGCTGGCCGATGTCACGAGCATCGGCACGGTCTATCGCGTGACCCCGTTCCTGCTGTTGCTCGGTCTGCTCACGGCGTTTCTTCCGCGGCGCCCGGGCGGACCATCACTCGCGCGCTAGCCCGACCCTCCTGGCCGGGCGCGGCGCGCGGCTACAGTCGGCTCTTCTGCTCCACGAGCTTCCAGTAGGTGTCCTTGTTCAGGATCTTGTCGCCGCGGAACTCGTAGATGTCGCAGCCTTGATACTTCAGGACCTCGCCGTCGGCACCGGTGCCGGTGACGATCCACACCGACACCGCGCGCTGGCCCGCGACGAAGTGGTCGATGTGATCCCAGCGCATGTCGCTGATCACCGTGAACCGGTCGGCGAGGACCTTGCGGATGGCCTCCTTGCCGTGGACCCGCCGGCCGCAGGGCTCCGGCCCCCGGGCCATGAAGAAGGTCGCGTCGTCCGCGAAGAAGCTCGCGATGCGGTCCGGGTCGCGGGCGTTGAAGGCGGCGTTGATCTCCAGCATCAGGGCGATGGTCGGGCCGGCGACGGTGGGAGTGGTCACGATGGTCTCCGGCCCGCCTACGCGGCGACCTGGGCGGTGGTGGGCGCGTCGCCGGCCACGGTGGTGCGCCGCATGTCGCGCGGCTGGCTCTCGTCGTAGCGGCGCACGCGGTGCATCATCTGGCGGTTGTCCCACATGATGAGGTCCCACTGGCGCCACCGATGCGCGTAGACGAACGCCGGCTGGGTGGCGTGCTCGTTGAGGTCGCGCAGCAGGATGCGCGCCTCCGGCATCGGCATGTCGACGATGCCGCCGGCGTGGGCGGACAGGTAGAGCGACTTGCGGGCGGTCACGGGGTGCGTGCGCACCAGCCGCTGGCGCACCGGGCGGAACATGGCCCGCTCCTCCTCCGAGTAGTCGAGCATGCCGAGCGAGCCGCGCGAGTAGATCAGCGAGTGCTCGCACACGAGGTCGGCGATCTGCGCCTGGGTCGCGGCGTCGAGGGCATCGTAGGCGGCCCGCATGTCGGCGAACTCGGTGTTGCCGCCCACCGGGTTCACGAGGCGGGCGGACAGGATCGAGTACTTGGCGGGGATGGGGCGGAACGAGCTGTCCGAGTGCCAGAGCATGTTGCCCAGGTTGAAGAGGCGCCCCCGCGCCGCCCGGTCGAGGGGCCGGCCGTCCTTGCCCAGGTTGGAGACGTCGTTCATGCCGACCTGGAGGCGCTTGTCGTCGGGGTGGGTGATGTTGCCGCCGCGGGCGTCCTCCAGGGCGCCGAAGTGGCGGCTGAAGGCCATCTGCTGCTCGTCGGTGAGCCGCTGGTCGCGGAAGAGCAGCACCGCGTAGCGGTCCATGCCCGCCTCGACGGCGGCGACCTCGGCGGGGGACAACGGCCTGGTGACGTCGATCCCGGACACCTCACCCACGAACACGGGATGGATCTGGCGGATGGAAACGGTCATCGGCTCGGCCTCCTGGGCACGGGACTTGGTCCCAGCTTATCGCGACCGCGCCGCCCGGTCACGCCTTCTGGTAATCTCCCCCACACCGCCCGGAGGAGGGAGCCGCATGCGTTATTGACGCTCGCTCGAGCACAGGCCACCAGGAAGTGACGCGTCGAACCTCGCGCCACGGCGGGCCGGGGCGAGCAACGCCAACCCCGGCCCGGTGAGGGCGGCGGTTCGCCGCACCCGGCTTCCGAGTAGGCAGATAACCGGGGGGAGCGGCGGTATGACGCGGCCTGGGTTGTGGACACGACTGCTATCGCGGGGCTTGTGATCGGCCTGGCAGCTGCGACATTGGCAAGCCTGGCCCAGGGCGCCACCGAAACTCGACCGCATCCAGGATGACCGCCGGCGCTGTATCCAATCGGGAACTTGTCGATTCGCCGCGCGATCGCGTACCCTCTGTCGCGGAGGATCGGTCGGGTCATGATGACAGCCCCAGCGACCCCGCTCAGCGTGTACGTGCCGCGGGGAGAGTGCCGGCTCTCTCGCGCCGCAACCGCCGCGCCGAACGCCTGTCGCCCGCCCCGCCCAAGCCGCGCCTCCTCGATCGCGTTCGCGAGGCCCTCCGCCTCCGACACTATAGCCGCCGGACGGAGGAGGCCTACATCCCCTGGATTCGCCGCTACATCCTGTTCCACAACAAGCGGCATCCTCTGGAGATGGGCGGGCCCGAGGTCACGCGGTTTCTGACCTCGCTGGCCGTCGATGGCAAGGTCGCGGGATCCACCCAGAACCAAGCGCTCAGCGCCCTGCTGTTTCTCGACCGCTTCGTGCTCGATATCGACCTCCCCTGGCTGGACGACGTGGTGCGCGCCAAGCGCCCCCAGCGCCTGCCGGTGGTTCTGGCGCGTCAGGAAGTTCAGGCCCTCCTGCACCCGCTCCGGGGCGTCCCGCGCCTCATGGCGTACCTCTTGTACGGCTCGGGACGGAGGCTCCTCGAATGCTGCCGCCTCCGTGTCCAGGACGTCGATTTCGCGGCCAACCACATCGTTGTCCGGACGGGCACGGGAGACAAGGACCGCGTGACCATCCTGCCCGGCGCCGTCAAGGCGGCGCTGGCCCGCCACCTCGAAGAGGTCCGGGAGCAGCATGAGCGCGACCTCCGCCAAGGCGCCGGATGGGTCGAGATGCCCACTCTCATGCGGACGTATCCCAATGCCGGTCGGGAATGGGTATGGCAGTGGGTCTTCCCGGCGACCCGCCTCTACACCGACCGCGGCACAGGCCAGCGGCGGCGTCACCACCTTCACGAGATGGTCCTGCAGCGCGTCGTCAAGGCCGCTCTTCGCCACGCCGGCATCCCGAAGCGAGCCACGCCCCACACCCTGCGCCACTCGTTCGCGACCCACATGCTGGAGGACCTACCGTCCGCCAACGCCTTGCCGCCGTGCCGGAAGCGCACATCGAGACGCTTCAGCTGAGCGCCGAGGCCAGGGATCTGGCAGAGGCGTACGTGGCTGCGGGCGTGCTCGCCACCAAGATGCGGGCCGACGCGCAGCATATCGCCATGGCGACCGTCGGCCGCGTCAACGTGCTGGTGAGCTGGAACTTCAGGCACATCGTTGACCTGGAGCGCATCCATGGGTACAACTCCGTCAATCTGCGCAGGGCTATGCGATGATTGAGATCCGGACACCCCGCGAGGTGTTGTCACATGAGTAAGACCGAGAAGAAGTTCGATGCGGTTGCGCTCATGCGAGCTGCCCGAGACAGGATCTCGGCAGAGATCGAAGGCATGACGTTGGAGGAGGAGTTGCGGTGGCTCGCCTCCCCGGAACTCTACGATCCGTTCCTGATCCGCCTTCGACAGCGTGCCGCCCAACAGGCCGATCCAGCTGCCGGCGCCGGGCGCCGCAGCTGATCGCCGAGCGTTCGCCCCATTTACGCGCCTTCCCGAGGGGCAGGGCGAATCTGCTAGAGTCACCCCACAGGAGGGTGGTATGAGTGAGCCGGCGATCGTCGCGGATCCAACGGTGATGATGGGCAAGCCAGTCGTTGCCGGCACCCGTATCACCGTGGATCTCATCCTCGAGAAG
>DATKEI010000427.1:0-2425 GCA_035544455.1 Binatia bacterium | reverse complement strand
GGCGAGGGCATCGACCTCGCGCGGGTGCGCGCCTCGCCCGTGCGCGTGATCGTGGTGGCGACGGATCTCGAGCGCCGGGAAGCGCGGAGCTTCGACAACCAGTCCCTCACCGTCGACGCCCTCATGGCCAGCCTCGCCGTGCCCGGCGCGTTTCCGCCCGTCGAGGTCGACGGCGCCTTGCTCGTGGACGGCGGGCTCACCGGGCGCGCCCCCGTCTTGCCGGCGCTGGAGGCGGGGATCGCGGTGGGCCGGGTCGTGGTGGTGATGAGCTACGCGCCCGACGAGCGGGGCGGCCGGCCCACGACCATGCGCCGGACGCTCGAGGAGGCCTTCGAGACATCGATGATCTACCAGATCCGGCGCGACACGGAGCTGGCGCGCCTGCGGTACCCGGCAATCGACGTGCAGCTCCTGACCCCGTCGGCGCCGCTCCAGCTGCGGCCTCTCGACTTCGATCCGGAGGCGCTGGCCCAGGCGCTGGCCCGTGGCGAAGCCGACGGCGCGGCGTGCCTCGACGCCCTCGGGATCGCGCCTCCGCCCCGCTGAGTCCGGCCCGGACCCTGCCCTGGCAGTTGGCTAGCCGGGATCTCCGAGACGGGACACTAGAGCCCACGGCTACCCCGACCTGTTCGCGAACGCGTCCGTCAGGCGCGGGGCTTGGCGACGAGGCCGGACCCGGCGGTCGCGGGCGCGGGCGTCGCGCGGCGCCGGACCTGCATCACGGTCACGATCATCACCAGCATCACCGCCGCCACCGCCGCGAACATCGCCCGCGGCTCGCCGCGGTCGAGGAGCCACCCGTAGATGGGCGGCCCGATCAGCGACCCGAGGTCGAGCCCGGAGTAGACGAAGCCAAAGACCTTGCCGGAGGCTCCGTGCGGGGTGGCCGCTCGCACGAGCATGTCGCGCGACGGTGCGGTGATGCCCATGGAGAACCCGGCGCCGCCCATGACCACGGCGAGCATCCAGAGGGACAAGCCCCCGGAGGCGAGCAGCACCATGAGAGCTGCCGCGCCCAGCACCCCCGCCGAGGCGACCACGTCGTGGCGGGTCACCCGGTCGGCGAGGACACCTCCGACCAGGATGCCGGTCGCGTTCCCGAAGAGGTAGATGGTGAGGGCGGAGGTAGCGAGGGTCAAAGGCGCGTGATAGAGGGCGCCGAGCGCCGGGACGGAGAACGTCTGGATCCCTGTCGTGGACGTGGTGAGCAGGGCGAAGTACGCGAAGGCCATGAGGATGGGGGCGGCCATCAGAACGGAGAGCTGCCCCCGCAGGTCCGGGCCGGCGGTTCCACGGGCGGCGGTCACGCCGCCGAGCCCGCGGCTCTGCCCGGCGATGACGGCGGTGGCGGCGAGCCCGAGGCCGCCGGCGACGAGCAGCGCCGCCCGCCAGCCCGCGAAGGCCGTCACCGTGCCCACCACCGCAGGGGCCAGCACCCAGCCGAGGTTGCCCGAGATGGCATGGACGCTGAAGGCCCGGGCGATCCGCCGCGGGCTCACCGAGGCGTTCAGGATCGAGTAGTCGGCGGGATGAAAGACGCTGTTGCCCAGCCCCGCCAGCGCGGCCACGAGCAGCAGCGCCCAGTAGGACGAGGTGAAGGCGGTCAGCGCAATGGCGGTTGACACCAGCGCCATGCCGGACAGGAGCACACGGCGAGCCCCCACGTGATCGACGAGGAAGCCGGCGGCGGTCTGCGCCACCCCGGAGACGCCGTAGAAGACGCTCGAGACCAGGCCGAGGGCCACCCAGCTCACGCCGAGCTCCTTCCGCAGGAGCGGGAACAGCGGGGGCAGCACGAGCTGGAGGAAGTGGCTGACCATGTGCGCCGAGCTGATGAGGGCGATGACGCGGACGTCGCCCATCCCGGCGGTACGCGAGGACTCTGGGCCGTGCACCGTCAGCCCAGGAAGTCGCCGCGCATGACGGTCACGGCCTGGCCGCCGAGGCGGACCCGCTCGCCGGCCAGCCCGACGCGCACGACCCCGCCCCGGGCCGAGGCCTGGTAGGCGACCATGTCCCGCTTGCCCAGCCGCTCGCCCCAGAAGGGCCCGAGCACGCAGTGGGCGGAGCCGGTGACCGGATCCTCGTCGATCCCGGATCCCGGAGCGAAGAACCGGGAGACGAAGTCGAACTCGTGCGTGTCCGAAGGGGCGGTGACGATCACTCCGCGCGCCTTCACGCCGCGGAGCGCCCCGAAATCGGGCGAGAGGCCCCGGACCAGATCGGCCGATCCCGCCTCGATCAGGTAGTCGAAGCGGCTCCGCCCCACCCAGCGCGGCGCCGCCCCGAGAGCCGCCTGGAGTCCCTCCGGGAGCTCGGCCTCGGCCGGGGGTAGGGCCGGGAAATCCAGCACGATCCAGCTCCCCTCGCGTTCGGCGGTGAGCAGTCCGCTGCGGGTCTGGAACCGGGCGCGGGCGGCGGGCGC
>DATKEI010000426.1:0-24543 GCA_035544455.1 Binatia bacterium | reverse complement strand
GCGCACGGTCGCCCCGGCCCCGGAGATCCTGCTCTCCGAGGCATTGCCGGACGCGGAGCTCACCGCGGAGTGGCTCCGCCAGCGGCGGGGCGGCCGCGTGGACGTGGTGGCGCCGCAGCGGGGCAAGAAGCGCGAGCTGGTCGCCCTCGCCGAGCAGAACGCGGCCCTCGCCCTCGCCAGCCATCTGGTGGCCAAGGAGAGCCGGCCCCAGGCCGCACTCGAGGATCTGCAGCGGTCGCTCGGCCTGGCCGACTTGCCCCACCGGATCGAGGCCTTCGACATCTCGAACATCCAGGGGACGGACACCGTGGCTTCGATGGTGGTCTGGCAGGACGGGGAGCTCTGCAAGGACGACTACAAGCGCTTCAAGATCCGGAGCGTCCAGGGCGCGGACGACTTCGCGTCGATGGCCGAGGCGCTCACGCGGCGCTACGGCCGGGCCCTCGAGAGCGGAGGCGCGCTCCCCGACCTCATTCTGCTCGATGGGGGCCGCGGCCAGCTCGCCGCCGGGGCCAAGGCCCTGGCCGAGCTCGGCCTCGACTACCTGCCGGTCGCCTCGTTGGCCAAGCGGGCGGAGGAGATCTACACGACCGACCGGCTGCATCCGCTCGTGCTCGATCTCGGCTCGCCCGGGCTCAAGGCGCTGCAGAGGGTCCGCGACGAGGCGCACCGGTTTGCGATCGCGTACCACAAGACGCTGCGCAAGCGGCGCACGCTCACGTCTGTCCTCGACCAGATCCCCGGCGTGGGTCCGCGGCTGCGCACCAGCCTGCTCCGCTCGCTCGGCTCCGCCCGCGCCGTGCGCGCGGCCTCCGTGGCCGATCTGGCCGCGGTGCCGAAGGTCACGCCCAAGCTGGCCCAGCGCATCCACGACTTCTTTCATCCCCCGCCACCGGCGGGGTCATCGCCGGCCGGGGAGTCGTATGCTGTCGAGGTGCGATCCCGTGAAGGGGGGTGAACGGATCATGAAGAGGTTTGCAATCGCGCTCGCCATGGTGGGGCTCGCGGCTGGACCCGCGGCGGCCTTCCAGTGTCCGCTCCTGATCAAGCAGATCCAGGACGCGACGGCCGGCAAGACCGACGATGCGTCCAAGCGGGCGGTGGCGCTCGCCAACGAGGCCAAGGCCCTGCACGATCAGGGCAAGCACGCCGAGTCGGTGGCCAAGGCGGAGGAAGCGGCCAAGGTCGTCAATCTGACCCTCAAGAAGAAGTAGCGTCCGGCCGGGGGCGACCCCCGGAGGCTCGGCACCCGCCGGGCTCCTCGCGGTCGCCCTCGGTGCCCCGGGCCCGGCGACCGACGGCGGTTGAATCGCCCTCGCCGTGTGCGTAGAATCGCACCTGCCATGCCCGCCGATGATCGCCCAGAGCGCTACCCGTTTGCGGATATCGAGGGCAAGTGGCAGCGAGTCTGGGAGGATCGCAAGCAATTCCGGGCCGTCGAGGACCCGACCCGACCCAAGTTCTATTGCCTGGAGATGTTTCCCTACCCGTCGGGGCGGATCCACATGGGACACGTTCGCGTGTACGCCATCGGGGATCTGCTCGCTCGCTTCAAAACCATGCGCGGGTTCAACGTGCTGCACCCCATGGGCTGGGACGCGTTCGGGCTGCCCGCCGAGAACGCGGCGATCGACAACGGCGTGCACCCGGCGGTGTGGACGCACGAGAACATCGCGTACATGCGGACACAGCTCAGGCGCATGGGGATCTCCTACGACTGGGACCGGGAGGTCACCACCTGCGATCCCGCCTACTACCGGTGGGAGCAGCTTGTCTTCATCCGGATGTTCGAGCGCGGGCTCGCCTACAAGCGGCGGTCGCGGGTGAACTGGTGCCCGTCCTGCCAGACGGTGCTCGCCAACGAGCAGGTCGAGGCCGGACGCTGCTGGCGCTGCGACTCCGAGGTGGTGGCCCGGGACATCGACGGGTGGTACTTCAAGATCACCGACTACGCCGAGGAGCTGCTGGCGTGGTGCGACCGGCTGCCGGGCTGGCCCGAGCGGGTCATGACCATGCAGCGGAACTGGATCGGCCGCAGCGAGGGGGCGGAGTTCACCCTGCCCGTGGTGGGTGGCCCGGGCATTGCCATCTTCACCACGCGTCCCGACACGTCGTTCGGCATGACGTACGCCGTGCTCGCCCCCGAGCACCCCCTCGTGGATCAGCTCGTGGCCGACCCCGGCGAGCGAGCGCGGGTGGAGGCCTTCCGGCGCGAGGTGGCGGCCCAGTCCGAGATCGAGCGGGTGGCCGCCGACCGGCCCAAGCGCGGGTTGCGCCTCGCCGCCCGGGCCGTGAACCCCTTCAGCGGGCTCGAGATCCCGCTCTTCATCGCCGACTACGTCCTCATGACCTACGGCACGGGGGCGATCATGGCCGTGCCGGGTGAGGACCAGCGCGACTGGGACTTCGCCATCGCGCATGGCCTGCCCATCATCCCCACGGTGGCACGGCCTCCGGAGTGGGTCGACAACCAGGCGTACACGGGCGACGGCGTCAAGATCAACTCGGGTTTTCTCGACGGTCTCACCGTGGCCGAGGCCAAGCGCAAGGCCATCGACTGGCTGGTGGCTCAGGGCCTCGGCCGGGCCAAGGTGAACTACCGCCTGCGCGACTGGGGCATCAGCCGCCAGCGCTACTGGGGTGCCCCCATCCCCATTCTCTACTGCGAGAAGTGCGGCATGGTCCCGGAGCGCGAGGATCGGCTGCCCGTGGTGCTGCCGCCGGACGTCCAGATCAGCGGCAAGGGCGGGTCGCCGCTCGCCGACGTCGCCTCGTTCGTCCACGCCACCTGTCCACGCTGCGGTGGCCGGGCCCGGCGCGAGACGGACACCATGGACACCTTCGTGGAATCGTCCTGGTACTTCCTGCGGTACTGCTCCCCGAGCTACGCCGGGGGCATGGTCGACCGCACCGCGGCCGAGTACTGGATGCCGGTCGACCAGTACATCGGCGGCATCGAGCACGCCGTGCTCCACCTCTTGTACGCGCGGTTCTACACCAAGGTCCTGCGCGACCTGGACCTCGTCGCCGTCGACGAGCCCTTCACCGCGCTCCTGTCCCAGGGCATGGTCATCAAGGACGGCGCCAAGATGTCCAAGTCGAAGGGGAACGTCGTCGACCCCGACGAGCTCATCGAGCGCTACGGGGCCGATACCGCGCGGCTCTTCTCGCTGTTCGCGGCGCCGCCGGAGAAGGACCTGGACTGGAACGATCACGGCGTGGAGGGGGCCTCGCGGTTCCTGAACCGCGTGTGGCGGTTCGTGCACGCGCATCTCGACGAGCTCGGCCCGGCCTCGGCCGCCCGGCCCCCGGCGCTCTCGGCGGGCGGCCGCGCCTTCCGGCGCACCATCCACGAGACGATCCGCCGGGTCACGGAGGACATCGAGAAGGACTTCCACTTCAATACCGCGATCAGCGCGGTCATGGAGCTCGTGAACGCGCTGCACGACTTCGACCGCGCATCCCGTCACTCCTCCGCCCTCGCCGAGCGGCGGGCCCTTCTCCGGGAGGCGGTCGAGGCCACGCTGCTGCTCCTCGGTCCGGTCAGCCCCCACGTCGCCGAGGAGCTGTGGGCGGCGCTCGGCCACGAGGAGAGCCTGTTCACCCGGGCCTGGCCCGCCGTGGACGAGGCCGCGCTCGCGCGCGACGAGGTGGAAATCGTGGTGCAGGTCGATGGCCGCGTGCGCGGCCGCGTCACCGTGGCGGCGACGGCGACGGAGTCCGATATCCGCGCCCGGGCCCTGGCCGACGACCGGGTGCGGCCCTGGCTCGCGGAGCGGGTAGTGGCCAAGGTGGTGGTGGTGCCAGGTCGACTCGTCAACATCGTTACCCGCGGATGACGGGGCGGCTCCGCCGCTTCGCGGCGCGCGCCCTCGTCCTTGCCGCCGTCCTCGCCCCCGCCGGCTGCGGCTACAGCCTCTCGGGCAACCTTCCGCCCGACATCAAGACCGTGGCCGTCCCCGTCTTCAAGAACCGGACGCTGCTGCCCGGGATCGAGAACATCCTGACTCCCGCGGTGGCGCGGGCCTTCGCCAACAGCGGGCGGCTGCGCGTCGTCTCGCTCGGCCAGGCCGACTCGGTCTTCGAGGCCGAGGTGTTGAGCTACCAGCTCCAGTCCTCCGCCTACACGTCGCAGGAGACCGTCACCGAGTACCGGGTCGTCGTCATCCTCGACGTGCACTTCCGCGACCGCATCCGGGGCCGGACCCTCTGGCGTCAGGCGGGCCTGCAGGACCACGCGGACTTCCGGGCCCCGGCCCAGGTGGCGCCGCTCTTCTCCATCAACGAGGCCGCCCTGCAGCGGGTCGCCGACGAGCTGGCCGCGAAGATCGTCACCTTCGCGATCGAGCAGTTCTAGGGCTCGTGGACCACGGCGCCTTCCTCACCGCCTCGGAGCGCGGGGACGTACCGCCGGTGGTCCTCCTGCACGGCGGCCAGCTCGTCCTCGCCGAGGAGGCGCTCGGCCGGCTCGCCCGGGCCCTGTGCGGAACGGGCGCGGACGCCGCCCTCGCCCACGAGACCATCGACGTGCGCGAGGCGGGGATCGAGAGCGCGCTGCGCGCCGCGCGGACGCTGCCCTTCCTCGTGGCCCGGCGCCTAGTGGTGGCGCGGGGCATGGAGAGCCTCGCCGAGAAGGCCGGCGCCTCGCTCCTCGATTACGTGCGGTCTCCGTGCCCCACCGCCGTCGTCGTCCTGCTCGCGGAGCGGGATCTCGAAGCCGGCCACTGGCTGGTGAAGGCGCTCCCGCCGGCCGCCGTCGTGCCCCTGGTCGTTCCCGTGGGCCGGGGGCTGGTGAGCTGGGTGCGGGCGCGCGCCCGCGCGGCCGGCATCGATGTCGGAGAGGATGCGGCCCGGATGCTCGTCGACCTCGTCGGCGACGACCCGGGGACCCTCGGGAGCGAGATCGAGAAGGCGGCCCTGGTGGGTGGGCCCGACAACCGGCGGGTCGGCATGCGCGAGGTCGAGGCCGTCGTGGGGGCCCGGCGCGTCCGCAGCGTGTTCGAGCTGGTGCGGGCCCTCGAGGCGGGCGATCGCGGGCGCGCCCTGGGAGTCCTTCAGATGCTCCTCGACGCCGGGGAGGAGCCGCTGGGCGTGCTCGGGATGCTCGCGCGGGAGGCGCGGACGACCTGGCAGGTGAAGGAGTGGCGCCGGCGCGGGCGCGCTCCGGAGGACATCGCGCGCGCTCTCCGACGGCCGCCGAGCGTGGCCGCCGCCCTTGTGGCCCGGGTCGAGGGCCTCGCGCCCGCCGAGGCCTCGCGGGGCCTGGCGCGATGCTGGGAGACCGAGCGTCGCGTCAAGCTTGGAGCGAGCCCGCGCGCGGAGCTGACGCTCCTGGTCGTCGACCTGTGCGGTTCCTGACCAGGGGAGCGCTCGCCGTCCTGCTCGCGCTGGGCGGTGGCGGGGGGCCCGGGTCCGCCGTGGCCCTTATGGCCGGCGCCGCCACCGTTCCGCTCGATCTTCCGCGGGGAACCCCGCTCGCCGGCTACGGGGCCTTTCCGCGGCGCGCGCTCATCCCGGGGTTGCTCTTCGCCGGTGGCCCTGCCTTCTGGTTCACTCCGGCGACGGGCGTTCGCGACGGCCTCCGGGTCAGGGCCGTCGTCCTGGAGGATCGGGGCGAGAGGCTGCTCTGGCTCGCGCTGGAGGTGGTGGGGATCGATCCCGCACTCGTGTCCTCGCTCGGAGAGCGCCTGGCCCGGCGCGGAGAGCCGCGGCCACGTACCATCGTCCTGTCGGCCAGCCACACACACTCCGGGCCCGGAGGCTTCGCCCAGTCCGAGCTGTTCGGCCTCATCGCCATGGATCGCCCGTCGCACGAGGTCAGGGAGCGGCTCCTCGACGCCATGGAGGACGCCGCGGTCCGGGCCGAAGCGGGCAAGGAACCGGCCCTGATGGGCACGGGCTCGGTCACCGTGCGCGGTCAGAACCCGAGCCGGATCGGGGCTGCCGTCGACGAGGAGCTGGCGGTCGTGAAGCTGGTCGGCGCCGGAGGGCGGCCCATTGCGGTCCTGTGGAACTTCGCCATCCACGGAACGGCCCTGGGCAAGCGGAACCTCGAGCTGTCGGGCGACCTCATGGGCGATGCCTCGGCGCGAATCGAGGCCAGCCTGGGGGCACCGGCCCTGTTCGTCAACGGGGCCGTGGCCGACGCGAGCCCGGCGGCGCGCGGCCCGGAAGGGGTCGCCGCCCTCGGCGCCACGCTGGCGAACGCCGTCGTGGGCGCGTGGCCGGGGATCCGCGCGGGTCCCGCCGGGCGCCTGGACATCGCGCGGCGGCGCGTCGATCTGCCGCGGCCGCGCCTGTCCCTGCGCAGCTGTCTCGGCCCGTGGGTGCCGGCCGGGCTGGCCGTCGGGCTCGACGCCGCCCTCCCGGGCGACATCGAGATGCTCGCGGTGGCGGTGGGGTCTCGGCTCGCGGCCGTGACGATCCCCGGTGAGCTGCAGATGGCCCTCGGGATCGAGACCAAGATCAGCGCGTGGCGGCGCTTCTCGACGGTCGTCGTGGCCGGGCTGTCCAACGGCTACATCGGATATCTGATGGGCGCGCGAGACCAGGCGCGATCGGACTACATGGGCTGCGCGACGCTCTACGGGGACGGGGTCGGGCACGTGGTGCAGCGGGCCGCCGCCGCTCTGCTCCGCGAGGTCGGCGCGGGCAAGGAGGCGACCGGGAGGGCCTCGCGACCCTCGGCCGGGCCTGGCGCTGCGGCCGTCAGCGGGACCGCGGTCGCGCGCCCGGCGCGCGCGCCTAGGCCATCTTCGCGAGCTTCCTCGCGAGGGCCGACTTCTTCCGCGCCGCGGTGTTGCGGTGGATGACGCCCCGGGTGACGGCCTTGTCGAGAGTGCGTATGGCGCTCTGGACGGCGCCCCGGGCCTCGGCGGCTCCGCCCTGGAGCGACGCGCGCGCGCTCTTCACCGTCGAGCGCACCCTGCTGCGCACCCCCCGGTTCCGGAGTCGCCGCTTCTCGCTCTGCTTGATCCGCTTGATCGCCGATCGCGTGTTGGCCAACGGACAATCCCTCCCAGTCCACAGATGTGACGCGACCCTCGACACTACCGGGGGGCGGCCCCGGGTGTCAAGGCTTGGCGCGGTCGGAAGCCCATGACGGAAGGGCAGGGCGCGACCCAGGCGCGGGTGGTCGGGGCGGTGGGGACCATCGGCCTCGCCACGCTGGCGAGCCGCCTGCTCGGGTACGTGCGCGACATGGTCGTGGCCGGGACCTTCGGTGCAGGCCCCGTCACGGACGCCTTCTTCGTGGCCTTCCGGATCCCCAACCTGCTGCGTCGCCTGCTGGCGGAGGGCGCGATCTCCACGGCGCTCATTCCGGTGTTCTCCGAGTATCTGGCGCGGGGCGACCGCGCGGCGTTCGTCCGGATGGTCCGCGCCGTGGCCGGAATGGGGCTGGTCGTTCTCGTCGCGGTCTCGGCCCTGGGGGTCCTGGTCGCTTCGCCCCTCGTGATCGCGATGGCGCCGGGCTGGACCGCGGACCCGCCCCTCATCGACCTCGCCGTGCGCCTGACGCGCATCATGTTTCCCTACCTGCTCCTGGTGGGGCTGGCCGCCCTCGCCACGGCGGCCCTCAACGCGCACCACCGCTTCCTCACCGCCGCCATCGGCCCCGCCGTCCTCAACGTCGGCATCATCGCGTGCGTCTGGCTGCTCGCGTCCCGGGTCGACCCGCCCATTCTCGCCCTGGCCGCGGGGGTGCTGGTCGGCGGCCTCGGGCAGTTCCTCGTCCAGGTTCCCGAGGTCGCGCGGCTCGGCGTGCCGCTCTGGCCGAGCACTGACTGGAAGCACCCCGCGGTGAGGCGGATCGTCCGCCTGCTGGCGCCGGCGACGTTCGGCCTCGCCGGGGTGCAGCTCGCCGTCATGATCAACACGCTCCTGGCCTCGCTGCTCCCGGCGGGGACGGTCTCGTATCTCTACTACGCGGATCGGGTGATGGAGTTCCCCCTCGGCGTGTTCGGGATCGCCCTGGCGACCGCGGCGCTGCCGAGCATGGCGGCGCAGGCAGCCCGCGGCGACCACGGGGCCCTCCGGGCCACGGTCGGCTTCGCTCTCCGGCTCGCCTGCTTCGTCGCCGTGCCGGCGGCGGCAGGGCTGCTCGCCCTGGGCGAGCCCATCGTGCGGCTCCTGTTCGTCCGGGGCGAGTTCGGGGCCGTCGCGGCCCTGGCCACCACGCAGGCGCTCGCCGGCTACGCGGTGGGGCTGCCGGCCTTCTCCGCGACGCGGATCGCCGCCCAGACGTTCTACGCGCTGGGCGACACGCGGACACCGGTGCGGCTCGGCCTTGTCGCGCTGGGCGTGAACGTGCTGCTGGCCCTCGTGCTCATGTGGCCGCTCCGCCACGCCGGCCTCGCCCTCGCCTCGTCGCTTTCGGCATATGTCAACGCCGCCGCCCTCTACTGGGCGCTCCGGCGCCGCCTCGGACCGCTCGGCGGCCGCGAGCTCGCCGGATCGCTCGGGCGAACGCTGGCGGCATCCGGCGCGATGCTGGCCTGGTGCCTGCTGCTCCGGCCGCGCGGCATCGAGGCCTGGCCGCTCGCCGGGTGGACACTGGCCGTCGTCGCGACCGGCGTGCTCCTGTACCTCGTGGCCAGTCGCCTGCTGCGATCGCCCGAGGCCGAGGCGCTGCTGGCGCCGCTCGCGCGGCTGGGGCGGAGATTGCCACGGGCGCGCGGCGAGTGATAAACTTCCCCATGCATCTGCCGTCCGGCGGCGCTCGACCGAGGCCGCGTGAGAACGCCGCCGCTCCCTCCGCAACGACCCGAGCCCGAGCCGTTCCCGCGTGAGGGACGACGTGGTGGCTTTCCTGGACGCCCTGGAGACCGAGCGGGGCGCCTCCCCCCACACCGTGTCCGCGTACCGCCGCGACGTGAGTCGATTCCAGTCCTTCCTGCACCGCGAGGGTCGGGCCATCGGCGAGGTGGGCGCCGGGGAGCTCGGGCGCTACCTCGGTCTCCTGCATCGCCAGGGGCTGTCGACGCGGAGCATCGCGCGCCATCTCTCGGCAGTGCGGGGGCTATACCGGTTTCTGCTTCGCACCGGCCGGAGCGACCGGGATCCCACCGAGCATCTCGATCGGGCGCGCCCGCCGCGGCGTCTGCCCCGGGCGCTGTCCGTCGGCCAGGTCGTGGCGCTGATCGAGTCGTCCGGCGCTCCCGGAGCGGACGGCCTGAGAAACCGGGCCATGCTCGAGCTGCTCTACGCATCGGGGATGCGCGCCGCGGAATGCGTGGCCCTGCGTGTCGCGGACATGAACCTCGGCGCCGGCTACCTCGTCTGCGAAGGCAAGGGGAGCCGACAGCGCCTGATCCCCGTGGGCGAGCAGGCGATCGACCGCGTGGCGGCGTACCTCGATCGCGGGCGCCCGGCGCACGTGAAGGGCCGCGACCCGGGGACGCTGTTTCTGTCGCGGCGGGGGCGCCCGCTCACGCGACAGGGCCTCTGGGAGATCATCCGCCGCGCGTCGCGACGAGCAGGGCTCGCCCGCCCGGTGTCGCCGCACATGCTGCGCCACTCGTTCGCGAGCCATCTGCTCGAGGGCGGGGCCGACCTGCGCTCGGTCCAGGCCATGCTCGGCCACGCCGACATCGCCACCACGCAGATCTACACCCATCTGCCCTCGTCTCGCGTGCGGACGCTCTATCGCCGGTTCCATCCCCGGGCGGTCGGGAGCGGCCCCGCGCGCGGGACCGAGCCGGGTGCGCGCCCGGCCAGGTGACCGTGGCGAGAGCAGGGTCGGTGTACCCGCAGGTGACCATCCGGGCAAGCGTCCTGGCGACCGGACGCGTGATCACTGGCCGCCCGGCCGAGCCGGCCGGGCGTGCGTTCGAGCGACTCCGGGCCGCGGCCGTCACCGCGGTCCTCCTCGGGCGAGGCCGGGTCGCCCGGGGGGCGGATCTCGAGCAGGCCGCTCGGTGGGGGCTGACGCGCCTCGCTGCCGGCGACGTCGCCTGGGACGGCGTGCCCGCCGTCGCCGGCAGCGCGCCGGAGTCCCAGGTGCGCCGACTGCTGGCCTCGGGCGCGCCCATGGTCCTGCTGACCGAGTCGGGGCAAGTGACGGCGCTCGTCGAACCGGCGCACGTGCCGGTCCCGCCCGTCGAGGGATCGATGGCGCGCGTCCTGGACGCCGCCGATCCGGTTGCGGACGCGCGGCTCTGGGTGCTTCGCACCGCGGGAAAGACCGCCGAGTCGCTGGGGTCGGCGGTCTACCTCGTCGGCGGCGGCGTGCGCGACCTCTTGCTCGGCCGCGCCAGCCCTGACCTCGACCTCGCGGTGGAGGGCGACGGGATCGCCTTTGCCGCCAGGCTCGCCGAGGAGGTCGGAGGGCGGCTCGTGAGCCATCCGACCTTCGGCACCGCGTCGATCGAGGGCGGGCGGGCCGCGGGGGGCGCCGCCCTCGGCCGCATCGACGTCGCCTCGGCGCGGCGCGAGCGATACGACGCGCCGGGCCAGCTTCCCCGCGTGGAGGTGGCCGGCATCGCCGAGGATCTGCGGCGTCGCGATTTCTCGGTCAATGCGATGGCCGTCGCGCTCGCTCCGGCGCGCTTTGGCCGGCTGCTCGACCCCTTCGGCGGGCAGGGGGATCTGCGCCGGCGCCAGCTGCGCCCCCTGGGCCCGCTCTCGTTCGTGGAGGACCCGACGCGGATCTTCCGGGCCGCCCGCTACGGAGCGCGGCTCGGATTCCGCCTGTCCGGCGCGGGGCGGCGAGCGCTTGGCCTCGCCCTTCGGGTGAGCGCGCTGGGCCGCGGCTTCCCGGCTCTCTCGGGCCCCCGCCTCGCCGCCGAGCTCCGGCTGATCGCGGGCGAGGTGTCGGGCTGGACCGCCCTCGAGCGCCTCGCGGGCTGGGGCGCGCTCCGGGTCTGGGACCGCGCGTTCGGGCGGGCGGCGCGCGTCCGATCGCGGCTCCGGGCCGCCCGCCGACTCGAGGTGTGGGGGGAGCGGGCCGGCGTCGCCCTCGACCGGTACGACCTCGCCCGGCTGGCGCTGCTCCTCGACCAGGCGCCCGCCGTGCAGCGGCGGTGCCTGACGCGGCTGGGCATGAGCGGCGCGCCCCGGGCCGAGATCGCCGCCGCCCTGGCTGCCGCCCGCCCGACCGCGCGCGGGCTCGCCGGCTCCCGCCTGCGCACGAGCACGGCGGCAGCGCGCATGCGCCGGCTGTCGAGCCCCGGGCTCATCGCCGCGTGGCTCGTCGGAGGGAGGCGGGCGCGGCTCCGCGTACAGTGGTTCCTGGCGGAGGGGCGGGCGGTTCGCCCTGCACTCCGCGGTGAGGACCTCCTGACGCTCGGGGTGGTGCCGGGGCCGGCCATGGCCGCGGTCATCGCCGCCCTGCGGGACGGGAGGTTGGACGGCCGGCTGCGGTCGGCGGCCGACGAGCGGGCCTTCGTCAGGGAGCAGCGGGCGGGCGAGAAAGGAGGGTCGACGTGATGGCCAAATTCATCTTCGTGACCGGAGGCGTGGTCTCCTCGCTGGGCAAGGGGCTGGCGGCGGCGTCCATCGGATCCCTTCTCGAGGCGCGCGGGCTGCGGGTCACCCTGCAGAAGATGGACCCGTACATCAACGTCGATGCCGGGACCATGAGCCCCTACCAGCACGGGGAGGTCTTCGTCACCGACGACGGCGGGGAGACCGACCTCGACCTCGGCCACTACGAGCGCTTTACCTCCGCCCGCATGACCCGCGACAGCAACGTCACCACCGGCAAGGTCTACGGCACGGTGATCGAGAAGGAGCGGCGGGGCGACTACCTTGGCCGCACGGTGCAGGTGATCCCGCACATCACCGATCAGATCAAGGCCTGCATCCGCAAGGTGGCGCCGGGCTTCGACATCGTCATCGTGGAGGTGGGGGGCACCGTCGGCGACATCGAGTCGCTGCCGTTCCTCGAGGCGGTGCGGCAGCTCAAGAAGGACGTGGGCCGGGACAATGTCATCTACGTTCACCTGACCCTGGTGCCGTTCATCCAGGCGGCGGGCGAGCTGAAGACGAAGGCCACCCAGCATTCGGTCAAGGAGCTGCGCGCCATCGGTATCCAGCCCGACGTGCTGCTGTGCCGCACCGACAAGGACCATCTGCTCACCCCGGCCATCAAGTCCAAGATCGCGCTCTTCTGCGACGTCGAGGAGGAGGCGGTCATCGCCGCCCGCGACGTGGACACGATCTACGAGGTGCCGCTCGCCTTCCACGAGCAGGGGCTCGACGAGAGCATCCTCCGCCTGCTGGGCCTGCCGGCCGCGCCCGCCGCCGACCTCTCGCGCTGGGAAGAGATCGTGCGCCGGCTCAAGTCCCCGCGGCACCGCGTTCGCATCGGAGTGGTGGGCAAGTACATCGAGGTCAAGGACTCGTACAAGAGCCTGTACGAGGCCCTGACCCACGGCGGCATCGCGCACGAGGCCGCGGTGGAGGTCGTGTGGGTGGACGCCGAGCGCCTCGAGCGCGAGGGGCTCGCCGGCCACGTGGAAGGCGTCGACGGAATCCTCGTGCCGGGCGGCTTCGGGGACCGGGGCATCGAGGGCAAGATCCAGGCCATCCGGTACGCCCGCGAGCGCGAGGTGCCGTTCCTCGGCATCTGCCTGGGCATGCAGTGCGCGGTCATCGAGTATGCGCGGCACGTCTGTGGCATCGCCGGCGCCACCTCCGGGGAATTCGATCCCGACGCCCCCCACAAGGTGATCGACCTCCTGCCCGAGCAGCGGGAGGTCCGCGCCAAGGGCGGGACGATGCGCCTCGGCCTGTATCCGATCGTGCTCGCCGAGGGCTCGGCCGCCATGCGGGCGTACGGGAGCGGGCTGATCCGCGAGCGCCACCGGCATCGCTACGAGGTCAACAGCGACTACGTGCCGCAGCTGGAGAAGAACGGCCTGCGCCTCTCCGGGATCTGGCCCGAGAAGGACTTGGCCGAGATCATCGAGCTGCCGGACCATCCCTGGTTCGTGGCCGGCCAGTTCCATCCGGAGTTCCGCTCGCGGCCGTGGGCGCCCCATCCGCTGTTCGCGGCGTTCATCCACGCCGCCCTCGGCCGGCAGGGCATCGCGTGAGGGACGCCATGGCCGCGCTCGGAGCGGGGACGCGAGCGGTGCGGATCGGGCCGGTGACGATCGGCGGGGGCGCCCCGCTCGCCCTCATCGGCGGCCCGTGCGCCATCGAGAGCGAGGACCACGCCCTGATGATGGCGGAGCGGCTGTGCGCGGCCACGGCCACGGCCGGCGTGCCCTTCGTCTACAAGTCCTCGTACGACAAGGCCAACCGCTCGTCCGTGCGCTCGTACCGCGGGCCCGGGATCAAGGAAGGGCTCCGCATCCTCCGCCGGGTGAAGGAGGTGGCGCAGGTACCCGTCCTGTCCGACGTGCACGACGTGGCGGAGGTGGAGCCGGCGGCGGAGGTTCTCGACGTGCTCCAGGTGCCGGCCTTCCTGTGCCGGCAGACCGATCTGCTGCTGGCGTGCGGGCGGACGGGCAAGGCCGTGAACGTGAAGAAGGGGCAGTTCGTGGCGCCGCGGGACATGGAGAACGTCGTCGAGAAGCTGCGCTCGACCGGGAACGAGGCGATCCTGCTCACCGAGCGCGGGGCCTCGTTCGGCTACAACAATCTCGTGGTCGATTTTCGCAGCGTGCCCATCATGCGGGGCTTCGGGTTCCCGGTGGTGTTCGACGCCACGCACTCCGTGCAGCTGCCGGGGGCCGCGGGCGACCGCTCCTCCGGCGAGCGCCAGTACGTGGCGGCCCTGGCCCGGGCCGCGGTGGCGGTGGGCGTCGACGCCCTGTTCATGGAGATCCACGAGGACCCGGACCGCACCATGCCGGACGGACGCCCGCTCTCGGATGGGCCCAACATGGTGCGCCTGGACGACCTGCCGCGGCTGCTCGCCGAGATGCGAGCAATCCGCGCCGCCGTCGGGAGCGCATGACGGATCGCGCGCGGATCCTCGCCCTCGCCGAGCGCGTGCTGCGACTCGAGGCGGAGAGCATCGTCGCTCTCTGCCCGCGGCTCGACGAGCGGTTCGTGACGGCGGTCGAGCTGATGCGGAGCTGCCGCGGCCGCGTCGTGGTCGCGGGCATGGGCAAATCCGGGCTCGTCGGCCGGAAGATCGCGGCCACGCTGGCCAGCACGGGAACCCCCGCGTACTTCCTCCACCCGGCCGAGGGCGTGCACGGCGATCTCGGGATCCTGGGCCGGGACGACGTGGTGCTGGGCCTCTCGAACTCGGGCGAGACGGACGAGATGCTCGGGGTCCTTCCCCAGATCAAGCGGCTGGGGGTGCCCCTGATCCTTCTCACCGGCAATCCGCGGTCGACGCTCGCGCGGCAGTCGGACGTCGTCCTGGATGTGGCGGTGCGGGAAGAGGCGTGCCCGATGAACCTCGCGCCCACCTCGAGCACGACGGCGGCTCTGGCCCTGGGCGACGCGTTGGCCATGGCCCTGCTCGACCTCAGGGGGCTGCGGCCCGAGGACTATGCCGCCCTCCATCCCGGCGGGACCCTGGGCTGGAGGGCGCTCTTCCGCGTCGCCGATCTGATGCACACGGGCGAGGCCGTGCCCGCGGTGCGCGAGACGAGCACGCTGCGGCAGGCCATCGAGGAGATGACCGCCAAGCGGCTGGGCATGACCACGGTGGTGGACGCGGGTGGGCGCCTGGTGGGCGTGATCACGGACGGCGACCTGCGCCGGCGGCAGCTCGCGGGAGAGTCTGCCCTCGCCGGCCCGGCCGCGGAGGCGATGACGCGGACACCGCGGATCGTCGACGGCGACGATCTCGCCACCCGGGCCATCGGGCTGATGGAGACGTACGCGATCACGAGCCTGGTGATCGTCGACGCCGAGGGCCGGCCCGTCGGGATCATCCACCTGCACGACATCCTGCGCTCGAAGATCGTGTGATCCCGCGGCGCATCGCTCCCGGCCGGATCAAGCTCCTGGTGCTGGACGTCGACGGCGTGCTCACGGACGGCGGTCTGCTCATGGGCGCCGGGGGCGACGAGTGGAAGCGGTTCCACGTCCACGACGGCCTGGCGCTGGTGGCGGCGCGGCGTGCCGGCCTGCACGTTGCCGTGGTGTCCGGGCGCACGTCGGGGGCCGTCCAGCGGCGCATGGCCGAGCTCGGGGTGGAGGAGGTCCACCAGGGCGTCGACGACAAGGCAGCCCTGGTCCAGCGGATCATAGCCAGGCTCGGCCTGTCGGCGTCCGAGGTGGCGGCCATGGGCGATGATCTTCCCGACCTTCCCGTGCTGATGATGGTCGGGCTTCGGCTGGCGCCGTCCGACGCGGTGGGCGAGGTCCGGAGAGCCGCCCACTGGATTTCCCGCCGGCGCGGAGGGCAGGGGGCAGTTCGCGAAGCCGTGGAGATGCTGCTTCGAGCCCGCCGGGCGTGGCCCCTCCGATCTCCGCGAAACTGATTGGCATTGACCCGGCGCGATGGGACGTCTCATGGTATGGTATTGAAATTGCAATATATGCACGGACCAAACGCATGAGACGCTGGTCGACGGCGATACTGGCCGCTGTTGTGATGTTCGCGGCCGGGGTCTCGCTGCTCACGGTGTTCCGCGACCGGGGGCCCGCGAGCGACGCGGGGGACTTCGCCGCCTCGGCCGCCGACTACCGCATCAAGGAGGTCCGGCTCCGCGAGGAGACGCGCACGGGCGCGAAGTGGCAGCTCGACGCGGAGCAGGCGGAGGTCTTCGAGGAGGCGGGCAAGACCTCGCTCAGGAAGGTCGTGATCCGGATCGAGGACCGGGGCCGCATCTGGACGGTGACAGGAGACGAGGGCGATCTCGCCCAGGCGACGAAGGATGTGGAGCTCAGGGGCCACGTGGTGGTCGTGACGGACGAGGGGCTGCGGCTCGAGACGAGCCGGCTCCGGTGGGATGGCCAGGCCGAGCGGGCCTGGACGGAGGATCCGGTGACGCTGTATCGATCGGGGGCCGTCGTCAAGGGAGTGGGCCTGAGCGCGAAGGTCGCCGATGAGACGGTGACGGTGAGCGGTCCGGTGCGGGCCACGCTGGGTCGCACCACCGCGGCCGGGCAGGTGTCGCGTTGATCGCGCGCATCGCCCTCGCCGCGGGGCTCGGTCTCGTCCTGATCGCCGACGGCGCCCTCGCCCAGAGCCCGCCGGCGCGACCTGGCGGGGGGCGCGAGACACCGGCGCCCGGGGCCGCCCGTCCGGGAGCGCCGAGCGCCGCGGCGGGCGATCGCAGCGCTCCCGTCACCATCGATTCCGACCGGCTGGAGGCCGCTCGCAAGGAGGGCCTGGTGGTGTTCATCGGCAACGTCGTGGCCCGCCAGGACGGATCGACGCAGTACGCCGACCGGATGGAGGTGTACCTCGACGCCCAGGGTGACCGCATCGTGCGCACGGTGTCGACCGGCGGCGTGCGGATCATCACCAAGGACTGCCGGATGGGCACGGCCGCCCGCGCCGAGTACTACGACGAGGACCAGCGGATCATCCTGATCGGCAACGCGCGGGTCTGGCAAGATGACAACGTGGTGACCGGCGAGCGCATCACCATCTACCTCGCGGAGGACCGCAGCGTGGTCGAAGGCGGCAAGCAGGATCGCGTGAAGGCGGTCTTCCATCCGCGCCGCGAGGAGGCCACCCGGGCCCCGACCCGACCGGCGGCGGGTACGCCGTGCAGCTGAGGCATCGGCGGGCGGGCGCCCCCCCGGCTCTGGCATGGAAGGACTGATTGCCCAGGGGCTGGTCAAGCGGTTCCGGAGCCGGCTCGTCGTCGACCACCTCAGCGTCGACATCCAGCGCGGCGAGGTGGTGGGATTGCTGGGGCCGAACGGTGCGGGCAAGACGACGTCATTCTACATGATCGTCGGCCTTCTCCAGCCCGAGGGCGGCCGGATCTACCTGGAGGGAGAAGACATCACGGACCTGCCGATGTACAAGCGCTGCCGGCGCGGTCTGGGCTACCTGCCCCAGGAGTCCTCGGTCTTCCGCAAGCTCACGGTGGCCGAGAACCTGCTCGCGATCCTGGAGACCCTGAGCCTCTCGATGGACGAGCGGATGAGCCGGCTGCGCGACCTCCTCGCCGAGCTCGATCTGACGCCGCTGGCCCACCACAAGGCCTACACGCTCTCGGGCGGGGAGCGCCGCCGCCTGGAGATCACGCGGGCCCTCGTGACCAGCCCGCGCTACCTCCTGCTCGACGAGCCGTTCACCGGGATCGACCCCATCGCCATCGGTGACATCCAGGAGATCGTGGGGCGCCTTCGCGACCGGGGCATCGGCGTGCTCATCACCGATCACAACGTCCGGGAGACCCTGGCCATCACCGACCGCGCCTACATCGTCCATCACGGGCGGATCCTCGCCGCCGGCACCGCGACCGAGCTCACGAGCAACGCCGCCGCGCGTGAGATCTACCTCGGAGCGCGGTTCTCCCTCTAGCCATGGTGCAGGGCGCCTCCTCGTCGATGCGGCTGGTCCAGAAGCAAGGCCTGCGGCTCGTCATGACGCCGCAGCTGCAGCAGGCGATCCAGCTCCTCCAGCTCTCCACGCTCGAGTTGCAGGAGCGGATCCAGCAGGAGCTCGAGCAGAACCCGTTCCTGGAGGAGACCAACCCCGACGCGCCCGACGAGCCGACCTCGGCGCTGGATCAGCCGCCGACGCCGCCCGCGCCCGAGCCCGTCTCCAAGGAGACCTCGCAGGTCGACGATGCGCGCGCCGATGAGCTTCCCTTCGATCTCACCGCCGCCATCTTCGACGAGCCCGACGAGCGCACCCCGGTGTCCACCGAGGAGCGCGAGGAGATGCCGTTCGAGAACCTCGGAAACAGCGAGGCCTCGCTGTCCGACCACCTGGTCGAGCAGCTCCGGCTCGCCACCGAGGACGAGGAGATCCTGCGCCTGGGCGAGGGGATCATCGGCAACCTCGACGACGACGGATACCTGCGGGCGGAGGTCGCGGAGATCGGCGAGGCGTGCGGCGCCACCGAGACCCGCGTCGAGGAGGCCCTGCGGCTGGTCCAGGGATTCGATCCGATCGGGGTGGCCGCCCGGTCCATCCAGGAATGCCTCCTGCTCCAGCTGCGCTACGGGGCGGAGCCCGACCCCGTGTCCGTGGAGATCGTCGAGCACTGCTTCGAGGACCTGGCCCGGCGCCGCTACACCGACATCGCGCGGGCCCTCAAGCTGCCGCTCGACCGCATCATGGAGTCCATCGAGGAGATCCAGGCGCTCGAGCCCAAGCCCGGCCGTCAGTTCACTGCGAACGACGCGCGCCCCATCGCCCCCGATGTCACCATCCAGAAGGTGGACGGCGACTACATCGTCCTCCTGAACGACGAGGGGATCCCGCGCCTGCGCGTGAACCGGCTCTACGGGCGCCTGCTCCGGGGTTCGGCCGGCGAGGACCGCACCTTCGTCGAGCAGCGCGTGCGCGCGGCCCGGTGGCTCATCCAGAGCGTGGAGCAGCGCCAGCGCACCTTGCGCAAGGTGGCGACGAGCCTGGTCAAGTTCCAGCGCGAGTTTCTCGACAAGGGGGTCCCGGCCCTCCGCCCTCTCGCCCTGCGCGACGTGGCCGACGACATCTCCATGCACGAGTCCACGGTGAGCCGGGTCACCACGAACAAGTACGTGGAGACCCCCCAGGGCTTGTTCGAGCTCAAGTACTTCTTCCACAGCGGGATCGCCCGCGACGACGGGCAGATGGTCTCGTCCGTCTCCGTCCGCAAGATGATCCAGGACCTCGTCGGGGTCGAGGACGACGCCAAGCCGCTGTCCGACCAGGAGATCGCCAAGGTCCTGCACGAGCGCGGGCTCACCATCGCGCGGCGCACCGTCGCCAAGTATCGCGAGGAGCTCGGCATCCTGCCGTCCCACCAGCGCCGTCTTTCGCCCAGGAAGCGCTGACGCCGGGGGCCTCCGATGCAGACCATCATCAGCGCGCGCGGCCTGACCGTCTCGAAGACGTACAAGGACCAGCTGACGCGCAAGCTCGGCAAGATCGAGTCGCTCTGGCCGAAGATCGCCGAGGCCCGGGTCGTCCTGTCCAAGGAGAAGCACCGCCGCACGGCCACCATCACCCTGGCCGCCGCCAGCCACACCTTCCGGAGCGAGGAGACCGCGCCCGATCTGGCCGTTGCCGTCGACATGGCCGTCGCGGCCCTGGGCCGACAGGTGCGAGCGCTCAAGGACCGGGTCAAGCACCGCAAGGGCCGGGTCGGGCGCCGCGCCGCCGCCGCGCCGGGCGAGGCGACGGCGGTGAGCGCGGTGGGCGTGGGTCCGGCGGGCGACGGCGAGGTCGTCGTCCGGCGCGTGACGCCCAAGCCGATGTCGGTGATCGAGGCGGTCGAGCAGTTCCGTCTCGGTGGCGAGCAGTTCCTGGTGTTCAGCAACGCCCGGACGGATGCCGTGAACGTGCTCTACCGCCGGAGGGACGGCGGCCTCGGGCTCATCGAGCCCGTGGCCTGAGGGGCCCGCTCCCGTGCCGCGTCCCGCCGTGGCCGAGCCGCTGCGCTTTGTCGTGATCACCGGCCTCTCCGGCGCCGGGAAGAGCTATGCCATCAAGTGCCTGGAGGATCTCGGATACTTCTGCGTGGACAACCTGCCCACCACGCTGATCCCCACGTTTGCCGAGCTGTGCCTGGGATCGCAGCGGGAGATCCGGAAAGTCGCGCTGGGGGTGGACGTGCGCGAGGGCGAGTACCTCGTGCACCTGCTCGAGAATCTGCAGGAGCTGCGCTCCCGCGGGCACAGCCCCGAGGTCCTGTTCCTCGAGGCGGCCGACGAGGTGCTGGTGCGGCGCTACCACGAGACGCGCCGCCGCCATCCCATGGCCGGCGAGGGCAATGTCCTCGACGGCATCCAGGCCGAGCGCAAGGCGCTCGCCCATCTCCGCGAGGGCGCGGATCGCATCCTGGACACCTCGGGGCTCACCGTGCACCAGCTCCGGCAGCGGCTGGTCGAGCTCTACGGGGGCGCGTCGCGCAGCGACGGCCCCACCGTCTCCCTCGTGTCCTTTGGCTTCAAGCACGGGATCCCCTACGACGCCGACCTCGTGTTCGACGTGCGCTTCCTGTCCAATCCCCACTTCGTGGACGGGCTCCGCACCATGGACGGGCGCGACCGCGCGGTGGCCGACTACGTGTTCGCCCAGCCCGAAAGCCGTGATCTTCTGGCGCGCCTCCAGGACCTGGTGGGGTTTCTCCTTCCCCTGTACCGCCGCGAGGGGAAGGCGTACGTCACGGTGGCCATTGGCTGCACGGGGGGGCGCCACCGGTCCGTGGCCATCGTGGAGGCGCTGCGCCAGGACCTCGAACGGCAGGAGCTGGCGCCGCTGATCCGCCATCGCGATCTCGGCCGGGAGTGAGCGGCGGGCGAGCACCCGGCCCGCCCGCCGCCATCCAGCACGGACCGCGTCTTGGCCGCGCCCGCCCGGTCTTGGGTCGGAACGCGGGGCGCATGTCCTCCAAAGTCGCGGCCACTCAAGCACTTCGCGGCCGTTTCGCCTTGAGCGGCCCCGGCGCCATGTGCTAGATTCGAGCCACGTGATACCCGGAGCGAGAACAGAACGGAATCAACCGCGGGAGGATGGCGATGGCGCGTGAGGAGCACCTGTTCACTTCCGAGTCGGTGACGGAGGGACATCCCGACAAGATCGCGGACCAGATCTCGGACGCAGTGCTGGACGCCATCCTGGCTCAGGATCCGATGGGGCGAGTGGCGTGCGAGACCCTCCTCACCACCGGCCTGGTCGTCGTGGCCGGCGAGATCACGACCAGCTGCTACGTCGACATCCCGCGGGTGGCCCGCCAGACCATCCGGGACGTCGGCTACACTCGGGCGAAGTACGGCTTCGATTTCGAGACGTGCGGGGTCATCACCGCCATCGACGAGCAGTCGGGCGACATCGCCATGGGCGTCGACAAGCTCGGCGCCGGCGACCAGGGGCTGATGTTCGGCTATGCCTGCACCGAGACCGAGGAGCTCATGCCGCTGCCGATCATGCTCGCCCACCGGCTGACGCGACGCCTCAGCGAGGTGCGCAAGAGCGGGCTCGTCCCCTACCTCAGACCGGACGGCAAGAGTCAGGTCTCGATCCGGTACGTCGGCAGCAAGCCGGTCTCGGTCGAGAACGTGGTCATCTCGACGCAGCACAGCCCCGACGTGACGATCGAGCGCATCCGCGAGGACATCATCGAGCACGTGATCCGCCCGACCGTTCCCGCGGACATGATCGACGGCCAGCGCATCGTGTACCACATCAACCCCACCGGGCGCTTCGTGACGGGAGGCCCGATGGGCGACACCGGGCTGACCGGGCGAAAGATCATCGTCGACACGTACGGGGGCTCGTGCCCGCACGGGGGCGGGGCCTTTTCCGGCAAGGATCCGACGAAGGTCGACCGCTCCGCCTGCTACATGGCCCGCCACGTGGCGAAGAATATCGTGGCCTCGGGCCTCGCCGAGCGCTGCCAGCTGCAAGTCGCCTACGCCATCGGGGTGGCCGACCCGGTGTCCATCATGGTCGAGACCTTCGGCACGGGCAAGGTGTCGAACGCCACGCTCGAGGCCATGGTGCGTCGCCACTTCGACCTGACTCCGATCGGCATCATCAAGTACCTCGACCTCCGGCGCCCCTTCTACCGGAGAACGGCGGCCTACGGGCACTTCGGCCGGACCGAGCCGGAGTTCACCTGGGAGCGGACTCATCGCGTGAAGGATCTCCGGGACGACGCCGGAATCTAGCCGCTCGGACACGCGCGTTCCGGGCCCCGGGACGACGGCTCAGCGGCCGAAACCGGGGCCCAACCTGCCGCAGAAGATCGAGGGGCGTACTGGCTCGGCGGCGCGCTGCGTGCCCGCCGGCATCCGAGGAAAGGGCGCGTGGCATGATTGATCACGAGGTGTTCGCGGGTCCGGCCGGGATGGGCTCGCGGATCCGGCGCGGATAGCCATGCCCTCACCGCGCTCGCGCCCCGGCCTGTGGCTGTTCCTCCTCGTGATCGTCCTCGGGGTCGTCGGCCAGCTCGTCCCCCTCTACACCGACTGGCTCTGGTTCCAGGAGGTCGGGTTCGTCCAGGTCTTCACGACCGTCCTGACCCTGCGGGGCTGGCTGGTGATCGGGTTGGCCGCGGTGGTCTTCGTGTTCCTCTTCCTGAATCTCTCGCTGGCCGTCCGCAGCGCCCCGCCCGACGTCCTGTGGGAGCTCGAAGACCAGCTCGGCCTGCCGGGCCGGGCCGTGCTCGAGCCCCTCCTCCGCCGGCTCCTCGTACCGGTGGTCTCCATGATCGCGGTGCTGGCCGGGCTGCGCGCCAGCGGCTCCTGGGACACCCTGGCCCAGTACCTGCATGCGACGCCCTTCGGCCGGGCCGACCCGCTCTTCGAGCGCGATCTCGGCTTCTACTTCTTCGCTCTCCCCCTGTGGCGCCTCCTCTACGGGTGGGCCATGGGCCTGGCCATGGGCGCGCTCGTTCTTACGGCGCTCGTCTACGTGCTGCAGCGGAGCGTCGTCCTCACCGCGCGCGGCCCGCGCCTGGCCGGGGGGGCGCGCACGCATCTGCTCGTGCTGGGGGCCGTCGTGCTCCTGGTCCGGGCCTGGGGCTTCTGGCTCGATCGCTTCGAGCTCCTGTACTCCTCGCGCGGGACGGTGTTCGGGGCGACCTACGTCGACGTGCACGCCGCCCTCCCGGTCCTGCAGGCGCTGATGGTCCTCGCCGTCCTGTGCGCGCTCGCGTGCCTGATCCAGACTCGCCGCCCGGGCTGGCGCTTCCTGGTGGCGGGGCTGGTCGTCCTCGGTGTGGTCTGGGTGGGTGGCCTGAGCGCGTATCCGGCCATGCTCCAGCGGTTGCGAGTGACCCCGAACGAGCTGGTGGCGGAGGGGCCGTTCATCGGGCACAACATCCGCATGACGCGCCAGGCCTACGGGCTTGATCGCATCGCCGCGGAGGACTTCGCGGCCGAGGACAACCTGGACGCCGCCGCGCTCGAGCGGAACGCCCTCACCATCAAGAACATCCGGCTCTGGGACCACCGGCCGCTCCTGACCACCTACGGCCAGCTCCAGGGGATCCGCACCTACTACAAGTTTCTGGACGTCGACAACGACCGGTACACCCTCGACGGCGAGTACCGACAGGTCATGCTGTCCGGGCGCGAGCTCTCGTACCGCGAAGTCCCGGCGGCATGGATCAACCAGCACCTCACCTACACGCACGGCTACGGGGTGGTGGTGGGACCGGTCAACCGCATCAGCCCGGAGGGGCTGCCGGAGTTCCTGGTCAAGGACATCCCGCCCGAGGCAACCGGATTCCCCAGGATCACGCGCCCGGAGATCTACTACGGCGAGGCCAGCAACACCTACGTCTTCGTGCGCACGAACTCCCAGGAGCTCGACTACCCGTCGGGCGAGCAGAATGTCTACACGCGCTACGCGGGGCAGGGCGGCATCCTCGTGAGCAGCTTTTTCCGCAAGGTGGCTTTCGCGCTCCGGTTCGGCGAGCTCAAGGTGCTCCTGTCCGATGACCTGACCCCCGAGACTCGCGTGATGATCTACCGGGACATCGGGACCCGCATCCGGCAGGCGGCGCCGTTCCTCCGGTTCGACCGCGACCCGTACCTGGTGGTCACCGACGACGGCCGGTTCATGTGGATGATCGACGCCTACACGAGCAGCGGCCGGTATCCCTACGCCGAGCCGGTGCCCGGCCTCGGCAACTACATCCGGAATGCGGTGAAGGTGACGGTGGACGCGTACAACGGGGCGATCGCGTACTACATCGCCGATGCCGAGGACCCCGTGATCCAGACGTACGCGAAGGTGTTCCCCGGCCTCCTCCAGCCGCTATCGGCCATGCCCAAGGACCTCCAGGCGCACCTGCGCTACCCGGAGGACCTCATGACGATCCAGGCCCGGATGTACGCCACGTATCACATGGAGGACCCGCAGGTCTTCTACAACAAGGAGGACCTGTGGACCATCCCGCGGCGCCAGCAGGAGGGGCGCGAGCGGGAGATGGAGCCCTACTTCACGGTGATGCGGCTGCCCGGCGAGAAGAAGGAGGAGTTCGTCCTCCTCACCGTCTTCAACCCGAGGCAGCGCGACAACATGATCGCGATCATGGTGGCCCGCTCCGACGCGCCGAACTACGGGGGCCTGATCGTCTACCTGCTCCCGAAGCAGAAGCTCGTGTACGGTCCGCGCCAGATCGACGCGCGGATCGATCAGGATCCGGTCATCTCGCAGCAGCTCGCCCTGTGGAACCAGCAGGGATCGCGCGTGCTGCGGGGATCGCTCCTGGCCATCCCGATCGAGAGCTCGATCATCTACGTGCAGCCGCTGTATCTGTCCGCCACCGAGCAGGGTGCCCTCCCGGAGCTGCGGCGGGTCATCGTGGCCTACGCCAACCAGATCGCCATGGAGCCCACGCTCGAGCAATCACTACGCCGCATCTTCGGCGGCCGGACCCAGCCCGACGATTCCGCGCGAGCCGCGGCCACCACGCCCGGAGCGCCGGTGACGGGGGCGGATGGTGCCCTCCGCGGGCTCGTCCAGCGCGCCTGGGAGGCATGGGAGCGCTCCCAGGACGCCCTGCG
>DATKEI010000425.1:0-13465 GCA_035544455.1 Binatia bacterium | reverse complement strand
GGGCGCGAGGGGAAGCGGCCGGCGCCGCCGGTTCCGGGGAAGGCGGCGTGGCTCGGCTGGGGGCGGGCGCCGCGGCGGGGTGCGGGAGCGCGGGCGGTGGCGGACCGTCGAGCAGGTTCGCCTGGGTGGCTGCCGGCCGGGCTCCCTCCCCGGCGGGCTGCCCCGGACCCCCCTCGCGGAGCCGGCCCTCGACCTCCTCCACCTTGACCAGCAGGGCCTCGATGGCGTGCGGCTGCGGCCGGCGTGCGCTCCGCACCGCAGCGATCTCGAGCTCCACCCGCGGATGCGGCGACCGCCTCATCTCCGCCTGCGCGTCGACAAACATCCGGAGGAGGTAGATGAGATCGTCCGGGGAGATGCTGGCGGCGGCCTCCATGAGGCTCGCCGCCTCGTCCCGGGTCATGTCGGGCATCGGGGTCTGCGGGGCCACCGTGACCACGAGCAGCCGGCGCGTGGTCTCCACCACCTCGCGACACAGGGAGTCGAGGTCCTCACCCTGGCGAGCAGACCGGTCGATGGCTGCGAGCGCGGCCGCGGCATCCCGCGCGAGGAGGGCCTGCACGAGCGCGCGCACGTGGGCCGGCGACGAGGCGCCGAGAAGGCCGGCGACCGCCGCCTCCCCCAGCCGGCCCTCCCCGTACGCGATCGCCGCATCGAGCAGCGACAGCGCGTCACGCAAGCTCCCCTCGGCGGCCCGCACCAGGAGCGGCAGCGCCCCGCGCTCGAACGTCACCCCCTCGGCCTCGAGGATCTGCGCCAGCGAGGCGGTCAGGAGGTCGGGGGGGATCGGTCGGAAGTCGAACCGCTGGCAGCGCGACAGCACGGTCGCCGGAATCTTCCGGGGATCGGTGGTGGCGAGCACGAAGACCACGTGGTCCGGCGGCTCCTCGAGGGTCTTGAGGAACGCGTTGAACGCCGGCCCGGAGAGCATGTGGACCTCGTCCACGATGTAGACCTTGCGCCGCGCCCGCGCCGGGGCGTACTTGACGTTCTCGCGGAGGGTGCGGATCTCCTCGACGCCGTTGTTGGAGGCGGCGTCGATCTCGATCACGTCCACCGGAGCGCTCGCGGCGAAGTCGACGCAGGCGGCACAGAGGCCGCAGGCCTCGGGCCCGGCGCCGCGCCCCGTGCACGCGAGGGCCTTGGCGAGGAGCCGCGCCGTCGTCGTCTTGCCGACGCCGCGGGGCCCCGTGAAGAGATACGCATGGGCCACCCGGTCGGAGGCGAGCGCGTTCCGCAAGGTCCGGGTGATGGCGTCCTGTCCCACCACGGCATCGAAGCCCTGGGGACGCCACTTGCGCGCCAGCACCTGGTACGTCATGGATAGCTTAGCGCCCGGCGGCGCAGAGAGAAATGACCGTGCACCCTCAATCGAACCGCCCGTACCGCGATCTCCACGCGAAACCTGCTCCGGCCAGGTGCTCCCACGGCACGCGGGAGGGGCGCCTTACCGTTGCTCCCTTCCGGGCCTGGCGGGGTTCGACGCTTCCCGTCGCGTGGGGCCCAGCCATCAACGCCGTCCCGCGCGGCTCATTCGACACGAACGACCCTCAAGAGGGAATTCAACCCCGCTGTAGCGGATTGCGGGTTACAGGGCACCGCTACCTCCCCGTCTAGCACGGCCAAGCCGAGGACCTGCTCGTTGACTGCCTTGCGCCCGCGGAAATGGCGGAGGGGGTGGGATTTGAACCCACGGCACAAGGGTTCGCCTCGTGCACGGCATTTCCAGTGCCGCACCTTCGGCCGCTCGGTCACCCCTCCGATCCCGTCGGAGAACCTCCGCATGTGCTTGTCGTCTCAAAATGGCGGAGGGGAGAGGATTTGAACCCCCGAGGGACTTGCGCCCCTATCCGATTTCGAGTCGGACGCCTTCAACCGGGCTCGGCCACCCCTCCGTGTCAAGCTACGATCGCCTTCTCGATTCAAAGAACTCGCGCAGCAGCGCCGCACTCCCGGCTCCCTGCACGCCGCCTGTGACCTCCGCGCGGTGGTTGAGCCGCGGGTCGCCAAGCAGCCGGTAGAGGCTCTCCGCCGCCCCCGCCTTCGGGTCGGCCGCGCCGTACACGACGCGCGCCAGCCGCGCCTGGAGCACCGCCCCGCAGCACATCGCACACGGCTCCACCGTGGCATAGAGGACGGCCCCGGCGAGTCGATAGTTGCCGACTTCCCGCGCCGCGTCCCGGATGGCCATGATCTCGGCATGCATCGTCGGGTCGCTCGTCGCGATCGGGGCATTGCGCCCGCGCCCGATCACCTCGTCGCCCCGCACCACCACTGCGCCTATCGGGACCTCACCGGCGGCCCCCGCCATCCGGGCCTGCTCCAGGGCGAGCCTCATGAAGGACTCGTCGCGCCCGGTGACCGGCACCCCGCCCCCGCCCGCCTCGACAGTCACCGCCGCCGCGGAGCGGGGGTGCGGACACGTGGACCAACCATCGTCAACGTCCGGCATCGTACCACGGGCCCGCCCACCCGGGCGACGCCGAGGTCAGCCGCAGCATGGACCCGGGCGCGGCACGGTTCGACCGGCGCCCCCCGGGCCGCGCTCGCCTCGATTCAGCCGAGAACGACCTGGATCCGGCGGGTCGCGCCATCCTCGCTGAGCGGGAGACTGGCGGAGCCGGCCGGCTGCGGGATGCCGTCCACCTCGACGCTCGAGACGCCCCGGGACACTCCATGCGGGTTCTCGACCGCGATCACGTAGCGGGACGCGTGGTAGCGGAACGTGATCTCGAAGCGCCGCCACGCGCGCGGAATACACGGATCGAGGTGGAGCACGGCCCCGCGCAGCCGGAACCCGAGGAGCCATTCGATCCCGGCCCGGTACATCCAGCCGGCGGACCCCGTGTACCATGTCCATCCCCCGCGCCCCACGTGCGGGTACTCGGCGTAGATGTCGGCGGCCGCGACGTACGGCTCCACCTTGTAGCGGTGGACGCCGGCGCGGGTGCTCGCGCGGTTGATCTGATTCAGGATGGAGAAGAGCTCGTTCGCCCGGTCGCCCTGCCCCAGCGCGGCGAATGCCATGACCGACCAGATCGCGGCATGGGTGTACTGACCGCCGTTCTCGCGGATTCCCGGGGGGTACCCCTTGATGTACCCGGGGTCCAGCGGCGTGCGGTCGAACGGCGGGGTGAACAGGAGGATCAGCTCCTGGCCGCGCCGCACCAGGTACTCCTCGACTGCGGCCATCGCGCGCGCCGCCCGGTCGGGCTCGGCGGCACCCGAGATCACGCCCCACGACTGGGCGATCGAGTCGATGCGGCATTCCGCGTTGAGGGTGGACCCGAGCGGCGACCCGTCGTCGAAGTAGGCGCGCCGGTACCAGTCGCCGTCCCACCCGTGCGCCTCGAGCGCGATCTTGAGGGCGCCGACGTGCGCGCGCCACGCGGCGGCGCGCGCAGGGGCTCCGCGGGCCTCGGCGACCCGCGCGAACTCCCAGAGCGTGGTGTGCAGGAACCACCCGAGCCAGATGCTCTCGCCGCGGCCCTCGTGGCCCACGCGGTTCATGCCGTCGTTCCAGTCCCCGGTCCCGATCAGGGGCAGACCGTGGGCCCCGACCTCGAGGCTGCGGTCGAGCGCGCGCGCGCAGTGCTCGAACAGCGTCTCGCGCGCGGCGGAGACATCGGGCTGGAAGTACGCCTCGTGCTGCTCCGGAGCGAGGACCGGCCCTTCGAGGAAGGGGACGACCTCGTCCAGCACGGCCGCATCGCCAGTGGCCTCGACATACCGGGTGACGGCATACGGCAGCCAGATCGCGTCGTCGGAGATCCGGGTGCGGACCCCCCGGTCCGAAGGGGGATGCCACCAGTGCTGGACGTCGCCCTCCGCGAACTGGTGGGCGGCGGCCCGGAGGAGATGCTCGCGGGCGAGGTCGCGGTTGGCGGCGGTCAGGGCCATGACGTCCTGGAGCTGGTCGCGAAAGCCGTAGGCGCCGCCGGCCTGGTAGAAAGCGGCCCGGGCCCAGAGGCGGCAGGCGATCGTCTGGTAGAGGAGCCACCGGTTGAGCATGAGATCGAGCGAGCGGTCCGGGGTCTTGACCTGCACCGCTCCGACCATGTCGTCCCACCGCGTCTTGACCGCCTGCAGCGTGGCCTCGAGGTCGGCCGTGCGATAGCGCCTGACGAGGGTCCGCACGTCGTCCGGGCTCGCGGCCTGGCCGAGGAAGAACACGAGGTCCTCCCGCCCGCCCGGCGGCACCGTGATCACGGCTTGAAGGGCCGCGCAGGGATCGAGGCCGGCGCCGACGCGTCCCGACAGCCGGCCGCCGCGCTCCAGGAGGGCCGGATGATCGAGGGTGCCGTGGCGGCCCAGGACCTCGGTGCGATCGCCGGTCCATGCGGTCTGGCGACCGCCGAGGTCGGCGAACGCGATCCGATCGCCGAAGTCGGTGTTCCACGCGTTCCGCGCCAGAAGCGCTCCCGTCTCCGGGTCGACCTCGGTCACGATGAACGGGGCGTTGGCGCCGCGCGACACCCCGAGCACCCACTCGACGTATGCGGTCACCGCGAAGCGCCGGAACCGCTCCGATCGGTTCTCGAGGGTCAGCCGGGTGATCTTCACGGGGTCGTCGAGCGGCACGAACTGGAGGAGATCCAGCACCACGCCGTGGGACGCATGCTCGAAGCGGCTGTAGCCCTGCCCATGGCGCGCGACGTAGGGCGACGCATCCTCCCGGATGGGAAGCGGCGTCGGGCTCCACAGGGTGCCGGTGTCTTCGTCCCGGACGTAGATCGCCTCGCCGGGCGGGTCGCTGATCGGGTCGTTGGACCACGCGGTCAGCTGGTTCTCCCGGCTGTTGAGCGACCATGTGTATCCGGCGCCGGACTCCGATACCTGGAACCCGAAGCGGGGATTGGCGATGACGTTGATCCAGGGCGCGGGCGTCCACTGCCCCTCCCCGAGGACGGTGACGTACTCCCGCCCGTCGTCGACGAAGCCCCCCAGGCCGTTGAAGAACTCGAAGTCGGGCCGGGGAAGGGGCACGTCGACCCAGGGTTCCGCGCCGGGCGGGCGAGGCCGCGGGGCCGCCCCGGCCGGCGGGGGCTGGGCACGGGCCAGCTGCTGGGCGAGTGTGCCCTGCCGACTCAGGAGGACGGCCCGGGCCGCCGCCATCAGGGCGTCGCGCTCCCCGGCGGAGAGGCGGTCCGCTCTCACGATGAAGACCTTTTCCCCCCGCGTCGCGGCCCCCTCGGTCCGCCGCACGGACTGGCTCATCCGGACCTGCGTCTCCAGGGTGGCCTGGAGCTGCTCGGTGTAGGAGTGCGTCCTCTCGTTCACGATGACGAGATCGACGGCCAGCCCCTTCGTGCGCCAGTACTCGTGGGCGCGGAGGAGCTGGCGGACGATCCCGCGATCCTCCGGCTCGTCGATCCGGACCAGGACGATCGGGATGTCGCCGGAGATCCCCTGGGCCCAGAGGGCCGACGGCCGCGCCGCGTGGCGCTTCAGCACGTCTGCCGCGGGCCGCAGCGTCGCGTCGGAGTAGAGGATCCGGCTGGCCAGGTCCTGGAACAGGTGGGCCTCGTCGGAGTCGATGCCGAGGTGGTGGCGCTGAACCTGCGCCTGGGTCCACGCCAGCGTGACCGTGCGATCAAACGTGGCGGGGTCGCGGTACTTGTCGGCCAGCGCGACGGCGGCGGCCCGCGACGGCGCCACCAGCGTCGAGAAGATGAGGCGGACGCTCTGGCCCGGCGCGAGCCGGACCCGCCGTCTCAGGCTGAAGATCGGGTCCAGCACCGACCCCGCCGTGTTCGACAGCGGCCGGCCATCGATCACCGACATCGGCGTGCGGATCCCCCGTCCCCGGCCGAGAAAGCGCCCGCGGTCGGTCTCGTACTGGGCGCCACCGCCGGCCTGGCCCTCGACGACGACGACGTGGGCCGCCCAGACGGGCGCCTCCGCGACCGAGCGGGCGCGGCGCGTGGCCAGCAGGCAGCCGCGGTCGGGCACGGCTTCGGTCTGGACGAAGAGGCTGGAGAAGACAGGATGCGCGGCATCGGCGGCAGGCGAGGCCAGCACGATCTCGGCGTACGACGTGACCTCGATCTCGCGCGCCTGCTGTCCGAGGTTCGCGACCAGGACACGGCGCATCTCCGCGTCGTCCTCCGGGGAGACGAGCACCTCGAGCGTGGTCGTCAGGTCGCCGTCGCGCCGGTGAAACTCGGCGCGGTCGTCGGCGAACGTGACCCGGTACGCATCCGGCTCGACCCCGGTGGGCTGGTACCCGGCCGACCAGACCGCCCCGCTCTGGACGTCGCGCAGGAAGAAGTACGTCCCCCAGTGATCCCGCGTCGCGTCCTCGCGCCATCGGGTGATGCCGAGGCCGCCGCACTGGCTGAAGCCCGAGCCCGCGGTGGTCACCATGACCGCATACCTGCCGTTGGAGAGCAGGTGCGTGCGCGGCGCCGGGGCGTGCGGCGAGGTGAACTGGCGGAAGACCGGCTGGACGAAGCCGCGGACATGGGCGGGCGCCTGGACCTCGTCGACGCGAGGCCGGGAGACGGCGACGTCCCGGGGTGCGCGCTCCTGCAGGAGCAGATCGGTGGCCCGGACGATGGGCTGCTCGTGAAAGTACCTGCGCATGACGCCGTCGCGGAGGACGTTGGCGAGCGCGACCAGCGTCATTCCCTGGTGGTGCGCCATGTACGCGCGCACGATGGCCACCGCCGCCCCGTCCGGCACCCGCGATCGCGTGTAGTCCAGCGCCTCGTAGAAGCCATATCGCCCCCGGGCCCCCGCCTCGACGAGATGCGCGAGGTTCCGGGCGGCCGCCACCGGATCGACCATCGCGGCCAGGGCGCTCGCGTAGGGCGCCACGACCAGGTCCTCGCTGAGACCCCGCTCGAGGCCCAGGCCCGGGACCCCGAAGTTTGAGTACTGGAAGGTGAGATCGAGGTCGCGCACGTTGTAGGCCGATTCCGAGATGCCCCAGGGGATCGCGTGCTCCGCGCCGTAGCTCACCTGGCGGCGGACGACCAGGCGATAGGTCTGCTGCAGGAGGCTTCCCGGCGGGGAGCGCATGATGAGCAGCGGCATCAAATACTCGAACATCGAGCCGGACCAGGAGATGAGCGCCGACCCGAGGAACATCGGGGTCATCGGGCGCCCGAGCTGGAACCAGTGCGACGCCGGCACGTCCCCCTTGGCGATCGCGATGAAGCTGGCGAGCCGAGCTTCGGAGGCGAGGAGATCGTACCCGCTGGAATCGGGGCTCCCGGCGATGACGCGGTATCCGATCGAGAAGATCCGGCGCGCGGGGTCGAAGAGGAAGCCGAACTCCATCGCGTCGAACAGGGTCCCCGCGACCCGGGCGACATCATCGAGGCGCTGGACGAGCGCCCGGGCCGCCGCCCAGGAGCGCTCCAGCTCGTCTCTGATGTCGTCGAGGCGGCCGATTGCCTCGTGCGTGGCGGCCTCCCGCAGGGCCGCGATCTCCTGGATCGCCGCCGGGCCCCGGTCGGCCAGCTCGGCCGGGCTGGGCGGCGGAGAGGACACGAGGGCCCGGAGGGCGCTGGTGCCCTCGGGAGACGCCACGGCGAGACCGGCCAGGGCACCTTCGAGGTGCGCCGCCCAGGGGGCGATCGCGTCGAGGTCGCGCTGGTGGCTCGCGATGGTGGCCCGAACCGCCTGGGCCCAGACCAGAACATCGGAGTCCGCGCCCTCGGGGCGCCCTGCGGTCAGGGTGTGGGAGACGTCCACCAGGACGTCGGCCTCCCCGGCGAGACGGCGAAGGCGGGCCGCCCACGCGGCCGGGCTCGGCGGGAGGTCGCGGAGCCCGCCGGCCAGGGTCTCGCGGGCCGCCGCGAGGTTGCCGAACGTGACGGTCTGGGTGCGCTGGTCCCCGTCGAGGGCGAGGGCGGCATCCCCGACGAGGGCAAGCGCATCCTCGATCCCGGCGAGCGCTTGGCCATCGAGGACCGGCCGGTGGGCGGCCCGGCCACACGCGCTGCCCAGGGCGAGCAGATGACCCGCGAGGTTGCCGCTGTCCACCGTCGACACATAGGCGGGGTCCAGCGGGCGGAGCCCCGCGGTGTCATACCAGTTGTAGAAGTGGCCCCGGAAGCGCTCGAGCCGGCTCATGGTGGCGATCGTCGCCTCGAGCCGGTCGAGCGTCTCCAGGGTGCCGCACCAGCCGAACTCCCGAGCCGCCACGGTGGAAAGCAGGTAGAGCCCGATGTTCGTGGGAGAAGTGCGGTGGGCCACCACGGGCCGGGGATCTTCCTGGAAGTTGTCGGGCGGCAGGAAGCCGTCGTCCGGCCCCACGAAGGTCTCGAAGAACCGCCAGGTGCGGCGCGCCGTCGCGCGCAACAACCGCGTGTCTCCATCGGACAGGAGCGGCGCCGGTGACACGCCCGGGGGTTGGCTGACCCAGCGGGCGAGCAGCGGCGACAGCCCCCAGAGCACGAGGAACGGGGCGGCGATCCCCGCGTGCTCCGGCCGGGCCAGGGCGACCAGGACCCCGCCCGCCACGGCGAGGGTCGGCGCGCCCCACATGCGCCGGTACACGGAGGTCAGGTCGCGAGACAGCTGCGCCTTGGCGTGGGCGGCCGTGGTCCATTCGAGCAGGCGCCGCCGGGTGAGATACACGCGAACGAGCGTTCGCGCGATGGCGTCGCTCATCAGCCACGCCTGATGGGCGAGGAACGCGAGGCCCAGGGCGATCTGGCCAAAGGCGATGGCGAAGCTCCGGCCTACCGCGCGCACGTGGGTCCGCTTGGCGATCCCCCACCGCTGCGGGATCACCTCGGCGAGCGCCGGGATCAGGGCGGGGAGCGCGATGACGGCGACAACGAACGTGGTCCACACGAGCGGTCGGGCGCCGGGCAGCGTCCAGCCCAGGACGAGCGTGAGCCACCCCGCCGGTGCCGACAGGGTCCTCCGGAGATTGTCGGCGATCTTCCACGCGCCGATGAGCGGGATCCGGGCCCGGGGCTGGCCGGCGGCGTCTCCCCTGATGAGCCAGGGCAGGAGCTGCCAGTCGCCCCGCGCCCACCGGTGCTGCCGGGCCGCCGCCACCTCGTAGTCGGTCGGGAACTCCTCGAAGAGCTCGATGTCGGTGACCAGGCCCGCCCGGGCGAAGATGCCCTCGAACAGATCGTGGCTCAGGAGCGCGTTCTCGGGCACGCGGCCCTCGAGCGCCGCGGCGAACACCTCCACGTCGTAGATGCCCTTGCCGGTGTACGAGCCCTCGCCGAAGAGGTCCTGGTACACGTCGGAGATCGCCGCCGCATACGGGTCGACCCCGGCCGGACCGGCGAAGAGCCGCTCGAAGAGCGACGTGTCGCGAACCGCGGGCATCGTAGGCGCGACGCGGGGCTGCAGCACCGCATATCCATCGATGACGCGGCCGACCCGCGCATCGAACGCCGGCCGGTTGAGGGGATGGGCCATGGTGGCGACGAGCCGGGCCGCCGCCCCGCGGGGCAGACGGGTGTCGGCATCGAGGGTGATCACGTACCGGATGGCGGGGGGCACCGCGGGCGATCGCCCCTCCACCGCGTCGAACGTCATCCCGGAGTCGCCCAGGAGGAGACGGTTCAGCTCGTGGAGCTTTCCGCGCTTGCGCTCCCATCCGATCCACTTGCCCTCGCGCTCGTTCCACACGCGCCGGCGGTGCAACAGGAGAAAGCGCGGGCCGACGGAAGAGGGCGGGTGGCGCTGGTTGAGAGCGGCGATCCTCGCCCGCGCGACGGCGAGGAGCCTGTCGTCGCCCGGCTGCGTCTCCGCCGGCGCGTCGGTCCAGTCAGACAGGAGGGCGAAGTGAATGTCGCCGGCCGGATTGGCGAGAAAGTGGATCTCCAGACGATCGACGTGCTCTTCGATCTCCGCCTCGGTCGTGAGGAGGGTCGGCATCACGACCAGGGTTCGCAGCTCGGGCGGGATGCCGCCGGCGAGATCGAGGCGCGGCAATCGCCTCGGGCCGAGGAGCGCCATGACCTCCCGGTTGACGAGCGCAACGGCCAGGTCGGAGGCCGGCACCAGGGCGACGAGCCCGAGCAGGACGAAGGCGAAGGGATGGAGCTCCGAGGCGTTCGCGACCAGGAGGGGCAAGGCCAGGATCATCGCGGTGACGACGGCGATGCTCCCGAGGTAGCCGACCGGCGCCCCGGCGACGAAGGCGCGGAGGAACCATCGCACCACGGGGGTGCGATATCCGATCTCGCGCTCGAAGTCGACCCGTCCGGACGAGATCAGGTAGTATCCGGGATCCTCGGTCCGGTCGCCGGGAGGGCTCGCCGGCCGGCCGCCGGCTGCCTTCTTCGCCCGGCCGATGGCCTGGCCCGTGACGTCGAGCTCGGACCGCAGCGACCCCCGGGCGAGGTTCTCGATCGCGTGCCGGTACAGGTCGCGGGTCGTGAAGTCCATCGTCCCGAAGGCGCTCCCGGCGCGCAGGAGGGCGTCGACCAGGCTCACACTCTCGAAGAACTCGGCCCAGTCGAACATCGACATCATCCGCAAACTCGTGATCGCGTTGCGGACCGTCAGGCTCGTGGCGGCCTGCCCCTGGTGCTCGACGCGCACCAGCTCCTCGGGCGACGTCCCGACCGCTGACAGCTCTCCGCTGAGCCACGACAGGGCCGGCGTGGACTCGGGATCCTGCTCGCGCAGGCGCTGGACGAGCTGCACCGTGAAGGCGGCGGACAGCGCCGAGGGCTTGAGCGGCGCGAAGGCGAGCGGGCGGGCCGGATGGCCGTCGAGCCCGAGGAGCGCGTCGGCGAGGGTGTCGGCGTCGTGATGGGCGGCGCGCCCCTTCACGATCCCCTCGGCGAGACGGCGGAGGTTCTCCACGAGGACGATCCGCAGGGCAATGGGAACCGCCCAGAGCTCGCCGATGGTCAGCGGCTGGACTCGCTGGAAGGCCCGGAGGAACCGCTGCAGCCCCTCGGCCTCGAACCGGCTGTCGGTATGGGCGACGAACGCCCAGGCCAGGCCGAGCACGCGAGGGTAGCCCTGGAGGGGTCCGTCGGCGAGCTTGGGGAGCTGGCGGTAGAACCCGCTTGGCAGGGCCCGTCGTATCTCCTGAACGACGGCCTCGATGACGTGGAAGTTATCGACGAACCATTCCGCGGCCGGCGTGATCGCGCCTTCCTCCCGGATCACCGCGGCGATCTCCCGGTAGCACTGGAGGAGGACGCGGCCGCTGTCCCGCACGTGGGGCGACAGCCGGCGCCCGGCGGCGCTCCGGGCGAGCGTGCTCTGGCCGGCCAGCTGTTCCGCGTGCTGCTCCAGCCGTTCGGGGCTCAGGAGCTCGGCGCGGATTGGCTCCGTCGACCCGGGCATGGCTGCTGACGAGGACCTGCGCGACCACACGTCGCCCAGGAAGAGAAGGGCTCTCAGCGGTGACATGTCTCGGAGACTCGGCCCGGCGCGTCGGCGGAACCGGGCTTCGGAGCCCGGTTCCGCGATGACGCGCTCGGCGAGTGTCGCCTCGCCCCGGCCAGCGCCTAGAAGTCCCCGCCGGGCGACGGCATCGCCGGCTCCTCGCCGCTGTCCGTGACGAGCACCTCGGTGGTGAGCATGAGGGAGGCGATGGACGCGGCGTTCTGCAGGGCGACGCGCTCCACCTTCGTCGGGTCGATGATGCCGGCCCGCACCAGGTCCCCGTACTCGTTGGACTCCGCGTCGAAGCCGTACGCCACCTCCGAGGACGCCTTCACCTTCTCGACGATGACGGACCCCTCGAGCCCCGCGTTGTCCACGATCTGCCGGATCGGCTCTTCGAGCGCACGCCGCACGATGGCGGCGCCGGTGGCCTCATCGCCCGAGAGGGCCAGACCGTCGACGATCTGGGCCGCGCGCAGGAGCGCGACGCCGCCCCCGGGCACGGTGCCTTCCTCGACGGCCGCGCGGGTCGCGTTCAAGGCGTCCTCCACCCGCGCCTTCTTCTCCTTCATCGCCGTCTCCGTGGCCGCGCCCACCTTGATCACCGCCACCCCGCCGGCCAGCTTCGCCAGCCGCTCCTGCAGCTTCTCCCGGTCGTAGTCCGAGGTCGTGTCCTCGATCTGGGTCCGGATCTGCTTGATCCGTGCCTCGATGTCCTTCGGGCTCCCCGCCCCCTCCACGATCGTGGTCTTGTCCTTGTCCACGACGACCTTCTTGGCGCGGCCAAGATCCTCGAGCTTGACGTTCTCGAGCTTGATCCCCAGGTCCTCGGTCACGGCCTTGCCGCCGGTCAGCACGGCGATGTCCTGGAGCATGGCCTGCCTCCGGTCCCCGAAGCCCGGGGCCTTCACGGCGCAGCAGGCGAGCGTCCCCCGCAGCTTGTTGACGACCAGGGTGGCCAGGGCCTCCCCCTCGACGTCCTCGGCGATGATCAGCACGGGCTGGCCGGACCGGGCCGCCTGCTCGAGGAGCGGCACGAGGTCCTTCATCGCACTGACCTTCTTCTCGTGAATCAGGATGAGGCAGTCGTTCATGACGACCTCCATCCGCTCGGGGTCGGTCGCGAAGTAGGGCGAGAGATACCCGCGATCGAACTGCATCCCCTCGACGACGTCGAGGGCGGTGTCCATCCCCTTGGCCTCCTCGACGGTGATGACGCCGTCCTTGCCGACCCGCTCCATGGCCTCGGCGATCAGCTCGCCGACCGCCTTGTCGTTGTTGGCGGCGATGGTGGCGACCTGGGCGATCTCCTTCCGGTCCCGGGTGGCCCTGGACATCCGCTTCAGCTCCTCGACGGCGGCATCGACCGCCTGCTCGATTCCCCGCTTGAGCGCCATGGGATTGGCCCCGGCGGTGACGTTCCGGAGGCCGTCGCGGAAGATGGCCCGGGCGAGGACGGTCGCGGTCGTGGTGCCGTCACCGGCGATGTCGGAAGTCTTGGCTGCGACTTCCCTGATCATCTGGGCCCCCAGGTCCTCCGCGGGGTCCTTCAGCTTGATCTCCTTGGCGACGGTGACACCGTCCTTGGTGATCGTCGGGCTTCCGAACCGCTTGTCGATGGCGACGTTCCGCCCCTTGGGGCCGAGCGTGACCTGGACGGCGCGGGCCATGGTGTTCACCCCGCGCAGGAGGGCGGCGCGGGCTTCTTCGTGGAGGAGGATGTGCTTGGGCATATCGTGTCCTTTCGGGATGTCGACCGGGGGAGCCGTGCGGTTACGCGCCGAGGACGCCGAGGACGTCCTCTTCTTTCATGACCAGGTATTCCTCGCCATCGACGGTGACCTCGCTGCCCGAGTACTTCCCGAAGAGAATGCGGTCGCCGACCCTGACGTCGAGGGGGATCTTCTTGCCATCGTCGGCCAGCAGGCCGGTCCCGATCGCGATCACCTCGCCCTCCTGGGGCTTCTCCTTGGCGCTGTCGGGAATCACGATGCTGCCGTGCCGGTCGTTCGTCTCCTCGAGGCGCTTCACCATGATGCGGTCGTGGAGCGGGCGGAGCTTCATCGCGGCCTTCTTAGCCATGCGGGGGTGCCTCCATGTTCCAGTGCCGAAGTGAGCGGAGGGAGTCAGGGACCTTGCG
>DATKEI010000424.1:0-8376 GCA_035544455.1 Binatia bacterium | reverse complement strand
CGCGTCGAGACCATCGAGGGGGCGAGCGAGAGCGGGTCGCTCGCCGCCTTGCAGCGCGCGTTCCGCGAGGAGAACGCCCTGCAGTGCGGCTTCTGCACGCCGGGCATGCTCCTGACGGCGCGGGCGCTGCTCGAACGCGAGCCCCGCCCCGACGGCGCGGCCATCCGCGAGGCGATCTCGGCCAACTACTGCCGCTGCACGGGCTACCACGCCATCGTGCGCGCCATCGAGCGGGCCGCCGGCGGCATCGCCGCCGATCCCACCCCGGCGGCCCCCGGCGGGAGCTACATCGGGCGCCGGGTGGTCCGCCCGCAGACGGCGCGCCTGGTGGCCGGCCGCGGGACGTTCACGGACGACATCGCGCTGCCGCGGATGCTCCACGCCGCCTTCGTGCGCTCGCCCCACGCCCGCGCCCGCATCGCCGCCATCGACACGTCGGCCGCGCGCGCTGTCGAGGGTGTGGTGGCGGTGATCACGGGCGAGGAGATGGCTGCGGCGTGCGAGCCGTGGGTCGGCGTGCTCCTGAACTACCCGGGCATGAAGTCGGCTCCCCAGCGCCCGCTCGCCGTGGGCCAGGCCGTCTGGCAGGGGGAGCCCGTGGTGGCGGTGGCGGCGGAGAGCCGCGCCATCGCCGAGGACGCCTGTGGCCGCGTCCTCGTCGGCTGGGAGCCGCTGCCGGCCGTGGTCGATCCCGAGGCGGCGCTGGCTCCGGGCGCCCCCGTGATCCATCCCGAGCTGGGCGACAACCTGGTGCTGGAGACGCGCATCCAGTCCGGCGACGTCGACGCCGCGTTCGCCGAGGCCGACCTGGTCCTGGGCGAGACGCTGGTCACCGGCCGGCACACGGTGGTGAGCCTCGAGGCGCGCGTGGTGCTGGCCGACTACGATCCGGTCGAGGAGGCCCTGACCGTCTACCACTCCGGCCAGGCGCCGTACATGCTGCACGACCTTTTGTCGCGCCATCTCCGCATCCCCGAGCACCGCGTGCGCGTCATCAACCGGGATGTGGGCGGGAGTTTCGGCCTGAAGATCCACACCTACCCGGACGAGATGGCGACGTGCGCGCTCTCGGTGATGCTCGGGCGGCCCGTCAAGTTCCTGGCCGACCGGGTGGAGTCGTTCCAGACCGACATCCACTCGCGCGACCACCGGGTCGCCGTCGAGGTGGCCGTCCGCCGCGACGGGACCATCCTGGGCATGAAGCTCGACGATCTGGCCGGGGTCGGCCCCTTCTCGATGTACCCGCGCTCGAGCGTGGTGGAGAGCGGCCAGGTGCTGCGCACCACGCCCGGGCCCTACCGCTTCCGCAACTACGCGGCGCGGGGACGGGTGGTCCTCCAGAACAAGACCCCGATGTCCCAGTACCGCGCGGTGGGGCACCCGGTGGCCTCGCTCGTGATGGACGCGACGGTCGACCGGGTGGCGCGCGCGCTCGGCCTGGATCCGGTCGAGGTCCGCCGGCGGAACCTTCTCACCGCCGACATGTACCCGTACACCGCGCCGACCGGGCTCTTCTTCGAGCGCCTGTCCCACGAGGAGTGCCTGGCCAAGGTGCTGGAGATCTCCGGCTACGCGAGCCTCTGCCGCGAGCGCGACGCCCTGCGGGCGCGCGGCGTGCACCGCGGCCTCGGGCTCTGCGTGTTCCTCGACCTCACCGCGCCCGGGGCCCAGACGTACGGGGTCGGCGGGGCGCGGATCAGCTCCCAGGACGGCACCACCATCCGTCTCGAGCCCACGGGCAAGCTGACGGTGCTCGCCAGCGTCACCGAGCAGGGGCAGGGCACCGACACCATCCTGGCCCAGGTCGCGGCGACGGCCGTCGGGGTGCGGGTGGAGGACGTGCGCGTCGTCACCGGCGACACGCTGGTCACCCCGTACGGCGGCGGTACCTGGGGCAGCCGGGGAGCGGCCATCGGCGGGGAGGCGACGCTCCTCAGCGGCCGGGCCTTGCGCGAGAACATCCTCCGGGTGGCGGCGGCGGTGCGGGACGTCGACCCGCTCGCCCTCGACATCCGCGACGGCCAGGTCGTCGACGCCCGCACCGGCGAGGTGCTGCTGCCCCTGGCCGAGCTCGGGCGCATCGCCTACTTCCGGCCGGACACCTTGCCCAAGGACTTCCAGTCCGAGCTTGCGGTGACGCGCCACTACGTGCCTCGCCACCAGCCGCTCGCCTACGTGAACGGCGTGCAGCTCTCCCACGTCGAGGTCGACACCGACACCGGCTTCGTGCGCCTGCTCGGCCACTGGGTGGCCGACGACTGCGGCCGCATCATCAACCCCATGCTCGTCGACGAGCAGGTGCGCGGCGGCGTGGTGCACGGCCTCGGCGACGCCCTCTTCGAGCACTGCGTGTACGATGAGCACGGCCAGCTCCTCACCGCCACCATGGCCGACTATCTCGTGCCCATGGCGGCGGAGATGCCGGACATCGGCGTCGCCCACGTGGAGACGCCGACCGCCTACTCCGAGGGCGGCTTCAAGGGCGCGGGCGAGGCGGGGGTGGCGGGGGCCCCGGGCGCCGTGCTGAACGCGGTCAACGACGCCCTCGCCCCCCTCGGGGCCCGCATCACCCAGGTGCCGATCACGCCCGAGGTCGTCCTGCGCGCCCTCGGAGCGCTGTGAGCGCGCCCTCTCGCCTGCCGGACTCGAGAAGGCGTACATCGAGCGCATCCGTGGGGCGAGTTCCAGCCGGAACTGGTGGTGGATGACGATCCCGAGTTGCTGAGAGCGTGCGCCGGCACCCGATGCTGCTCTGGAAGGCGGGGAATGGTCGGAAGCGGCGCCGGCCAGGCCCAGGCGGGGGATCGGACGTCGCGAGGCGTCGCGGACGATAGGGATAGGGAGGAGGGAGAAGAGCGGTGGGTCGTCCGATCGGCGGCACGTGGGTGACCGACATGCGACACTACCTGGACGCCTCAGGCACTATCCCCGAGGACCTTCCCCGTCCCGCGCTGAACTTGGCGTTGTTCATCGGGGCGATCGTGGCCTGGGTGACGAGTGGGCGATCGTCGGTGGCCGCGCGCACAAACGTCCCCTGCCGGCGGAACCCGGGGCGTCGACGGTGTCCTGGCGAGATCCTCGCCTCGTTCGAGCCCGACGCTTCGACGATCGTGTGGCACTGTCCCTCCTGTGGCGACAACGGGGTCACGCGGGGCTGGGAGGGGACGCCGTGGGATCGGAGGATCAAACCCCGAGGTAGCGGAGGCGCACCTCGGTGTCGTGCTTGAGGGCGGCCGACGTGCTTTCGTGGCGGATCACGCCCTTCTCGATCAGGTACACGCGCTGGGTGGCGTCGAGGGCGAGGCGGGTGTTCTGCTCCACGAGCAGGACGGCCAGGCCCTGGCGCTGGATGTCGACGATGGTCTGGCCGATCGTCTCCACGAAGGCGGGCATGAGCCCCTCCGTGGGCTCGTCGATGAGGAGGAGCCGGGGCTCGGTGCCGAGGCTGCGGGCGATGGCGAGCATCTGCTGCTCGCCACCGGAGAGGGCACGGCCGCGGTTGCGCATCCGGTTGCCGAGGGGCGGGAAGAGGGCGACGACGCGGTCCAGGTACTCGTCCATGCGCCGGCCCCCGTCGACGACGAGCCGGGCCATGCGCAGGTTCTCGTGGACGGTCAGGTTGGGGAAGATGCGCCGCTCTTCGGGGACGTAGCCGAGGCCCATCTGCACGATGCGGTGCGGGGGCAGCCCGGTGATGTCGCGCCCGTCGAAGGCGACGGTGCCCCGCCGCGGCGCGAGGACGCCCATGATGGTCTTGAGCGTGGTGGTCTTGCCCGCCCCGTTGCGCCCGAGCAGGGCGACCGCCTCCCCCGTGTTGACGGCCAGGGAGACGCCCTGCAGCACGTGGCTGAGCCCGTAGAAGGTGTCGACGCGGTCAAGGGCGAGCACGCGATAGTCCCCTGGTCCGGCGCTAGATTTGGTGCCCCGGGTCCGGGGCGTGCCGACAACGCGCCGGGTGGGGCGGGGGCACGAACTTCTGATTCATTACACTAGTCGCGCAGGTACACGCGGCGGACGTCCGCGTTCTGGCGGATCTCGGCGGGAGTGCCCTCGGCGAGCACCTGGCCGTAGTTGAGGACAGTGATGCGGTCGGACACCCCCATCACCACCTCCATGTCGTGCTCCACGAGCACGATCGTGACCGAGCCCGCCAGGTCGCGGATGAACGCCGCCGTGCGCCGCGTCTCTTCCGGGCTCATGCCCGCCGTCGGCTCGTCGAGGAGCAGAAACGCGGGCTCGGTGGCCAGGGCGATGCCGATCTCGAGATAGCGCTGCTCGCCGTGGGACAGCGCTCCCGCGGGCAGGTCCCGCTGGGCGACGAGGCCGAGCCGGGCCAGGATCCGCTCGGCGCGGTCGTTGACCTCGGCCAGGCCGTCGGCATCCCTCCAGAAGCGGTAGGTGGTGACGCGGGACTGGGCGGCGATGCGCACGTTCTCGAACACGCTCAGGTCCGCGAAGATGTTCGTCACCTGGTACGACCGGGCCACGCCGAGCCGCGACACGGTGTGGGCGGGCAGGCCGGTGACGTCCCGGCCCTCGAGGAGGACGCGCCCCGCCGTGGGCGGGAGCACCCCGGTCAGCATGTTGAAGAACGTCGTCTTGCCCGCGCCGTTGGGGCCGATCACGGCGCGGAGCTCGCCGCGGCGCACCTGGAAGTCGACGCCGTCCACCGCGGTCAGGCCGCCGAAGCGCATGGTGAGCCCTCGGCTCTCGAGGAGTGGCGGCGCGCCCGGGTCGACGGCGCCGGGCGGCGAGTCGGCGCCGGCCGGGGGACGGGCGGGGATGGCGGCGGGGGCCGGAGCGGCCGCCGCGGCCGGTGTCATCGCCGGCCGCCACTGGCGCGCGAGGCGCCGCAGCGTGCCCACGATGCCCTCGGGGAGGAACAGGACGATGAGGACGAAGCTTCCCCCCACGAACACCTCCCAGTACTCGAGATGCTTCGACAGGAAGTCGCGCATCCACAGGAAGACCGCCGAGCCCACGAAGGGGCCGAGGAGCGTCCCCGTGCCGCCGAAGAGGGTCATGATGAGGACGGTGCCCGACATCGGCCAGTAGACGTTCTCGATGGGCACGAACTCGAGCGTCACCGTGAGCAGGGCGCCGGCCAGCCCGGAGAACAGGCCCGACAGCGCGAAGGCCACGAGCTTGACGCGCCGGGTGTCGTACCCGCAGGCCTGTGCCCGCCGCTCGTTGGCCTTGACCGCCCGCAGGACGCGCCCGAACGGCGAGCGCAGGATGCGGCGGATCACGAGCATGGCGAGGAAGACGGTGATGGCGACAAAGAGATAGAGGGCGACCGGGCGCCGGGAGAGCCGGACGCCGCCGAGCGCGTCGGACAGGACGAGGCGCGGCAGGTTGCCGAGGCCGTCCGTCCCCCCGGTGGCCGGCCACATCAGCACCGCGTAGTAGAACACCTGGGACAGGGCCAGGGTCAGCATGGCCAGGTACACGCCGCGCTTGCGCAGGGCCAGAGGCCCCATGAGGAGCGAGGTGGCGAGGCCTCCGAGGGCGCCGGCGACGACGGCCAGCTCGACCGGCATCGCCCGGAAGTTCGCGAGGAGCATGCCGGTGGTGTACGCGGCCACGCCGATGAAGGCGGAGTGGCCGAGGGACAGCACCCCGGTGTGGCCGAGCAGGATGTCGTAGGCGAGGGCGAACAGCCCGAACACCAGGACCTCGGTGAGCAGGGCCAGGTAGAACGGCGTGTAGTCGGCCACGAGAGGGGCGAGGAGGAGCACCGCTGCCGCCACGAGGATGCCATGGCGCTCGAGGACCCGCGCGGCGGCGGCGAGCACCGCCCTCACTCCTCGGATGCTCCCTCCTGACCGAAGAGCCCCCGCGGCCGGACGAGGAGCACCACCACCATCAAGAGGTAGATGATGACGTCGGCGAGGACGTCGTAGACCAGGCCGGTGAGGGCCAGCACCTGGCCGATGAGCAGGCCCCCGGCGATGGGGCCGACGAAGCTCCCCATGCCGCCCACCACCGTCACGATGAAGCACTCGATGAGAATGAGCCCGCCCATCTCCGGGGCCACCGCCACCAGCGGGGCGGTGATGACGCCGGCCAGGCCGGCGAGGGCGGCGCCCAGCCCGTAGGTGATCGTCCACGTCCGCGCCACGTTGATGCCGAGGAGCTGAACCATGAGGTTGTCGCTGGTGCCGGCGCGGATGACGAGACCGAGGTTGGTCCGGTTCAGGAGGAGCCACAGCAGCGGGAGCAGGACGGCGGTGACGCCGATGATGAACACGCGGTAGGCGCCGATCTCGGTGTCGCCGATCCTGAACAGGGGACCGGCGAGGGCGGCCGGCACGGCGAAGGGCTTGCCGGGCCGGCCGAAGAGCATGCGCACGATGTCGGGGATCATGATGGCGAGCCCGTAGGTCACGAGGACCCCGGCGAAGGCGGCGGACCGGCTGCCGTAGATGCGCCGGAGGACGCCGATCTCGACGAGGATGCCGAGGGCGCCCACCACGGCGGGAGCGACGAGGAGGGCCAGCCAGAAGCGCCCGGTCACCTGCACCGTGAGCCAGCCCGCGTAGGCGCCCAGCATGTAGAAGATGCCGTGCGCGAAGTTGATGATGCCCATCAGGCCGAACACGATGGACAGACCCTGGGCGACCAGGATGAGGATGCAGCCGTTCACCAGCCCGATGAAGAGCTGGGCCGTCCAGACCTCGAGCGGGTAGCCGAGGATCAGATCTGCTCGCTCAGGCGCTTCTTCGGGTCGAACCCCTCGCTCTCGCAGGACTCGGCGCTCTCCTCGCCGCCGACGGCCTGCACGATCTCGAAGAAGTCCCAGTCGTCCCGCATCGCCGAGGCCGCCTTGCCCCGGCACAGGAAGACCTCCTGGATGTCCACGTGGTCGCAGGCCCGGATGTACTCCGGCCCCTTCAGGTACTGGAAGCGGCGGCCCTCGAGGGCCCGCACGACCTTGTCGCTGTCGAGGGTCTTGGCGTCGCGGGCGGCGTCGAGGAGCACGCGCACCGTGGCGTACGTCGAGGCCGCGTAGCCGGAGGGGGCGCGCTGGCGGCGCGCCATGTGCTTGTCGTAGTACGCCTTTGCCCCCGGGTACTTGTCCCGGAGCTCCCAGTACCAGGGCATGCCGCTGTAGCAGCCCTCGTACACGCCCTTGCCCGCCGCCTCGGCGAAGGTCAGCTCGGTGATGCCGTGGATGACCTGGGTCTGCTTGCGCAGGCCGAACTCCTGGATCTGCTTGGCGCAGGCCACCTGGTCGGCCGCCCACGTCACCACGAAGATCACGTCGGCCTTCACCGCCGCCGCCTTGGGGAGAAAGGGAAAGAAGTCGCGGGTTCCGAGGGGCGCCCAGGTGACGCCGGTCCACTCCGCTCCGGTCTGCTTGGCCATGATGGTGAAGGCGCGCTCGAACATCTGGGGCCAGGAGTAGTTGTTGGCCAGCATGTGCCACCGCTTGCCGAAGCCCTGCTGGTTCACGAAGCGGGCGGCGGAGGCGGCGGTCTGGTAGGGGGTGAGGTTAGTGCCGTACTGGTACTTGCACATCTTGCCCTTGACGGTCAGGAAGTTCTGGCCGTAGAAGCCGACCACGACCTCGTTCTTGCAGCCGACCTCGGCCAGGGCCAGCCCCTCGAAGCCCACCAGGCCGCCCACGAGGAACGCGCACTTCTCCACCTCGAGGAGCTCGGTGGCCTTGCGCTTGGTCACCTCGGGCTTGAACTCGCTGTCGCGGGCGACCAGCTCGATCGTGCGCCCGAGCACGCCGCCGGCGGCGTTCACGTCGTCGATGGCGATCTGCGTGGCCGCCTGCATCTCCTGCGCCTCCAGCGCCATCGGGCCCGTGAAGGGGTACAGCGCGCCGAGCTTGATGGGCTGCTGCCCGAGGGCGAGGCGGTTCACGAACGGGCCGTGGGCCAGAAGCGCCGCTCCCGCCGCCGTCCCCGCGCCCCTGAGGACGCTCCGTCGCGTCACGATCATGATGGTTCCTTTCGCGGGCGGCGGCGCCCGAGGCACGTCGCAGGATGGAGGGTTCACGCCCCGCGGGCGGGTCGCGCGCCCCCGGGGGCGCGGTAGAGATATCAGGGGCGTGTCGCGACTGTCAAGACATGGCGCGCGAGGCCGCGCCCGGCCCTCGTCGCATCGGACCTCCTCCGCGGGCGCCGCCGTCAGGCGTTCTGGTAGGCGGCCAGGACGGTCTGCGCCATTGCCTTCGTCGTCGCGGTGCCGCCCTGGTCGGCCGTCAGGGACCGGCCGTCGCGATAGACGCGGGCCACCGCCGCCTCGAGCCGCTCGGCCTCGTCCCCCAGGCCCATGTGATCGAGCATCAGGGCCGCGGACAGGATGGTCGCGGTGGGGTTGGCGATGCCGCGCCCGGCGATGTCGGGGGCCGAGCCGTGGACC
>DATKEI010000423.1:0-9329 GCA_035544455.1 Binatia bacterium | reverse complement strand
CACCCACCATCCATCTCGTGGCCCCATTGAGCGCCGGCGATGCTCCCGCGTTACAGGCGTGTCCCGCGGGGAGGGCCCCCACCCCACCCGGCGCTTTGTCGGCACATTGCTGACTCAGGACGCTAGCGTGCTCCCGGTCCTGCGGGAGACCCTCCGCCTCCTGCTCGCCCACCTCGACCTGTTCACGCGGATCAGCCTCACGGTCTGGCTGCCCGCCACCGTGGCCGCAAGCTACCAGGACTTCTTCGCGGGCGGCGAGCGCGACGTGCCCCGCGGGCTCGGCGTGGTGCTGACCACCGAGCTCCTGCTGGGGCCTCTGGTGGCGGCCGCAACCATTGCGGCCCTGGCCCGCATCGTGCGGGGCGTCCCCGTGTCCTACGCGGAGGCCATGGCCCACGGGCTGGCGGCCTGGCCGCGCCTCTTTGTCGTCCGGTTCGTCACAGGCCTGATCGTCGTGGGAGGCCTGCTGCTGCTCGTCGTTCCCGGCCTGGTTCTCCTCGTCCGCTATGCCGTCGTCGATCCCGCGGCCGTCCTCGAAGGCGCGGGCCCCACCGAGGCCCGCCGGAGGAGCATCGAGCTGACGTCCAGCCAGCGGCGGGACGTCTTCCTGACCGGTGGCGCCCTGTTCCTCGCCTTGGGGGCGGCGAGCGTCGCCCTGTCGTCGCTGATCCAGCTCGTCCCGGCGCTGAACCACTTCGTCGTCCGCGTGCTCCTCGACTGCGCCTTCGCCGTGGCCCAGAACGTGTTCACCATCGCGCTGTTCCTCCTCTATCAGCGCGGCCTGTATCAGCGCGGCCTGGCCGGTTCCGCCGCCTCCGCCTCGCCCGCGGCCTGAGCCTTTGGCCGTGGCCGACCGGACAACCGAGTTCCGGCCGAGTCCGGGCGGAGCGCGGTGGAGGGGACTCCTGGCCCGCCACCCCTGGCTGGGCCCGCTCGCCCGCTGGGGGCCGGCGGTCGCGTCGCTGGCCCTCGGCTCCGCGACGCTGTTCGTGTTCCGGCGCGGCCTGCCCCACGTGGCGTGGCTCGTCGGCTATCTCCTGTTGCTGTGGCTGGTCCTGATCGTGGTGGCGGCGCTCCGGACGGCGCTCGAGCGGCGGGGTCAGAAGCTCGCGCTCGGGGTCGCCGACTACACCGTCCAGACGCTCTGCCACGGGCTCTTGCTCTTCGTGCTCCCGGCCTACTACGCGACCGCGACCCTCGACTCCCCCAATGTGATCCTGCTCCTCGCCCTGGCCGTCGGCGCCGTGGTCACGGCCGTGGATCCGATGTATCGCCGCCTCGTGGCACCCTACCCTTGGGTTGGCGACGCGCTGCTCGGGCTGTCCATGTTCGCCGCGCTCAACGTGGCCCTTCCCCTCGTCCGCGTGCCTCCGGGCACGGCCCTCGTGGCGAGCGCGGCCGTGGCCGGCGCCGCGCTGGCCCCGGCCTTCCACCGCGGCGCCGCATCGTGGCCCCGGGCGGGCGCCCGGGCGGCGGGTCTGGCTGTCCTCGCCGCGGTCGCGGTCTGGTACGGGCGCGCGGCGGTGCCTCCGGTCCCGCTCTTCCTGGCGCACGCCACGATGGCCCGCGACGTGGTCGCGCTCGAGCCGGTCGACCCGATCCGGGGGACGATCCCGGCCGCGACGATCCGGAAGTGGGGAGGGCTGGCGGCGTACACCGCCATCCACGCGCCGGCCGGTCTCCGTCAGGGCGTCGAGCACGTGTGGCGGGGCCGGACGGTCGTCGCCCGCATCCCGCTGGCGCCGGTGCTGGGGGGCCGCTCGGAGGGATTCCGCACCTTCTCGCGGCGCCGCGAGTGGCCCCCGCCCCTCGAGGGGCGCTATCGCGTGGATGTGCTGACCGCGTCGGGCCAGCTCGTGGGCCGTCTCCGCTTCCGCGTGGAAGGGGCCGGCCGGGATGCAGCGGGGGCGCCCGCCCCGGGGAGAGGATGATGGAGATGGCGGACATGGACGGGCCGCGCATCGCGAAGGTCAGGGCCCAGACGCGCGAGGCGGCCCCGGGCGACGGGGAGGGGGCCAGGGCGGGCTGAGGGCCGGGCGGGCACCGATCGCAACGGGTTGCCAGACCGGCCGGTCGTCCACTACAGTGAAGCGGCGATGGCCCGGGCTCTTCTGGCGCCCCAGCTCCTCATCCTGTACGTGCTGGCCGCTTCGGCACTGTACGTCCACTTCCGGGGCCGCGTGCGCCATCGCTTCCGGCGCCAGCTCCTGGACCACTCCACGTTCATGGCGCCCTACAACGCCTTGATGTACTTGACATCGGCGGTGCCAGCCACCCCGTTCGTCGACACCAAGCACTGCCCGGAGCTCGATCCGCTGCGGGAGAGGTGGCCGGTGATCCGCGACGAGGCCCTGCGCCTGTACGAGGGCGCGCACATCCGGGCGGCCGCGCGCCACAACGACGTGGCGTTCGACGCGTTTTTCCGCCGCGGCTGGAAGCGCTTCTACCTGAAGTGGTACGACGACGTGCTGCCGTCCGCGCGGGAGCTCTGCCCGGAGACCGTCGCCCTCGTGCAATCCATCCCGAGCATCAACGCCGCCCTGTTCGCCCTGCTCCCTCCCCACAGCCGCCTGGGCGAGCACCGGGATCCGTTCGCGGGTTCGCTCCGCTACCATCTCGGCCTGGTCACGCCGAACTCGGACGACTGCCGCATCTACGTCGACGGGGCCCCGTACTCGTGGCGGGACGGCGAGGCGGTGCTCTTCGACGAGACCTACGTCCACAGCGCCGTCAACGACACCGATGTGACGCGGATCATCCTCTTCTGCGACGTGACCCGGCCCATCCGCTACCCGGTGATGCGCGCGGTCAACCGGTTTGTGACGCGGCACATCGTCAAGGCCACTGCCGCGCAGAACACCGACACCGAGAAGGTCGGGGTCGTGAACCAGCTCTACGGCGTCATCCACCGCGTCCGCGACCTGTCCCGCGAGCTCAAGAGGTCGAACCGCCGGCTGTACTACGCGCTGAAGTATGCCGTCCTTGCCCTCGCCCTCTACCTCGTCTTCTTCAGCGCGGTGATCCACCGGGGCTAGCCCCCGGCGGGCCTCGCCGGTCCGTGAGCGCGCCCACGCCATGCGCCTCTTCGACACGCACGCTCATTTGCACTTCCCGGAGTTCTCCGCGGATCTCGCCGCGGTCTTGGACCGGGCACGCGACGCCGGGATCCGCGGCATGGTGACCATCGGGACCGACGGCGAGACGAACCCCGCGGCGGTGGCGCTGGCCGGGGCCTGGCCAGACGTGTACGCGACGGTCGGGATCCATCCCCACGATGCGGCCGGGGCCAGCGAGGGCGACTTCGCCGAGATGGAGCGGCTCGCCCGGACGTCCACGAAGGTCGTGGCCCTCGGCGAGATGGGGCTCGACTTCTTCCGCGATCGCTCTCCGCGCGCCCGCCAGGAGGAGGTGTTCCGGCGCCAGCTCGCCCTCGCGCGGGCCCTTCACAAGCCCGCGGTGATCCACTGCCGCGACGCCCTCCCCGAGACGCTCGTCATCCTCGGCGAGGAGCGGGTGGGGGAGGTGGGCGGGGTGATGCATTGCTTCTCGGGCGACGTCGATGCGGCCCGGCGATGCCTGGATCTCGGCCTCATGATCTCGCTGGCCGGCCCCGTGACCTACAAGAACGCCCGGGCCCTGCCGGAGGTGGCGCGATTCGTGCCTGAAGACCGCCTGGTCCTGGAGACCGACTGTCCGTTCCTGCCGCCCCACCCGCATCGGGGCCAGCGCAACGAGCCCGCCTACGTGGCCATCACGGCCGAGCGGATCGCCGCGCTCCGCGGAATGGGCCTCGACGCGCTCGGCGACGCCATCAGCCGCAACGCCGCGCGCCTCTTCCGCCTCCGATCCTGGTGACTCGCGGAACCACCCGCCGCGAAGCGGGGAAGGGAGAACACCCATGCCGTACGACGACATCCTGTTCGAGACCACGAGCCAGGTCGTCTGGCTCACCATCAACCGGCCGGACAAGGGCAACACGTTCCGGCGCCAGACCATCCTCGAGCTGCTCCACGCCCTCAACCAGGCCCGGCACGACCCGGACGTGCGGGTGGTGGTGATCACCGGCGCCGGCGACCGCTTCTTCTGCATCGGGGGGGAGAAGGAGCCCAACGACGGCATGCTCCACTACCACAACGTGCCGCCAGTGGTGGATCTCTATCAGCTCATCGACATGATGCCGGTGCCGGTCATCGCCATGGTGAATGGATTCTCCGTGGGCGGCGGCAACGTGCTGGCGAACGTGTGCGACCTGACCATCGCCAGCGACCAGGCGACGTTTCGCCAGGTTGGCCCATCCATGGGCTCCTACGACGCGGGGTTCGGCACCTGGTATCTCGAGGACTCGGTCGGCCGCAAGCGCGCTCGCGAGATCTGGTACCTGAACCGGAAGTACAGCGCGCGCGAGGCCTTCACCATGGGGCTGGTCAACGAGGTCGTGCCGCACGCCGAGCTCGCCGCGCGCACCGCCGCGGTGTGCGAGGAGCTGAAGGGGCGCGGCCCCCAGGCGCTGGCCGCTCTCAAGGCGGCCTTCCACGCGCGGCACAACGGGGCCACCGGGCTGTCGCGCGTGACCATCGACCACCTCGTCGCGAACTACTACCACACGGAGGAGGCCAAGGAGATGGGGCGCGCCTTCAACGCCAAGGACAAGCCCAACCCGGAGCGCTTCTACCGGTAGGTGCGGGCCGCGCTCCCCCCCCCCGCCCGGGTCCCGGCGAGGAGCAGGCCGCCCACCGCGAAGCGGCTACGGGCAATCCAGGGCGATCCGCAGGTTCTTGAGGTTGTCGTCCATGACGGTGAGGTAGTCCTTCCCGCCCGCCGCCTGCCGCCGGTTGGCGCCCTCGACGGGGTCGAGCACGAGCGTCTTGGCTCCGACTTCCCGCGCCAGGGTCTCCGCGAGCTTGGCGCTGACCAGGCTCTCGAAGAAGATGTATCGGACGTGCTTCTGTCGGGCCAGGCGCACCAGGGCGACGAGCTCGGCCGGGCTCGGCTCCGCCTCGGGGGCGAGTCCCATGACCGGGATCATGGTGAGCCGGTAGCGGCGCGCGAGATACGCGAACGCGGCGTGGGAGACGACCACGTCGCGGCGGGCGCAGGCCCTGAGCCCACCGTCGAAGCGGTCGTGCAGGGCGTCGAGCTTGGCGAGATAGGCGCTCGCGCCGGCCGCGTAGTCATCGGCGCCGGTCGGATCGGCCTCGGTGAGGCCAGCGCGGATGCGCTCGACCTGGATCTTGGCGAGGATGGGATCGAGCCAGACATGGGAGTCCATGCGCTCGGGCTGCTTTCCGGCCGCGCGGTGTCCCCGGCCTTCGCCCCGACGATGCTGGTGGTCGTGCTCATGAGCGGCCCCGGTGGCCTTGAGGAGGGTGATCCCTTCGCTGGCATTCACCATGAGCACGCCGCCGGCGGTGATGTCGGCGGCGAGCGCGTCCACCCACGGCTCGAACCCCGCCCCGTTGATGATGAAGGCCCGGGCCTTCTGGAGCCGGACGATGTCTGCGGGCGAGGGCTCCCAGTCGTGGGGCTCGACGCCCGGCGGCACGAGGGAGATCACCTCGGCCCGTTCTCCCGCGACGTTGCGCGCGAAGTCGTACAGCGGGTAGAAGCTGGCCACGACCAGCGGCCGGGGCGGGGGGGCGGGGGGAGTGGCCACCGGGGCGGCGGTGGAGATCGGCGCGGGCGGCCCCTGCTCGCAGCCGAGCATGGTCAGGCCGAGCGCCAGCGCCGGCCAGAGCAGCCGGTGGGATCTTCGCATCGTCCGACTCCTCTTCGCCACGATGAGGGCGGATGGCCAGCGCGGGCCGAGGCCCGGCTGAGACTTAGTTGCAATTGGTTTACCCTGACTCATGACCGGGATACCCCGCGCGTCGAGCGCGCGGCGCACGTGGCCGTCGCTCTCCGAAATGTCGGGCCACCGTACGCACGTGACGAAGCAGATGCGCGTCATGGCGTGCGTTGACAACTATCACGAGAGCCCTCAACCTGCAATCAGTTTGCAAGGAGACGGACCACGATGTGGCGCGAACCGATCATGGGGCCGATCGCCCGGGGCTCGACGGCGCCGCGTGGCTCCGGGGCAGTGGCGGTCAGCGGCCGCGTGCATCGCGACCTCGGGTCGGGCGCCGTCCTCCGCTCGTGCCCCGTGGGATTGCGGATCGGCGCGATGGACCCCGGCGCCGGCGGCCGCCGCGCGACGGCCCGACCACGCGAACCATACTCGCGCGATCCGCCGGCTGGTCGCCCGTCAACGCTGCCGCTCGCCCCCCGGCGCGGCCGGGGGAGGTCGGCTCTCCGCTATGGCACGTGCGGCTCGACGCGCGCGGCCTCGATGACGTAGGCCGCGCTCGCGAGCTGATGGCTCGCCTTCTCGGTCCGCAGCCGGCCGGTGACCGACACCCGCTGGAACATCCGGCCTCGCGTGAACGGCGTCCCGGTTCGGACCAGCACGATCTGGTTGGATGGCGGGGGCGGGACGTGGATGCACGCCCCGAAGAACGGGACCAGGAGGAACTCGGAGACGGCGGTGCCATCGCCCTCGAGGCTGACGAGGAAGCCCGAGAGCTTGACCATCGTGTTGGCGAGCGACTCGACCACCGGGGCGCCCTCCCAGGCCTTGCGGAGCGCTTCGGCCAGCTGAAGGGCGCGCGGGTCGTCGTCCTTGAGGTCGGCCACGTCCCGCCGGTACTTCGTGATGAGCTCGGTCGGGTTGTAACCGGGAGGCACCAGGTTCCTCCACTCGATGGCCTGGACCTCCTCCGCGCTGGATGCGGCGGCGCGCGCGCCAATCGTCCCCAGCCCGATCACGGCGATGAAGAACAGTACGGCAGCGTGGTGCATCGTGCGGCCCTCCTTGTGGTACGGGGTTAGACATGGACCGTCATCCCGTCGCTCAGCGAGTAGCGGTACGCGCGGATCGCGGGCCAGAGGCCGGCGACCATGCTGGCCAGCAGCACGGCCCCCAGCAGAAGCCACTCCGAGAGGCTGGGCAGCCCGATCTCGATCGCGAGGCCCAGCCAGGACTGGATGAACGACCGGGCCAGGAAGAGCCCGACGTAGAGCAGCGCCACGCCCAGACCGAGCCCCGTCGCCGCCAGCGCGGTGGCCTCGCCGACGATGAGGGCCAGGATGTGTCGGGGCCGCGCGCCCACCGAGCGGAGGACCGCCATCTCGCGCCGGCGCTCGCCAAGGCCGGTGAGCAGCGCGGTGACCATCCCGCCCAGGCCGACGAGGGCGACGAGGGCGGAGACCCCGAGCAGGGCCTGTTCCGCCAGCCCGATGGCATCCCACAGCTCGTGGAGCACGACGCCGGGGAGGATGGCGACCAGGGGCTCCTTGCGGTACTCGGTGACAAATCGCTGCACGTGGAAGACGGCGGTGCGCGAATCGAGTCCGACGAGAAATGCCGTGATGCTGGTCGGCGTCAGGTCGTGCTGGCGCGCCGCGTCGGCCGAGACGGCGGCGTCGGGGACGCGCATCCCGCTCTGCCAGTCCAGGTGAATCGCCTCGAGCCCCGCCAGCGACACGTGAACCGTGCGGTCGACCGGGGTGCCGGTCCGGCGCAGGATCCCGACGACGCGGAACGGCTTGTCGTCGTGCTGCGCGGAGTCGGCATCGACCGCGCCGTGGGCGACGACGATGGCATCCCCCCGATCGTGGCCGAGCTCGCGGGCGACGTCGGCTCCGAGCACGGCGTCGTACACGTCGTCGAAAACCGTCCCCGCCGCGAACTGCAGACCTCGGTCGCGCGCGTAGCGATAGTGGCGGAAGTAGTCGGGGGTCGTCCCGAGGACGGCGAAGCCGCGATACGAGTCGCCGAGCGAGAGCGGAATCGTCCACCGGACCCGTGGATGGCGCGCGATGTCCTGGTAGCTCGCCCACGAGACGTTGTTCGTGGCGTAGCCGATCCGGAACACCGCGTGGAGCAGCAGGGCGGTCGCGCCGGTGCGGGCGCCGACGACGAGATCGGTACCCGAGATCGTGTTGGCGAAGGCGCTGCGCGCCTGCGTGCGCAGGCGCTCGACGCCGAGCAGGAGCATCACGCTCAGGCTGATCGACAGCACCATGAGCGTGGCGGTCAGCCGGCGATTGAGCACGCTCCGGAGGGCGAGGGCCAGGATCGGCACGTCAGGGGACCGGGGCCGGCTGGCGGCGGACGAGGTCGCCGAGGGCGAGCGTGCGCGTGAACAGCCCCTCCAGGCCTCGATCGTGGCTCACGAAGAGCAGCGTCGCCCCTTCGGCCTCGCATTCCCGGAACAGCAGCCGGAGGAACGCCTCGCGGCGGTCCGCGTCGAGCGCCGAGGTGGGCTCGTCGGCCAGGACGATCTCCGGCCGGCCGATCAGAGCCCGAGCCGCTGCCACGCGCTGCTGCTGCCCGACGCTCAGCCGCGTGACGGCGCGGGCGGAGCGCGCCTCCGTCGCCAGGTCGAGGTGCTCCAGCAGGCGCCGCCCCTCCTGTTCGGGGTTGCCGCGCGCGGCCACCTGGTCCCGCCGTCGCCGCGAGAAGCGACAGGGCAGGGTGACGTTGTCCAGGACGGAGAGGTAGGGGACGAGGTTGAACATCTGGAAGATGATGCCGAAGTGGTCCCCGCGGAACGCGTCACGGGCGGCGCCGGCCAGCGTGGGGAGGTCGGTGCCGAGCACCCGGAGCGATCCCCGCTGCGGCGTCACCACGCCGGCGAGCAGGCTCAGCAGCGTGCTCTTGCCGCTTCCGCTCGACCCGTGCACGAAGACCCGCTCGCCGGAGGCGATGGCCAGGCGGTCGATGCGCAGCAACGGCCGATCCGGCGCCCAGCCGAACTCGAGGTCCTCGATGTCGATGACCGCTCTGGTCACGATCCGATCCTGAGCCGGGCGGTCTTGGGTCTCAGGACCGCGGTCCTCTGGCCCTGCGCGGTCACGACGTGCGCGCGCAGCTCCTTCAGGCGGGGGAACGCCTTGAACAGGCCAATGTCGATGTGAGCGAGGGCGCCCGGATTCCCGCAGACCCATCTCCACTCGACCTCGATCTCGGAGTGCGTCTCGCGACTCCCGGGGGCGGGGAGCTTCATCTCCACCCGGGCGGGCTGCGACTGGCAGTCCGCCGCCGACGGGGTCATGAAGAGATCGGACGTCTGCCGCAGCCTCTGCTCGGCACGCGCCACCGCCCCCTTCTGCGCCTCGGTCCGGGGGGCGTGCTCGAAGCCGAGGATGTTGTCGGCCGGGCCCTCGAAGGCGACCTGCAAGGCCCCGCCTTCGAGACTGACCTGCAGCCGGGCGGCGCCGTGCTGGTGCGAGCGGTGCTGGTGGGACGGTGTGTCGGCGGCAAGGGCGGGGGCGGTGGTGAGCAGCGC
>DATKEI010000422.1:0-3594 GCA_035544455.1 Binatia bacterium | reverse complement strand
TGGTCTGGGCCGACGACGCGATGAACCGCGATCCCCGCTTCCTCCGCACGCGCATCCGCCACGAGATCCTTCCCCTCCTCGAGGCGCACTTTCAGCCCTCCCCTCGGCCCTCCCTGGTTGCGCGGCTGTGCCGGTCGGCCGACCTTGTTCGGGCCGCTGTGGCGGACCTAGAGCGCCGGGCCGCCGAGGTCCTCGACGGTGCGGCGCGGTCGACGGCGGCGGGGGTGGTGCTGCCCCTCGCCGCGCTGGCGGCGGTGTCTCCCGGGCTCGCCGCCGAGGTCGTGCGACTGGCCGCGGTGCGGGGCGGGGCGGCGTCCGGCCTGCGTGGCCCGTCGCATCGCGCGATCGCGCGGGCTATCGACCCCGCGGTGACCGCGAGTCGCGCGGGGCTCGGTCGGCTGGTCGTCGAGCGCAGCGGATCCTGGCTCCGCGTGGGACCGCGCCGCCTAGCTCCTCTCGGCGAGCACGCGTGGCCCGTGCCTGGCTCCCTCGACCTGGCGGAGCGGGGGATCCGCCTGGAGGCGCGCGTCTTCTCACGGCCCGCCGGATACACGCCGCCGGGCGGAACGCGCGCCGTGGCCTTCGACGCGGCCCGGATGCCGTCCGCTCTTATCGTCCGCGCGCGCCGAGCCGGCGACCGCTTCGCGCCCTTCGGCGCCCCGGGCTCGCGTCGACTCAAGGCGTTTCTCATCGCCGCCGGAGTGCCGCGCTGGGAGCGCGATCGCCTCCCGCTCGTGGTGGCCGGCGACGACATCGCGTGGGTGGTGGGATGCCGCCGTGGCCGCGTGGCGCCCGTCACCGCGGAGACGAGCCGTATCCTCGAGTTGACAGTTCACGGCCCGGTGGCGGGGGAATCGCTGCCGGAGTAACATGACTCCCGATTCGCGCCAACCCGGAGGTTTCCCGCAATGACGATTGCCGCCCGCATGCTCGCTGCCCTGCTGATCGGCGCCGCCTTCCTCGCCGTCGGCCCCGCTCCGGCCCTCGCTCAGGCGCCGCGGACGGAGGCGCCCGCGATCGACTCGAAGACGCTCCTGCGCGCTCTGGAGGATGCCTTCGTGTCGGTGGCGGACCGCGTCACCCCGGCCGTCGTCAACCTCAGCATCGCGCCCAAGCGATCCTCGTCGCCGCAGGGCGGGGAGGAGCCGTCCGAACAGGAGAAGCGCTTCCGCGAGTTCTTCGGGCAAGAGTTCTTCGACCGCTTCTTCCGCCGCCGCTCGCCTCGCGGGCACGCGCGCTCCTCCGGCTCGGGCGTCATCGTGGACGCGCGCGGGTACGTGCTGACCAACAATCACGTGGTGGAGGACGCGGGAGAAATCGAGGTGCGGCTGTCCGACGACCGCCGGTTCAAGGCCACCGTGATCGGCCGCGACTCCAAGACCGACCTCGCCGTGCTGCGGATCGAGCCCGGGTCCGGTCCCCTTCCCGTGGCCGAGCTCGGCGACTCCGACCGGCTGCGCATCGGGCAGTGGGCCATCGCCATCGGCAATCCCTTCGGCCTGGATCGCACGGTGACGGCCGGCATCATCTCCGCCACCGGCCGCACGCGAGTTGGTCTCGCCACCTACGAGGCGTTCATCCAGACCGATGCGTCGATCAACCCGGGCAACTCCGGGGGGCCGCTCCTCGACCTGGACGGCAAGGTCATCGGGATCAATACCGCCATCGTGGCGTCCGGGCAGGGGATTGGCTTCGCCATCCCGATCAACATGGTGCGGGACATCATGAGTCAGCTCATCGCGAAGGGGCGGGTGACACGCGGCTGGCTCGGTGTTGTCATCCAGGATCTCACCGATGATCTCGCCGCCGGGTTCGGGGTGCCCGCCAAGAGTGGGGTGCTCGTCTCCGACGTCATGAAGGAGAGCCCTGCTGACGCCGCCGGCGTTCGGGCGGGGGACATCATCGTCGAGTTCGGGGGCGTGACCATCAAGGAGACGACCGACCTGCAGAAGCGGGTGGCCGCCGTCGAGCCCGGCAAGCCGACCCCGCTGAGCGTGATCAGGGATCGCGGACGGACATCCCTCACCGTTCGGATCGGCGAGCAGCCGGCCGAGGACGAGCCGGTGGTGGCGAGCAAGCCTCGCGAGGAGAGCCTGGGGCTGTCCGTCGAGGCGCTCACCCCGGAAGTGGCCCAGCGCCACGGGCTCACCACCGCGACGGGCGTGGTCGTCACCGAGGTAGCGCCGGGCAGCTCCGGCGCCGAGGCGGGCATTCGCCCGGGAGACGCCATCCTCGAGATCAACCGGCGCCCGGTTTCCAGCCCGGCGGGATTCCGCGATGCCATGGCCGCCATCCGGCCGGGGCAGCCCGTGCCCGTGTACCTGCAGCGCAGCGGGGGCGGGCGGCACGAATACGTCGTGCTCAAGGCTCCGGACAAGCCCTAGCTCCGTGTCGTCCGATCCCCCGCCCGCGTACCGGGCCCAGCCGGTCGCGCTCGTCATCGACGACGATCTCGCGGTGCGCGAATCACTCCAGGTCATCCTGGAGCCCGAGTTCGAGGTGCTCGAGGCCGCCGATGGCCGGGCTGGTCTGGACATCATCCGGGGGCGGCGGGTGGATGTGACTCTTCTCGACGTCCGCCTGCCGGGAGAGCCAGGGCCCGTCGTGCTGCCCCAGATCCTGGCGCTCGACGAGCTGATCTCCGTCATCGTGATCACCGCCGTGCCCGACGTGCGCGCGGCGGTGGCGGCGATGAAGGCCGGTGCCTACGACTACGTGACCAAGCCGTTCGACGTCGACGAGATCATGGCCCTCGCGAGGCAGGCGGCCGCGCAGCGGGCCCTCGAGCGCGAGGTCCGCTACCTTCGGGCCGAGCTCGAGCGGGCGCAGGGGTTCGGCGACCTGATCGGCCGCCACCCGGCGATGCTCCGGCTCTACGAGATGGTGGCTCAGGTCGCGCAAACCCACGCCACCGTGCTCATCACCGCGGAGAGTGGGACGGGCAAGGAGCTGGTGGCGCGGGCCGTCCACCGCAAGAGCCCCCGGCACGATCAGCCGTTCGTGGCGGTGAACCTGGCCGCCATCCCGGACACGCTGCTGGAGAGCGAGCTGTTCGGCCACGAGAGGGGGGCCTTCACGGGGGCCCACGCGCGCAAGCCGGGCAAGTTCGAGCTCGCCCACGGGGGCACCCTGTTCCTGGACGAGGTCGGGAGCCTGCGCATCGACCTGCAGGCCAAGCTCTTGCGGGCGCTCCAGGAGCGCGAGGTGGAGCGCCTGGGCGGGACGCGCAGCATCCCGATCGACGTGCGGGTGATCGCCGCCACCAACGTCGACTTGCGGCAGGCGGTGCGGGCGGGGACATTCCGGGGGGACCTGTACTACCGGCTCAACGTGGTGCCGCTCGGGATCCCGCCGCTCCGGGAGCGGAAGACGGACATCGAGGCGCTGGTGGTGCACTTCATCCGCAAGTACGCGCGCGAGTTCAAGCGGGACGTGCGGGGGATCGCGCGGGGCGCGCTGCCGATCCTGAGCCAGTACGACTGGCCGGGGAACGTGCGCGAGCTGGAGAACGTGATCGAGCGGAGCGTGGCCCTGGCCACGCGGCCGCTGATCCGCCTCGACGACCTGCCGCTGGACCTGGCCATCCAGGAGCCG
>DATKEI010000421.1:0-4443 GCA_035544455.1 Binatia bacterium | reverse complement strand
CGAGCGAAAGCCGGTGTTCCAGCCCCTGCGGGCGTCGAACTCGCGGATCAGCGCGAGCAGCCGGGCCGTCGCCGCCTCGAGGTGGGCCGAGAGCTCGGCGATCTCGTCGCCCAGGCGGTCCAGCTCCACGACGCGCGGCGGTGTGGGTTGCCACATCCTCGGAAACTCCGGCGGGCGTGTCTCCATGACGAGTCCTCCCTTTCTGCTGGGACGACTCTACATCCCGGTTTCGGCGACGCCGGGCCGCGGCAAGGACGCACGAACGGCGGACCGGCCATGATCGTTCGTCCCCCGTGTGGCCCGATCGCGCGGCAGTCGGCGGATGCGGAGCGCTGCGCCGACATTCCCATTGCGTGCGCGACGCACGACGGCGTCGCCCACGGAACCCTGTCAAGCGGAAAGTTCTCATTCGGCAAAGCACGGATGGCGGAGTGATCGGCGGGCTTCTCGGTGGTCGGTGGTCGCGGCAGCCATGGAGGGCTTCCCCTGCGGAGTTGCGGGTGACTTTCCCGCGCGGGTCAGGGCGCGGACCTTGGCGTAGCCGAGAGATCCAGCTCTGCGGCCCTCGGCACCGCGCCGACGTGCGACGGACGCGCGATCGCTCAGCGCGGCGGCGGCCGCTTCGGGTCGCCGTGGATGGCCACCGCGCCCGGGGCCACGTCCGCATCGACGACGGTCGCCCGCTCGAGATCGCCGCCCGCGAGACGGATCCCCGTCGTGTCTCGGCCGCTGAGCCGCACCACCCGGCGGGTCCCGACCCGCGGCCGGATCCCCTCCACCGCGCAGTCGCGGACCGAACGGAGCCACAGCAGCGGCTGCTCCCCCTCGGCCGGCGGCATCGCCTGCAGCGCCCTGATCCGGACGCGCCGCACGTCGTCCAGCACCAGCGCGGGGCGCGCGTCGGGCTGCTCGACGCCCAGCTCGATCCCCTTCAGCTCGAGCCCCTCGGCGTGCCTCACGTAGAGGCCGTAGGCGGGCAGGTCCCGGAACATGTAGGCGTCCGGGTACGTCGTCTCGAGCTCCGGCACCGGCAGGGCCGCCACCCGGGCTTCGCCTCCGCCCTTGGCGATGAGCCGGATCCGCTCGGAGGAGGCGATCGTGGCTCCGACCGCCTCCACCCGCGAGATCGACACCTTCCGCAGCGTGCCGGCGGTGCTCACGTCCTGGCCGTGGCCTCGCTCCCCCAGGCGCACGAAGATGGGCGACCGGACATTGGTCATCCGGACGTCCGATACCGAGACCCGCTCGAGGGTGCCCCCGTCCACCGTGGTCATCGCCAGGCCGGAGCTGAGCTCACCCTTCCACGGGTGCGGCCGGCCGACGACCGTGCAGTGCTTGAACGAGATGACGCGGAAGTCACCCGCCGACTCGGTCCCGAGCTTGAGACCGTTGTGCAGCGTGGTCAGGTGGCAATTGGACACCGTCACGTTGCGGGTCGCGCGGCGGGCGCCGAGGGCGAGGCTCGCCTTGAGCACGATCGCGTCGTCCCGGGACTCGATCCGGCAGTCGCGGATCCGGACGTTCTGACAGGAGTCCGGGTCGATCCCGTCTCGTGATGCCCTGGATGTCGACCCCGTCGCAGCCGAGGAGGCTCACGTTGTAGTTCCTCGCGTTCACGAGGGTCACGTCGCGGATCACGACGTCACGGCACTGGCGGAGGGCGATCGGCTTGGGCCCGCTCCGGCTCGACCGGTTCCCGTCGATCCGGCCCGCCCCGACGATCGCCACCCGCACGAGATCGCGGCCCTCGAGGAGCGCGAAGCGGAAGAGTCCCAGGAACGCGCGCCGTGATTGCACGCATGGAGACGAAGCAACCGACGTGCCATCACAAGCCTCCGTGATTTCGCGGGGCCGACCCGCGCCTCACGCGAGCTCCGCCCCGTTTGACCCGGTCGTTCGTTCATCCTGCGTTACCTGACCGAGGACGAGCAGATCGCCTTCGCGAACCGCTTCGGCGACATCGAATTGCTGGCGCCGGACCCCGCCCAGCGGGCGGTGGCGATCAGTAACCAGAAGCCCGACGGATCGATCATGGGCGCCGACGAGCATCGCTACAAGTCGCTGCGCGGCAACGAGGGCTGGCACACCGACAGCTCGTACATGCCGCTGGCCGCCAAGGCCTCGGTGCTCTCGGCCCAGGTGGTCCCCTCCGCGGGGGGCGAGACGGAGTGGGCCGACATGCGCGCGGCCTACGACGCGCTGGACGATCGCACCCGGCGCCGCATCGAGGGACTCTCGGCCCATCACTCCCTGTATCATTCGCAGGCCGCGATCGGGCACGTCGTCAAGCCGGGCGCCGGCTACGGGTTCCACACCAAGGGCGCGCCGTTGCGCCCGCTGGTGAAGGTGCACCCGGTCACCGGGCGCCCCGCCCTCTACATCGGCCGCCACGCCCACGCCATTCCCGGCCTCGACGTCGCGGAGTCGGAGCAGCTCCTCTCGGACCTCGTTGACTTCGCCTGCCGTCCGCCCCGCACGTACGCGCACGCCTGGCGGCCGGGCGGCGTGGTCATCTGGGACAACCGCTGCGTACTGCACCGGGCCCGGCCCTACGACTACCGGGAAGCGCGGGTCATGCGTCACACGCGGGTCGCGGGAGGCCCGGCCACCGAGCTGGCGCCGACCGATCGCGACGACCGGGCCGGCGCCTACGAGCCCTCGACCTCGAATCGGTAACGGGTGGAGGCTGGCACAGGCCCCGCGCAGGGGCTAAGATGCCGTGGTGCGACTCTGGCCTGACCTCCTGATCGCAAGCGGCCGGGAGGCGAGCGGCCTCATCGTCGGCATCGCCGACGGCCGGATCACCGCGGTGGAGCCCGCGTCCGCCGCCGACGCGTCCTCCCCGGACGTGGTCCGCCTCCCCGGCAAGGCGCTGCTGCCCGGCACCGTGAACGCCCACTGCCACACCTTCCAGTCCCTGCTGCGCGGCCTGGGCGACGACCTCGACTTCATGGCCTGGCGCGACCGGGTGCTCTATCCGTACTCCACGCGCCTGGACCGCGAGGGCATCTATCTGGGGGCCGCGTTCGCCTTCGCCGAGATGCTGCTGCACGGGGCCACCACCTGCGTGGACTTCTTCTACCTGCAAGACGACGGCAACGAGAACGCGGAGGCGGTGATCCGGGCCGCGCGCGACGTGGGCATCCGCCTGGTGCTCGCGCGCGCGATGTACGACTGGGACGGCGCCCCCGCCCGCTATCGGGAGACGCCCGCGGACGCGGCGCGGCGGGTGACCGAGCTGATCCGCGCGCACGTGGGCGACCTGCTGGTGACCGTGCAGCCGGCCCCGCACAGCCCGCACGGGGCCTCGCCCGCGATGATCCGCGCGGGCTGGGAGGTCGCGGAGGCGGCCGACACGAAGTTCCACATCCACGCCGCCGAGGGCCGGTACGAAGGCCAGCGCACCCTGGCCGAGCACGGCGCCACCCCCATCCGGCTCCTCGACAAGCTCGGAGTGCTGGGCCCGCGCATGATCGGCGTGCACTGCGTGTGGCTCGACGACGAGGAGCTCCGCCTGATGGCCGACCGCGGCGCCGGGCTGGCCTACTGTCCCTCGTCCAACATGATCCTGGGCGACGGCATCACCCGCATCACCGAGATGGCGGCGCTCGGGATCCTGATCGGCCTCGGCACCGACGGCGGCTGCACCAACAACCGCCTGAGCGTCTTCGAGGAGATGCGCATGGCCGCGCTGCTCCAGAAGGTGCGCCACCTCGACGGCACCCGACTGCCCGCCGAGCAGGCCTTTGCGATGGGCACGGTGGACGGCGCCCGGCTGCTGGGCCTGCCCGCGGGCGACATCGCCCCCGGCATGCTGGCCGACCTGGTGGCGGTGGATCTCGAGCACCCGTCGCTGCATCCGCGGGCCCACCTGCTGAAGAACATCGTCTACGCTATGTCCCACCAGGCGGTGACCGACGTGTGGGTGCACGGCCGCCCGGTGGTGCGCGGGCAGCGCCTGGCCACGCTCGACCAGGCCGGGCTCATGGAGCGCGTGCGCGCGCTGACCACGGACTGGCAGCCCGCGTGAGGCAAGCGTGAGGATCCTGGAGGTCGTCGGGCTGACCTGCCGTGTGGGCGGCCTCTTCGCCCTGGACGCGCTCTCGTTCACCGTCGAGGAGGGTGAGATCTTCGCGCTCTGCGGCCCCGCCGGGGCCGGCAAGACCCTCGCCCTGCGCTGCCTGGTGGGCTCGCTGCCGTTCGAGTCCGGCCGTCTCATCTACGACGGCCGGGAGATCACGGGGACTGATCCGCGCGAGGTGGCCCGGCAGGGGCTCGTCCGGATCGGCGAGATCTCGACCCCGCCGTGGTCCCTGGCGCTCACGGAGGCGATCACGCTGGCCCGCCGGTGGCCGCGCTGGGGCCCGCTCAGCGCGGCGATGGCCCGCTGGCCCGGCGCGGGCGGCCGCGCGCGCGCCGCCGCCCTGCTCGAGCGCGTGGGGC
>DATKEI010000420.1:0-2305 GCA_035544455.1 Binatia bacterium | reverse complement strand
GAGCGCCGAGCCCGAGGAAGCCCGGACCATCGACCGGTTCGGCGACCTCTGCGACCGGGCGGCCGCGTACGGCCTGCACGTCTGCCTCGAGTTCGCGATCTACACGGGGGTGCGCACGCTCGCCCAGGCCGCCCAGGTCGTGGCCCGGTCGAAGCGGCCGAACGCGTCCGTGCTGATCGATGCCCTGCACTTCAGCCGCTCCGGGGGAATGCCCGCGCACATCGCGAGCGTCGATCCCGCCCTCTTCCGCTACGCCCAGATCTGCGACGCCGCCCCGGAGATGCCCGACCCCGGCGACACGCCCGCGCTCATCCGCGAGGCCCGCACGGGCCGGCTCCTGCCCGGCGAGGGCGCCTTGCCGCTGGCGGACCTGATCGGCGCATTGCCGGACGGCCTGCCCCTGGCCGTGGAGGCGCCGTGCCGGACCACCGCCGATCTGCCCGCCGTGGAGCGCGCCAGGCGCGCGCACCAGGCGCTCTCCGCCCTGCTGCGCGCCTGACAAGAGGCGCTACTGTCCCGAGTCAGAGGTTCGTGGACTCGCGGCGCCGGGTGGGGTGGGGGTCCTCCCCGCGGGACCCTATCTTCTGCAGATGGCCGAAGCCACCCACCACCCATCTCGTGGCCCCAGTGAGTGCCGGGAGCGCTCCGCGACACAGCGTGTCCCGCGGGGAGGGCCCCCACCCGGCGTTTTGTCGGCACGTTTCTGACTCAGCACACTACGTGAAATCGTCCGGGCGGAGCTCGATCGGCCGGCCGTGCGGCGTGCGCTCGGCCGCGCGGTCCCAGGCCTCGTGGTAGCGGGCCAGCGTCTGGGCGTCAGCGACGCCCTTCTCGGCGACGATTCGCTCCAGCGCGGCGAGCCAGTGGCGATAGTACGTCTCGCCGGTGTCGGGGTCGCCCGCGGCCTGGGCGCGCTCGATCTCCGCGGCCAGCGTCGCCGCCCACTCCGGCCAGGTGAACAGCCCGCGCGCGTGCAGCGCCAGCGCCATCGCGAACGCCTGCGCCTCCCACGGCTCGCCGAACACCGGGCCTTCTGCGTCGCGCGCGATGCCGGGCACCGCTTCGGCCGCGCGCCGGGCCGCGGCGGGATCGATGGTGGTCACCTCAGGCTGGCTCCAGGTAGGGCTCGAACGCATCGATCGAGATGCGGATCGTCGGATCGGCGTCCGGCCCCCAGAGCTCGCGGCTCTCGAACACCACGGTGTAGAGCCACTGCGGATGCTCGCCCTGGCCGGTCGCGACGGTGTCGGGAAAGACGTGGCATCCGTGGACGCGCTCGACGACACCCGCATGCCCGCGCACGTAGCGCGGGAGCCGCGTGTGGGTCGGCGGGTGAATGTTCCGGGCGCGCACGCGATCGCCGATCGCAAAGCGCGCGGGCGCGGGCGCCGGCCGGCCGAACGCCCCCCGCGTCATCACGCGGGCAACGTTGCCCACCGTGAACGGCCCGCGCGGAAGGGGCTTACCCGGCCGCAGGGCGTGGCCGGCGGCGATCTCGTCGGCGTCCACCAGGCCGCGATCGACGAGCATCTGCCGCATGCCAAGAAACCACCGCTGGTAGTAGCTCCCGGCGAGGTAGGTGAGCGGCGCCAGCCGCTCGCGCGAGAACCGCGCCGTGTCGATGCTCCACGAGCCCGTCGCGCCCATGGCGCGGTTCATCGCCAGCACGCGGCCTTCCCATGGCTCGTGGAACACTGGCTCGTCCGGCTCGGGCTCGACGCGGCCGAAGCCGTCCATGCCGCCCATGTCGTGGACGCCGTCCATCAAGCGACCTCGCCCGGCCTCCGGGGGAGGCCGGTGCCGATCATCGAGTCGCGGGTGACGAGCTCGGCCAGCCGCTCTTCGCTCCAGCCTTCGGTGCCGGCCGGGCGCATCGGCAGCACCAGGAAGCGGGTCTCCGCCGTCGAGTCCCAGACGCGGATCTCGGTGTTCTCCGGGAGCGCGACGCCGAAGTCAGCCAGGACCCCGCGCGGGTCCTTCACCGCGCGCGAGCGGTACGGCGCGGCCTTGTACCACACGGGCGGCAGCCCGAGCATGTCCCAGGGATAGCAGGAGCACAGCGTGCAGACGACGATGTTGTGCGTTGTCGGCGTGTTCTCGACCGCCACCAGGTGGTCGCCGACGCGGCTCACATGTCCGAGCGTGCCCACCGCCCTCGAGGCGTCGTCGAGCAGCGCCGCCTTGAAGGCGGGATCGGTCCACGCCCTGGCCACGACCCGGGCGCCGTTGTGCGGGCCGATCCTGGTCTCGTAGGCCTCGACGATGGCGTCAAGCGCAGCGGGATCGACGTAGCCCTTCTCGGTCA
>DATKEI010000419.1:0-8600 GCA_035544455.1 Binatia bacterium | reverse complement strand
TCTCGCCGTCCACGCACGCGCCGCTTGCGCCCGTTCCGGACGAGGGGCCCGCGGAAGCCGGAGAGGTGCTCGCGCAGATCGCGGACTTCTACGCGATGGACCGCGCGCCGGCCGTGTTCCGGTGGATGGCCCGGGACCGGGCGTTCCTGCAGGCGTACTGGGAGGCGACGCGGGCGGCGTTCGCCGACCGCGCGCTCGAGCGCCGGATGAAGGAGATCCTGGCGCTGGCCGCGTCCATGACGGGGAAGTCCGAGTACGGCGTCGACCTTCATCTCCGCGAGGCGCGACGGCTGGGCCTGTCCGAGCAGGGGCTCACCGAGGCGGTCGAGGTCGTGCAGCTCTTCAACACCGTGACGAAGATCGCCGACGCGCTCCAGCTTCAGCCCGACTTCAACCCGCGAGCCCCGGGGCCGGTGCCCGCCGCGGGGTGATGGGCCCCGGGCCCCGCTTACCCGTGGCTCTCGTCGACCACGCAGAAGCGATTGCCTTCGGTGTCGGCGAGCACGACGAAGTCGGGCGACTCGGGGTAGAGATCCCAGTCCACCCGCTGCGCGCCGAGGGACACCAGCCGGGCGACCTCGGCGGCCTGCTCGGCGGCGGTGGCGACGTGGAGGTCGAGGTGGACGCGGGGATGCGCCTCCACCGGGGACTCGCTCGTGCCGAGGCCCAGGGCGGTGCCCCGGCCTTCCGCCGGCAACAGGACTATCCAGTCGTCGCCGGGCCCGAGCTCGCCGTCGCGCGGGACGTAGCCGAGGGCCCGGCGCCAGAACTCCGAGGCCCGGCGTATGTCGCCGACGCCCAGCACGACCATCCCGATCGTCATCATGAGGCGATTCTGCCATGGGGATCGCCGGCCGGGCGACCCCCGGGCGTGGGATAGACTAGAGGCCATGCCCGCCTCCGAGGGACTGCACGAGGCGCCGCGGCGCGAGGGCCACGCGCCGCCCGGCCGCCTGGCACGGGTGTTCGGCCCGATACGGCTCGCGTACCTGCCGATCCTCGTGACCTACTTCGCGTACGGCGCGAGCGGGATCACCGCGATCGCCCTCCTGTTCTTCGAGAAGGAAACGCTCGGGCTCACCCCCGCCGAGGTCGCGGGGATCATGTTCTGGGTGGGCCTGCCCTGGAGCATGAAGATGGTCGCGGGGGTGGCCTCCGACCGCTATCCGATCCTCGGCCACCGGCGCCTGCCCTACCTGATCCTGGGCGCCGTGTGCTCGCTGGTGGGCTACGGCTTGCTCGCCACCGTGATCAGCCGCAAGGGCGCGTTTCTCGCCGCCCTGGTCCTCGTCACCGTCGGCTTCATGGTCCAGGACGTCATCGCGGACGCCCTCAGCGTGGAGGTGGCGCGGAACGACGAGGAGGTGGCGCAGATCCAGACGCTCGGCCGGATGGCGCTCCTGACCGGGACCATCAGCGTCGGATACCTCAGCGGCGTGCTGGCCAAGGCGCTCGGGCCGCGGCCGGTCTTCGCCCTCGCCATGATCCTGCCCGTCCTGGTGGTGGTGGCCGCGCTGTTCCTCCGCCGCGAGCCGCGGGAGCTGCCCCCGGCCGCCCTGGAAGCGGGGCCGCTCGGCCACGGGCGGGCCCGGCTCATCATGGGCGTCGGCCTCGCCTATGCCGCGCTCGGGGTCGGGCTCGAGTCGCTCGCCGTGCCGTACGCGCAGGAGATCGTGCTCGCCGTCTCGTGCGTGCTCATCGTCCTGCTGATCCAGAAGATGGGCATGACCCGGCCGGTGGCGGTGGCGGCGTTCGTCATCTTTCTCTTCCGGTCCACGCCCGCGGTGGGGCAGGGGTACAGCTACTGGGCCATCGACAGCCTCGGCTTCGACCAGCAGTTCCTGGGGCTCCTGGCCCAGGTGAGCTCGGTGGTGAGTCTGCTCGGGCTGATCGCCTTCCGCCGCATCATCACCGAGCGCCCGGTGAGCTTCACCCTGACCTGGGTGGTCGTGGCCGGCACCGTGCTGTACCTGCCCAACATCGGGCTGTTCTATGGCCTGCACGACTGGCTGGGCGTCAGCGCCCGCACGCTGGCCTTCGTCGACACGACGATCTCGGCGCCCCTCGGGCAGCTCGCCATGGTGCCCATGCTCGTGCTCATCGCCAAGACCGCGCCCCGGGGCGCGGAGGCGACCATGTTCGCCGTCATGGCCTCGCTCATGAACCTGGCCCTCTCGGCGAGCGAGCTGTTCACCCGCTACCTGAACGACATCTTCCAGGTCACCCAGCAGGACTACTCGAGCCTGGGACGGCTGATGATCGTGGTCGCCGTCATCGGGCTGGTCCCCCTCCTCACCGTGCCGCTGCTGCGCCGGGAGGAGGTCCATCTCGGCCCCGTGCCGGTGCCGGAGCGCGCGCCGGCATGAGCGCCGACGCCGTCGCGCCGCGCCGGACGTGGAGCGCCCTCTGGCGCATCCTGGAGCGCGACGAGCGCATCTTCGCCGTGCTCCTGGCCGTGGTCATGGTCGGGGGACTGGGCGCCCTCGGGCTGTTCCCCCTGCGCCCGTCCCGCCGCTTCGACGTGGTGTTGCTCGTCCTGTGGTTCGCCGTCTACAAGGTCGGGGTCTTCGCCCTGGTCACCGTCGTGCCGCGCGCCACCCGGGCCATCTTCAGCGGCGCGCTGGCCGTGGACCTCCTGCTCGTGTTCGTGCTTCTCTACGTCACCGGCGGGGCCGACAGCGTCTTCTACCTCCTGTTCTTCCCCCTGGTGGCGGTGAACGCGTACTACTTCGGGCCGTGGGTCGGCTTGCTCGTGGCCCTCACCGCCGGCCTGCTGTACGCGGCGGCCGCCGCCCTCGTCTCGCCGTGGCCGGGCTGGCCCGCGGTGTTCATCGTGATGGCGCTGGTCGGGCTCCCCGCGTTCGCGCTGGGCCACGTGGCCGAGCGCGAGCGGCGGGCGCGTGCCGAGGTCGAGCGGCTCAACATCGAGCTGACCGTCACCCTGAACCGCCTGCGCGCTGCCCAGGAGGAGCTGGTGGTGGCAGAGCGGATGGCCACCGTCGGGCGGCTCTCCCTCAAGGTGGCCCACGAGGTGCGGAACCCGATTGCCGCCATCGAGCTCAACGCCGAACTGGTCGGCGACATCGTCCGGGAGCGCGGGGGGCCCGACATGGACGAGGCGGCGGGCCTCGTGACCGCCATCCGCGACCAGGTCAACACCCTGGATGCCCTCACCGAGGAGTACCTGGCGTTCGCCCGCTTTCCCCGCCCGCACTTCGAGGAGGACTCGATCAACGAGATGGTGGTGAGCCTGGTCGAGTTCGTGCGGCCGCTCGCCACGCGCCAGGGCATCACCCTGACCGTCGAGACGGACCAGGCGCTGCCCCCGATGGCCATCGACCGCACCTTGCTCCGCCAGGCCGTGCTCAACCTCGTCAAGAACGGCCTGGAGGTCCTCGCCCAGGGGGGCACGCTCACCGTGACCACGAAGCGCGTGGAGGACAGCGTCGAGATCTCCGTCGCCGACACCGGGCCGGGCTTCGGCCCCGAGGTCGCCTCGCGACTGTTCGAGCAGTTCTTCACGACCAAGCCGCAGGGGACGGGGCTCGGGCTGTACATCACGCGGCTGGTCGTCGAGGAGCACGGGGGGCGCATGCGCTGGGCGAGCGTGCCGGGAGCGGGCGCCACCTTCACCGCCGTCCTGCCCATCAAGAGGAGCGAGAATGCCTGACAGCGCGAGGCTCCTCGTCGCCGACGACGACCCGGCCGTGCGGCAGAGCCTCGAGCGCGCCCTGACCCGGGAGGGCTACGAGGTGGTGCTGGCTCCCGACGGGCTGACCGCCCTCGATCTGATCCGCCAGGGCGGGATCGACCTCGTCCTGTCGGATCTCAAGATGCCCGGCCTCACCGGGCTCGAGCTGCTCCGCGAGGTGAAGGTGGTGGCGCCCGACCTCGACGTGATCATGCTCACCGCCTTCGGCACGGTCGAGGAGGCGGTGCGCGCCATGAAGGACGGCGCCCGCGACTTCCTGACCAAGCCGTTCCAGCGCGCCCAGCTCATCCGCGTCATCCGGATCGCCCTCGAGCACCGGGCCCTCGTCGCCCAGAATCGCGCGCTCCAGCAGCGCCTGGACGACCTGCTCCGGGGCGGGAACATCATCGGCGCCAGCCCCGCCTGGCGCCGGCTCATGACCCTGGTGGACCAGGTGGCGGACAGCTCCGCGACGGTGCTCATCCAGGGAGAGAGCGGCACGGGCAAGGAGCTGATCGCGCGCGCCATCCACGATCGCTCGTCCCGGCGCGACGGTCCCTTCGTGGCCGTGAACTGCGCGGCGCTGCCCGAGACCCTGCTCGAGTCGGAGCTGTTCGGGTACGAGAAGGGCGCGTTCACGGGGGCGGCCGGCCGCAAGGAGGGGCGGTTCGAGCTGGCCGACGGGGGCACCCTGTTCCTCGACGAGGTGGCCGACCTCTCGCCGGTGACGCAGCCCAAGATCCTCCGCGTCCTGCAGGAGGGGGAGTTCGAGCGGGTGGGCGGCACGCGGAGCCTGCGCGTGGACGTGCGGATCGTCACCGCCACCAACCAGGACCTCGGCGTCATGGTGAGGGAGAAGCGGTTCCGGGAGGACCTGTACTATCGGCTCAACGTCATCACCGTGACCGCGCCGCCCCTGCGCGAGCGCCGGGAGGACATCCCGCTCCTCGCCCAGCACTTCCTGCGGCTCTACGCCGCCAAGAACAATCGCCGCCTGGAGAACCTCAGCGACGAGGCCATCGCGTGCCTAGAGGCGTACTCGTGGCCGGGCAACGTGCGGGAGCTGGAGAACGTCCTGGAGCGCGCCGTCGTCCTCGCCCGGGGCGCCACCGTCGAGGCCGAGAACCTGCCCGACTACGTGACGGAGCGCCCGGTCATGCTCGTGCGCCCGCCGGACCGCGAGGACGGCTCGGCCGCGCCCGCCGAGGAAGCGGTGTTCAAGATCCGCGTGGGCACGCCGCTCGCCGAGGTGGAGCAGCGGCTGCTCGAGGAGACGCTGAGGCTGACCCGGGGCAACAAGACCCTGACCGCCAAGATACTGGGCATCGACCCCAAGACCGTCTTCCGCAAGCTCAAGGCGAACGAGCCAAGCGAGGCGGACGAGGGTCCGGCGGAGGCGCCGGCCGCGGACCGCCCCGGTGCCGGTGACCGCCCGTGAGCCTGCTCCGCCTCTCATGTGGTCCCTCTCCTCCATCCTCGCGTGCCCAACTTTGCGTGATGCGGGCTCAGGGTTGGCCCAGGCAACTGTTCGGGCTGTTGAGGACTCGAGCGTGACGACCCAGGCTCACCCACGGCCTTCAACGGACCCAGGGTGGAACGGTCTGTCACGCTCGACGCCCCAGAGTCCCCTCCGGTGCGTTCGGACAAGATACAAGGGTGTGGGTCGGACGCGGACCGCGCGTTCACGAGCGGTCCGGGCCCCAGGCGGGGCGAGGCGAGGATCGGGGGCGTGAGCTTCACCGACATCGTCGCCGAGGTCGCCGACGGGATCCTCACCGTCACCCTGAACCGGCCCACCAAGCTCAACGCCCTGACCGGCACCATGCTGCAAGAACTCCTCGCGGTCCTGGACCAGGCCGATGGGGACGACGCGGTGCGGGTCGTCATCGTCACCGGGGCAGGCCGGGCGTTCTGCGCGGGCGCCGACCTGAGCCGAGGCGGCGCGACGTTCGACCGGTCGGCTCGTGACCGATCCCCGGGTGACCGATCCGCGGAGGATCGATCGGCAGGAGACCGATTGGCGGGCGACCAGTCGGCCGGCGACCGGGCGAGCCGCGGCGCCGCCGAGCCCGGCGAGCCGGGCGCGGGTCACCGGGACGGCGGCGGCCTCTTCACGCTCCGGGTGCTGGACCTCGCCAAGCCGATCATCGCCGCCATCAACGGCCCCGCCGTGGGCTTCGGGATCACGATGACCCTGCCCATGGACATCCGACTGGCCTCGACGGCGGCGCGCGTGGGCTTCGTCTTCGCCCGCCGCGGCGTGGTCCCGGAGGCGTGCAGCACGTGGTTCCTCCCGCGGCTGGTCGGCATCAGCCGGGCCGCGGAGTGGGTGTACACGGGGCGCGTGTTCGATGCGGAGGAGGCCTGGCGCGGAGGACTGGTCAGCCAGGTGGTCCCGGCCGACGATCTCCTGCCCGCGGCGCGGCGGATCGCGCGGGAGATCGCGGACAATACCTCGGCGGTGTCGGTGGCCCTCGCCCGCCAGCTCATGTGGCGCATGCTCGGGGCCGACCATCCGATGGAGGCGCACCGCCTGGACTCGCGGTGCATGGAGTTCATGGGGCGCTCGCCCGACGCGCACGAGGGCGTCACCGCCTTCCTCGAGAAGCGCCCGGCGCGATTCTCCATGCGCCCGGGCGCCGACATGCCGCCCTTTTACCCCTGGTGGCCGCCGCGGCGCTTTGAGCCCTGACCCTTCCTCCGGGGCCACGACCCCGGCTCGGCCGCGCGTGGGCGCGACGGCCCTGCTGTGTCTGCTGAGCTTCGGGAACACCTTCGCGGTGGGGGCCTTCGCGCCCTTGATCCCCGACATCGCGCGGGCCCACGACCTGAGCGACCGCGAGATCGGCATGGTGGCGGCAGCCTTCGGGCTCGCCCGGATGATCGGAGCCCTCCCGGCCGGCGCGCTGGCCGGCCGCTGGCTCGGGCGCACGCTGGCCGCGGCGCCCGTCCTGCTCTGCCTCGGCATCCTGGCTCTGGTGTCGGCCACCGGGTTCGCCACCCTCGTGCTCGGCCGCTTCGCGATCGGGCTCGCCCACACGTGCACGATGGTCAGCGCCCTCACCGGCATCTTGCGCGACCACCGGAGCGGCTCGGGCTCGTTCCGGCTCAACGTGTTCGAGTTCGTCTCCATGCTCGGGGTCCTGGGGGGGCTCGCCGCGGTGGCGATGGCGCCGCGGGCGTGGAGCTGGAACGTGTCCTACCTGGTCGCGTCGGCCCCCGTGCTGCTGGTGGTGGCCGCCGCGCCCGCGTTGGCGCGCCGCTTCGGCGCGACCCCGGCCGTGGAGCGGGCGGGACCGCGCCGCGCCGCCCTCCGGGATCCGGCGGCGCCGGCTTCATCGACCGTGGGCATGATGTTCGTGGTGGGGATCGTGCTCGGCCTGGCGTGGTCCGCGGCCAGCCAGTTCGTCATCCCGCTGCGGGGCACGCGCGAGCTGGGCCTCGATCGCAGCGGCGTGTCCTCGTTGCTCGCCCTGGCCCAGATCGTCGATCTGGCTGCGCTCCTGCCGGTCGGCCGGCTCGCGGACCGGATCGGCCGGGGCCCGGTCCTCGGCGGTGTGGCCATAATCCTCGGCCTGGGCACCGTCGGGATCGGCGTCGGCTCGCTTCCGCTGTTCGTCGCGGGCTGCGCCGGGCTCGGGGCCGGCCTCGCCGGCTGGATGCTGCCGCTCGGCGTCATCCGCGATCACACGCCGGCCGAGCGCTTCGCCTGGCGCACCGGCCTCTACCGGCTGGGGGTGGACGGCGCGATCTTCGCCGGCCCGCTCCTGAGCGGCGTGCTCGGCGAGCGGCGGGCCGGCGCTCTCGTCGCCGCCATGGGGGTGGGCGCCGTCGTGGTGGGGCTGTCCCTCCTGCGGGGACAATGGCCGCGCCGGTCGTCGGCGGCCGAGGCCCACCGGACGTGACAGGCGCCGGCAACGGAAGGCAACGGCGGCCCGCGGGCCGCGGGAGGACATGAATCGATGGCCAGGAAGAACGTGACCGTGGGCATCATCGGGCTCGGCTTCGGAAGAGCGCACGTGGCGGGTTTCCAGGCGGCGGGCTGCGAGGTGACGGCCGTGTGCCAGCGGGATATGGTCACCGCGCGCCAGGTCGCGGCGAGGTACGGCGTGCCCGGGGTGTTCGACCGGTGGGAGCGGCTTCTCGAGGAGGCGCGGCCCGACATCGTGGTGATCGCCACCCCGCCCGTCCTTCACCTGAGGATCGCGGTCGAGGCGCTGGCCGGGGGCGCCCACATTCTGTGCGAGAAGCCGCTCGCCATGGACGCGGCCGAGGGGCGGGCCATGGTCGAGGCCGCGGCGCGGTCCGGACGCGTGGCCATGACCTCGTTCAACTTTCGCTTTCCCGCGGCCATGGAGCGGTTCCACGAGCTGGTCGAGCAGGGCGTGCCCGGCCGGCCCTTCCACGTCTCCGCGCGGTTCTTCGGGCCGCGCTGGGTCGACGAGGCGGCGGCGTCGACCTGGCGCATGGACCGCGCCGTGGCCGGCCACGGCGTGATGGGCGACATGGGCGTGCACGTCGTCGACCTCGTGCGCTGGAACTTCGGCGAGTTCGCGCGCCTCTCCGCTCACAGCGGCGTCGCCTACCCGTCGCGCACCGTGCCGGGCGGGGGACGGCCGCAGGATGCCGAGGACTTCTGCTCCATCGTCGGCGAGCTCGCCTCGGGCGCGGAGGTCACGGTCGCGGTGAGCCGGACCGCTCGCGGGCTCACCGAGCAGACCCTCGAGGTCTTCGGGTCCGCGGGCGCCCTGGCGTACCGGTACGCGCGGGACAGCAAGTCCGGGTTCCGCGGCGAAGTGCGGGCCGCCTCCGGCGACGCGCTGCTGCAGCCGGTGAAGGTGGCGGCGGGCGTGCCGCGGACCGCGGGCGAAGGCGATGCGCTCGAGGTGACGGGCAAGACCACCATCGC
>DATKEI010000418.1:0-10571 GCA_035544455.1 Binatia bacterium | reverse complement strand
AGAACCCAGTACGTGCTGTCCCAATCGGCATAGGTTGCGGCCGATCTGGCAGCGACCTCGGCAGCCTCGGCGTAACGGCCAGATAACAGATGGGACATCGCCGCACCCGTCACGAAGAAGAACGCTCCGGGGTCGGATGGGCTCAAGCGCTGCGCGCGCTGGAAGCTTGTCAGAGCTTCGTCCAGATCGCCGGCAATATTGTTGGCCCACCCCGAGAGTATCGACACGATCGCGCTGTTCCGATTGAGATCGAGTGCACGCCCCACGGCCGCGAGGCCGGCGTCGTAGTCCCGGCCGAGCATCACGAGCACGAACCCAGCCGTCACGATCGCGTTGGCGTCGTCGCTACCCGTGGCGATCGCGGCTCGGGCGAGCTTGACACCCCGCTCAATATCGCTGCCGCGCGCCGTCGGCCACCCTCGAACCACGCGCTGCTCGTAGCACCAGGCGGCGTAGGCGAGGGCGGCAGCAAACCCGGGATCGAGCGCAATGGCTTGCTCCAGTATTTGCAGTGCCTCGCTATTGTCGTCGGGACGCATGGCGTAGACATGCGGCAAGGCGCGGAGGTACAGGTCGTAGGCGTCCAGGCTTTCCGGTCGCTTTCGCCTGGAGCGCTCGATCTCCGCCTTCCGGATCCGGGGCTCGATGGCCCCGACGACGCCTTCGGTTATGCGATCCTGAAGGTCGAAGATGTCATCCAGATCCCCATCGAATCGCTCCGCCCACAGGTGGGCGCCGGTCGTGGCGTCGATCAACTGCCCGGTGATCCGGACGCGTCGGGCCGCCCTGCGCACACTGCCCTCGAGCACGTACCGCACACTCAGTTCCGTCGCCACTTGCCGGACGTCCACGGCCCGGCCCTTGTACGTGAAGGTCGAGTTTCGAGCGATCACGGCCAGCCATGTGAAGCGTGATAGCGCGGTGAGGATGTCCTCCACCATGCCATCGGCGAAGTATTCCTGATCCGGGTCGTTCGACATATTGGCGAACGGGAGAACAGCGATCGACGGGGCCGCGGCTGCCTTGCCCATAGGGGTGCGCGCGGTAGATCCCCCGTAAGCCCCGCCGGCTTGCTCAGACCGCACGGCGTCGCCCGGGGCGGGTGCTCTCCTCGGCTCCGCCGGCGCCTGGACCCGATAGACGCGCACCGGCCGCGCGATGTTCTTGAGCTCACGCTCGCCCAGATCCTCGAAGGCCAGGTCGAGACGGTCCCGCACCTGGTCGTAGACCGCGCCCGAGACGAGCACGCCGGCCGGGTCGGCGAGCCCTTCGAGCCGCGCCGCGACGTTGATGCCGTCACCGTAGATGCGGGTCTCGTCGTGGATGACGTCCCCGAGGTTGATGCCGATGCGGAACCGCATCCGGCGATGCTCGGGCACATCCTCGTTGCGCGCCACCATGACGGTCTGGATCTCGACCGCGCACGCGGTCGCGCCGGTCACGCTGGGGAACTCGGCGAGGATGCCATCACCGGCGGTGTCGATGATGCGGCCGCCGTGGCGACCCACCAGCGGCAGGATCACGGCCTGGTGGCCCTTGAGGTCGCGGACGGTGGCCGCTTCGTCCTGGCCCATGAGCCGGCTGTAGCCGGCGATGTCGGCGGCAAGAATGGCGGCGAGCCGGCGCCTGATCGAGGGTTCTTCGTCCATCATCTAACCTGGCATGGTATCGGAGCCGCGGCGGCAGTGCGGGCCGTATTTTCGCGCGACCCCTCGTGGCTCGCCTACTCCTTTCAGGATCCGCTGCGCGATCACCAGGTTGCCGTGATGGCGATTGTCGTCATCGCCCGTGCTCTGTCCGTCACCGGACGCCAGGCCTGAGCTGCGGCCGGAAGCGGGCGCGCGGCGGACGCTGGAGGCCGTCAGCTCCAGGCCCTTGCTTGGCTGGGGCCTGACCCGCCTTGCGGTCCATTGTGCCTGCCCACTTCTTCCCAACGTTCCTCCGTGCCGCCGGTCGTGGCCTGCCGCTTGCCTCACGTTGCAGGCGTCCCTCTGATCGTCCCTACGCCGCGTCGCCCAGCGTGTCCTGCACGTACAATGATCGCACCAACACCAGCACCACCACAGTCAACGGCGTAGCCAACGCCAGTCCGATACCCCCGACGAAGACGACCATCACGAGCTGTGCCGTGATGGTTAAGGCTGGAGGGAGCGACAGGGCCTGTTGTTGGAGCAGCGGTGTAATTAGGTAGCTTTCGATGGTCTGGATGGCGACATACAGGACCACGACCCACCCCGCCGTTGCCGGGCCATCCAACAGGCCAATCAGCACGGCCGGCACGGCGGCAATGATTGGCCCTAAGTTTGGGATGAAGGTCAATAGGGCGGCCAGCACGGCAAGCGTGAGGGGCATGCCGATCCCCAGCAGCCACAGCCCGAGCCAGGTGAGGCCACCGACGAACACCATCGCGGTCAACTTGGCGATGACCCACCATTGCAACTCCGCGCCGATCTGCCCGATGACCTCTCTGGCACGGTCCCGTTTCCGGATCATCACCAGTGTGACGATCCCCTCGGTGTACAGGCGGGGCTGGATGGCAAAGAACAGGCCGGTGAAGAAGATGACGACCACGATACCAATGGCCCCGAGTGTCCCTGACACAACGCCGGTGATACCGCTGACCAGGTCGCGCCGCCTCGGGATCAATTCAGCAGGTTCAGGACCTTTCTCCAGCATCCAGCGGCCCCACTCGTACCGCTTCACCTGCCCCTCGAGCAGCTCGACAGACTTTGGCAACGCTTGACTCAGCTCGTCCGTCTGCTCTGCGATGCTCGGGATCAGCAGCCAGGCCCCCCCCGTGACCAACACCACAAGAAGCAGCACCGTTGCCGCGAGTGACCACTTCTCGCCCATCCCAGTGTGGGTGCTCAGGAAATCGCTGAGGCCGCGGAGCAGAATAGCAAACAGCATCCCGGCGAATGCCAGCAGCAACACATCGATGGCGTAGCCGACCCCCACAACCAGCAGGATGATCAGCAGACCAACTGCCCACACGACTCCCGCCCGCTTTGCCAGATCGAGGAGGTCGGCTGTCCACACTGTCCGCTTCCGCCCGTCGTCCCGCGGGTCGTCGGGTCGAGTATCGCTGCTCACCGTTGTTCCCTTTCTGGCTCCGGAATGGAGCGAAGATGAAGCTCACCTGCCGGGGCCGCTCAAGTGAGCGACACGTCTCAAAAAGCGCGCTACCCGCGGCCCCGGTCAGGCGCCGCGCCTGGTTCGGCGGCGTCGCGGATCGCCCTCGGCGCCTGAACACCATCGAGGCTCGGACGGGCGTTCTCCGCGCCTCGGCGGACGACGCTGAACGAGCCGTCTGTCTCCAAGACGACGGCTTCGACCTCATTCATGGATGCCAGCCCGTCCGAACGGACTGCCGCCCGCACCTCATCCTCGGTCACCCGCGCCCGCCGCAGGGCCGCGGGCAGGATCCTACCGCGGTACAGCAGCATGAGCGGCTCCCCGGTGACCAGTTGCCGCACCCACCGTGCCCGGACGCTCGACCAGGTGACGGCGAACTGGAGCCCGATCAGTAGGGCGAAGGCCAGAGCCCCGTCAGCCAGGGCGACGTCCTTGGTCAGCAGGACGGTGGCCAGGGTCGAGCCGAGAGCAACGGTCACGACAAAGTCGAAGGCGTTCATCTTGGAGAGCGTCCGCTTTCCCGAGACGCGCAGGAAGGCGATGAGCGCGACGTAGGCCAGCGTTCCAACCACCAGGGTCCGAAGGAGACTGTCCCACCCAGCGAAGAGCATCTGCTCCAATTCATTCCTCCGCCGCCCAACGTGAAGTCACCGGAACTGCGTTACACGACTGCGTCGGTCGGCGTCGAGGGATGCCTTGAATTCCCGCCAGCTTGCGAAGGCGCCCCGCCTCGGTCCCGTGATAGACGGCGAGGCGCTGCGGTATATGCCGCCCGGATATCTGATATCGCGGCTGAAGACCGCGGCTCATCACAGAAACATCCGGTCGGCGGGGCTCTGGACCCCGGCTGAGTCCCGGTTGGGCGGTTACGTCACGACGGGACGCCGGACGGGGCGATCGGCGGCCGATGGCTCTGATGCGTCCTCCGCCCTCCCGCCGCCCTCTACCCCAGCGCGTCCAGCAGCGACCGCTGCCGCGCCAGGCGATCGGGACGTTCCTGGGCGAAGCGTTGCACGCCGGCGAAGATCGAGTCCGCGTCCAGATGCGCCTCGGCGATCACGTCCGCCTCCAGCCCCCCGGTGAGCCACTGGTTGTCCCAGTCGGCCGTGAGCGAGTAGGCGTCGGTCAGCGACCCGACGTTGCGGAGCGGCCACATGCGCCGCGTGGCGCTGCTGACGAACATGAGGTCCTGGCGCGCCGCGAGCGGGAGCACGGCCTCCCGATACGCGGCCGGCTGGCGGTCGAACAGCTCCTCGCTGATCGCCGCGATCACCTTGACGTTGATGCCGGCCTGCTCCAGGCGCGGCAGCACACTCACCAGGTTGAACGTGGAGCTCGAGCCCTGGGCCACCACGTATCCGTGCCGGGGTTGGCCCGGCGCGAAATCGCGGATGACGTACAGCCCCTTGGCGGCGGCCCGCAGATCCGTGTCGGCGAACGCGCTGCGATCGGCCACCCGGAAGTCGGGGCGCGCCACCTCGATGACGATGATGCCCACCTTCTTGTCGCGCGCGGCGATCTCCGCCGCCGCGAAGTAACCGGGGGCCACGTCGTTGTAGTCCCAGAAGCTCAGGGTGATGACCTGGTCGCGCGGAAACAGCTTCCACACCTGCGGCGCGAAGATGCCGAAGTGGGTCCGCGCATCGGCCGCGGTCTCGGGGCCGGAGTGCCCGGCCAGGATGTGCAGCACGCCCGTGCGGAACTTGCTGTCCTGGTTCTGCTGGCTCCACACGCGCGCCGGCAGGTACATCAGCGGGGTGAAGGCGCCATAGGTGCCGCTGACCGCCCACACCCCCGCGAACCGGTCGGGATCCAGCGACGCGCTCTGGCTCACCAGACCGATGGCGCTGGACACGTTGCCCGCTTCCTGGATCGCCGCCTTCAGGCGTGTCCCCGCCGGATTGGTCTCGGGATCGTAGTGCCCCCAGATGCTGCCGTGCTCCAGGTTGATCGATTCCGACAGGTCCGCGGCGAGCGTCACCACGCGATTGCCCGTGACGTGATTCAGCCACTTGACCACTTCCGAGATGCCCCGGCGGGCGCCCGCCACCTCGCCGGCCTTGCGGAACAACGCGATCTTCAGCTGCTTCTCCGCCCCGGAGACCGGATTCCTCACGGCGAGGGTCTGCGGCTCCTCCGGAAGATTGGCGACGCGGAGACGCTCGTCCAGGAACGGGTCGTGCTTCACGTCGACGCGGAGCGGGAGGTCGTCCGTGAGCGAATCGCCGATCTCGACCAGGCGATCGGCCAGCCAGTCGCCGAGGCCATTCCGATCGAGCACCGACATCACGACGTCGATGTTGGTCTTGAACTGGATGAGCCGCTCGCGCGGGTCGGTCACCGCGCCCTCACGGATGCCGGAGAACTCCACCCCGTAGCGCTCCTCGAAGGTCCGCGCCAGGGCGACGAAGTACTCCGAGTTCATCTTCATCGCGTACGGATGGCTCGGATACCCCACCACCTGATCGCCCGCCCCGGGGATCTTCCCGTTGACCGCGCCGGGCCAGTACCCCTTGGTGGTGGTCCCGATTGCGATCATCGGGCGGCGGTCCGCCGCGTCCCACTCCTCCATGGTCCTGAACGCGCCCACGATCTGGTCGTAGTCGTGGCCATCCGGCACGGCGAACACGTTCCACCCGTAGGACGTCCACTGGTCGATCAACCGGTAGCCGTCGAACTTGCGGGCAACGACGCCGCCGATCAGCGAATCGTCGATGCCGGCGTTGTTGTCGGACAGCACCACCCGCAGCCGCTTGCCCACCTGGAGCGCGATCGCCTGGGTCTTGAGCTCCTGGGCGTGCCCCTCGGTCATGGCGAACTCGCCCTCGAGAGCGATGATCTTCGGCGTCCCCATGGGGGCGCCGACGATGTCCCAGAACGCGGCCTTCCCCGCCGCCGATGCGATCCCCACGCCCGACGGCCCGCCGTTGACGTCGTTGGTGACGTCGGTGGACTCGATGTGTCCGGCGAGGGCGCGAATGCCGCGCCCCTTGGCCTGCGCGAACAGGGGATGGTCGGACAGCCCGTGGTCGGCGAGCAGCGTCTTCAGCGCCCCGGCGCCACGGCGGAACCCCAGCGCATCGACCGGCAGCATCGCGACGTCCGGCGCGACGTGGTAGCGGCGATCGCCCGTCGCCTGATGCTTGCGATACAGCGCCTGGCCCAGGATCATCCACAGCGCGTAGCAGGTCGGCGCGCAGTGCCCGGCCGCCAGCATGAACTTGTCGCCATACGGATGCTTGGGACGCCGATAGTCGTAGCGGAGCCCGCCCAGCGCCGGCCCCGCCAGATGCGCGACGACGTTGAACGGCGTGTAGGCCAGCGGGCCGCCGAAGTGCCCGGTCTGGGCGTAGTTGCCCAGCAATGTGAGCGTCATGCACGTCATGTAGCCGACATCTTCCAGCCGCGGCCGCTCGTACTGGAGCCTCGAATCGATGGCCGACCCCGCCGAAGCGTGAATGCTCATCCCGGAACTCCTTCCCTGGACTCGTCGACCGGGTGCTCCCGCCTGGCCCCGCCGATGCGCGGCCCGCCGGGCTCCTCGTTCGCGGTCATCGTCCGCGATACTGCCCCGGTGGGCGCGGCCGGTCAAGGAGCAGGCGGGAGGGTCCGCAGCGGCGCGGGCTCGTCGCCCCAAATGCGGGAACGAGACAGCACACTATTTCTGGAGCCCCCCGGCCGGCCTGCCGCCCCGTCCGGTCACCTTCTTCGGGCGGTGTTCCTCCGGACACCGCCCGGTCGGCGGCTGTGGTACGATCCGCCGCGGACGCGCTGGCCCGGCGGATCGGACGGGGGGCCGAGCGGCGGGCCCGTCGTGCCGCGCGGAGCGCGCGCCGGCGGCGAGGAGGGCGAGACCGATGGCAGACGTGCTCACGGTGGTAGCGAAGATCCGGGCGGCCAGGGGCAAGGGCGACGCGCTGGCTGCCCTCCTGAAGGAACAGGTGGCGGCGGTGCGCAAGGCGGAGCCGGGCTGTCTCATCTACCGGCCCCACCGATCGACGAAGGACCCGGACCTCTTCATCTTCTACGAGCAGTACGCCGACGATGCCGCCTTCGACGTCCATCGCAAGGCGCCTCACCTGGCCGCCTACCGGGAGCGCCGGGAGAAGGAAGGCCTGACCGAGGGCGCCGCCGAGGTGGAGATCTACCGCTCGCTCACCGAGTAGCCGGCCGCGGGTCGGGCATGGCGCCGGCCCCGCTCGCGTCCCCGGAGGCTCGGGAGTTTGCCGGGGTGGGGCCGGGCGGCGGCCGCCCGGCCATCCCGTGCGGCTGGCGCCGGCATCTGCCGACCGGCCATGACGTGCCCCCGTTGCCAGCACGACTGCGCGCCCGGGGTGAGGTTCTGCCCGGAATGCGGCACCCCTCTCGGCCGGCGCTGTCCCGCGTGCGATACCGAGCTCGCCGCAGGCGCCCGCTTCTGCGCGCAGTGCGGCCAGCCGATCGCCCCGGGGGGGCCGGAGGGGCCCGGGGTCCAGACGCCGCCGCACCTCGCCGACAAGATTCTCACCTCGCGCCTGGCCCTGGCCGGCGAGCGCAAGCCCGTCACGGTGCTCTTCGCCGACCTCAAGGGCTCCATGGAGCTGCTGGCCGGCCGCGATCCCGAGGACGCGAGGGCGCTCCTGGATCCGGTGCTGGAGCGGATGATGGAGTCCGTCCATCGCTACGAGGGGACGGTGAACCAGGTGTTGGGCGACGGGATCATGGCCCTCTTCGGCGCGCCGCTCGCCCACGAGGACCATGCGGTGCGGGCCTGCTACGCGGCCCTGGACATGCACGAGTCGCTCGGGCGCCACGCCGCAGAGTGGGGGCGCAGGGCCGGCGTCCCCCTCGGGATCCGCGTCGGGCTCAACTCGGGGGAGGTCGTGGTCAGGTCCATCGGCAGCGACCTGCACATGGACTACTCCGCGGTCGGGCTGACCACGCACCTCGCCGAGCGCATGGAGCAGGCCGCCGCCCCCGGCTCGATCCTCATCACGAGCAGCACCTTCCGGCTCGCCGAGGGGACCATCGAGGTCCGGCCGGGCGCCCGCCTCGGGGTCAGGGACGCCGGCCATCCGGTCGACGTCTTCGAGCTGGTCGGGACCGGCCCGGCGCGGTCCCGGCTGGAGATGGCCTCGGGCCCCGGCCTGACGCGGTTCGTGGGGCGCGACGCCCAGCTCCAGCGGCTGCGGGAGTCGCTGGCGCGCGCCGGCCGGGGGCACGGGCAGGTGGTGGCCCTGGTTGGCGAGGCCGGTGTCGGCAAGTCGCGGCTGGTGGGCGAGCTGCTCCGGTCGCACGTGCCGGCCGGCTGGCGCACTCTGCGCAGCCGGTCCGTGTCGTACGGCAAGTCGAGCGCGTACCTCTCCGCCATCGACCTGGTCCGGGACTACTTCGGCGTGGACGAGCGGGACGACACGGCCCGGATCGCGGCCCGGGTGCAGTCCCGGATCCAGGCGCTGGACTCGGCTCTCGCATCCGGCCAGACTGCCCTGCTGAGCCTGCTCGGTGTCCCCATCGACGACCCCCGCTGGGACCTGCTCGATCCCCGGGACCGCCGGGGCCGGACCCGCGATGCCCTGAAGGCGCTCCTGATCCGGGAGAGCATCGCGCAGCCGCTGCTGATCGTCGTCGAGGATCTGCACTGGATCGATGAGGGGACACAGGAGTGCCTGGACAGCCTCGTCGAGGGCCTGCCGCGAGCCCGGGCGGTGCTGCTCGTCTCCTACCGGCCGGAGTACCAGCACGGCTGGGGCGGCAAGACGCACTACACGCAGGTCCGCGTCGATCCCCTCCTGCCTGGCGGGGCCGCCACGCTGCTCGGCTCGATCCTCGGCGCCGACCCCGGGCTCGCGCCGGTGATGTCGCTGCTGATCGAGCGCAGCGACGGCAACCCCCTCTTCCTCGAGGAGATGGCGCGGACTCTCGTCGAGACCGGGACCCTGGTCGGCGAACGCGGGGCATACCGGCTGGCCCGGCCACTCGTCAGCCTGGAGGCGCCGCCCTGGGTGCAGGCGGTCCTGGCCGCCCGGATCGACCGGCTACCCCCGGAGGACAAGTGGCTTCTCCAGGCCGCCAGCGCCGTCGGCAAGGACGTCCGCCTGGCCGTGCTACGGGACGTGGCCGGGCTGGCCGAGCCGGAGCTGCGGGGGGCGCTCGGCCGCCTGCAGGCAGCCGAGCTGCTCCTGGAGGCCCGCCTCTTCCCGGAGGTGGAGTACACCTTCAAGCATGCCCTCACCCACGAGGTCGCCTACGGCGGGCTGGTGAGCGAGCGACGGCGGGAGCTGCACGCCCGTACCCTCGCCGCGCTCGAACGGCTGCATGCTGGCCGGCTGGCCGAGGTCGCGGAGGCGCTCGCGCACCATGCGGTCCAGGCCGAGGCGTGGGCCCCGGCGGTGGACCATCTGCGCGAGGCGGCGGCCCGCGCGTACGAGCGCGGCGCGCTCAGCGAGACGCTGGAGCACCTCGACCTCGCGCTCGAGCTGGCCGGACGTCTGGCCCCGGATCCCGACAACGTCCGGCGCACCCTCGACGTGCGGCTCGACCTGCACGCGCCCGTCATCATGATGGGCGCCATGGCGCGCCTGATCGAGCTCCACGACGGGACCGAGGCCATGGCCCGCGCGGCCGGGGACGATGTGCGCCTGGCGCGCGCGCTCTACCGGGTCAGCAGCGCCCGCTGGGTGGCCGGACGGTACGGCGACGGGCTGGCGGCGGCCGGGGAGGCGCTCGCGCTGGGCCGGGACGATCCCGAGACCCGCATCTTCGCCACCCTCTACCTCGGCATCCACTCGCTCTTCGCCGGCCACTTTCACGCCGCCGTCGAGCACTTCGAGCGCATCATCGACGGCCCCGACGCCGCGCTGGCCCACCGCCGGTTCGGCGCGAGCACGCCGGCCTACGTGGTGAGCAACAACTTCCTGCTCTGGGCGCTGGTGAGCATCGGGGAGTTCGACCGGGCCCTGGCGCACGGGCGGCGGTCGATCGAGGCGTGCGAGGCGTCCGGGGCCCCGACCTACCAGGTCACCACCTACGCGTTCTTCGCCATCGCGCTCGCCTATCGCGGGGAGTTCGAGGCGGCCGTCCGGTACGCGGAGGACGCCGTCCGGGTCGCCGAGGCCAGCATGATCTTCTCGTGGCTGCCCGGAACCTACTCGGCGCTGGGGTGGATCCTGGCCTGGACGGGGCGCGCCGAGGCGGCCCTCGTCTACCTGGAAAGAAGCGTCTCGGTGCACGAGAGCCTCGGCATCAACACCTACCTCTCGGTCTTCTGCTGCCGGTGGGCGGAGGCCCTGCGCCTGGCCGGGCGCGCCCCCGAGGCCGAGGGGCTCGCCGCCCGCGCCCTCGAGCTCGCGCGGCGCTTCGGAGAGCGCGGGATCGAGGCCGAGGCGCTCCTGGCCAGCGGCGAGATCGCCGAGGACCTGGCCCCGGGCGACCTCGACCTCCCCGACCGGCTCTAC
>DATKEI010000417.1:0-3925 GCA_035544455.1 Binatia bacterium | reverse complement strand
ACCCACCACCCATCTCGTGGCCCCATTGAGTGCCGGCGACGCTCCGCGTTACAGGCGTGTCCCGCGGGGAGGGCCCCCACCCCGCCCGGCGCTTTGTCGGCACATTTCTGACTCAGGACACTAGCGACGTTGCGGGCCATGGCGCGGCTGGACTACGAGTCGCTGCTGGCGGGGTTCCCGGACGCGGTGGTGGGCGTGGACGAGGCACTGCGCATCGTCCTCTGGAACCCGGCGGCGGAGGCGCTGCTCGGGCGGTCGGCGCGGCGGGTGGTCGGCCGGACGCTCAAGGCGGTGTTCGCCCAGGACACGTCGCTGGTGCGGCATCTGTCCGACACGCTGGCCACGGGCGAGAGCCGGTCGGAGGCCGAGGCCGCGATCGAGGCGGTGGACGGGCGCCCGGTGCAGGTGAGCATTCTGACCGCGCCGCTCGCCGGACGCGGCGTCGGCTCGATCGGCGCGGCCGTCGCCGTGATCCGCGACATGACGCGCCTCCGGCAGCTCGAGGCCGAGGTGCGGCGTGGCGAGACCCTGGCCGCGGTGGGGCGCATGGCGGTGGGGCTGGCCCACGAGATCCGCAACCCGCTCGCTGCCATCCGCGGTGCCGTCCAGCTGATGCAGCGCGACCTCGGCGGCGAGGCGCGGTTCCGGGAGTACACGGACGTGCTGCTCACGGAGGTCACGCGGGTCAACCGGATCATCGAGATGCTCCTCGATCTCGGGCGCCCCGTGCAGCTCCGGCTTGTCCCGCTCAACCTGCACCAGATGCTCGATCGGGTCGCCATGCTGTCGGAGGAGATGGCGAGCGCGCGCGGGGTGCGGATCGTGCGCCGCTACGACCCGAGCTTGCCGCCTGTCCTGGCCGACGAGGACCGGGTGGTCCAGGTGATCCACAACCTCGTGCGGAACGGGATCGAGGCCATGCCCGCTGGAGGCCGGCTGACGCTGATCTCGCGCCTGAGCATGAACCCGCTCTTCGCCAAGGTCGACCTCGGCTACGGCCAGCGAAGCATGGCCGAGGTCCAGGTGGTCGACGAGGGCGACGGCATCCCCGACGCCCTTCGCGCCAAGCTGTTCACCCCGTTCTTCACCACCAAGGACAAGGGGCTCGGGCTCGGGCTCGCCATCTGCCATCGCATCGTCGAGGAGCACCGAGGCGTGCTCCAGGTCGAGAGCCAGCCCGGGCGCGGCACCATGGTGTCCTGCTTCCTTCCCCTGGCCCGATGAGATCTCGGCTCGCATCCCCGGAGAGACGCTGACTGCCCATGGCCGACGGACGCATCCTGATCGCCGACGACGAGGACGGGCTTCGCTGGGTGCTCGAGAAGGGCTTTCGCGGGGCCGGCTACCAGGTGACCGCGGTGAAGGACGGCACCGCCGCCCTCCGGGAGCTGGGCAGCCAGCCCTTCGACCTCGTGCTGCTCGACGTGCGCATGCCCGGCACGGACGGACTTGCGCTCCTCGGGCAGCTCCGGCCGCGCTGGCCGGACACCCAGGCCATCGTGATGACCGCCCACGGCACCATGGAGACGGCCATCCAGGCGATGCAGCAGGGCGCCTACGACTACCTGGCCAAGCCCTTCGACCTCGATGAGGCGCTGCTGGTGGCCGAGCGCGCGCTGACGGCGCGCCGGCTGAGCCAGGAGGTGGCCTCGCTCCGCACCGGCCTGCGCGAGGTGTGGGAGTTCGGCGCCCTGGTGGGCCGGCACCCCACCATGCAGGAGGTCTACAAGACCATCGGGCGCGTGGCGGCCAGCGACGTGAGCGTGCTCCTGCGCGGGGAGTCGGGCACGGGCAAGGAAGTGGTGGCGCGGGCGCTGCACCACTACAGCCGCCGGGCGGGACGGCCGTTCGTCGGCATCTCGGCGGCCGCCATCCCGCTCACCCTGCTCGAGTCGGAGCTGTTCGGGCACGAGAAAGGAGCGTTCACCGACGCCAAGGAGCGACGTCTCGGCAAGCTCGAGATCGGCCACGGCGGCAGCGTGTTCTTCGACGAGATCGGCGACATGCCGCCCGAGCTGCAGGTCAAGCTGCTGCGCGCCCTCCAGGAGCGCGCCTTCGAGCGCGTGGGCGGGCACGAGCTGATCCGCATGGACGTGCGCGTTCTCGCCGCCACGCACCGCGACCTCGAGGGCATGATGAAGGCGGGCCGGTTCCGCGAGGACCTGTTCTACCGGCTCAACGTGGTGACCATCGCCCTCCCGACCCTCCGGGAACGGCGGGGGGACATCCCCCTGCTCGTCGAGCACTTCCTGGCCAAGTACGCCGAGACGCTCGGCGAGCGCATGGTCGCCCCCGAGGCCATGGATCGGCTCGTGGGCCACGACTGGCCCGGAAACGTCCGCGAGCTCGAGAACGTCATCCAGCGCGCAATGGTCATGGCCCAGGCCGGGGCCGTGCTCGCCGAGCACCTGCCCATCAGGCCCGTCTCGGCCACGGCCAGCGTGCAGACCGATGCCACGGTCGAGGACGTGATCGGGCGCAAGATGCACGACTACGTGCGGGGCCTGCGCGGCCATGCCTCCGCGAACCTGCATGCGCTCATGGTGGGCCTGGTCGAGAAGCCCCTGCTCCGGGCCGTGATGCGGGAGACGCGCGGCAACCAGGTGCGCGCCGCCCAGCTGCTGGGCATCAACCGGAACACCCTCCGCAAGAAGCTCCGCGAGCACGGGATCGACCCGGACAACCCCGACGCCGCGCACGCCTGACCCGGGCGGCTTGCCCGGGGGGGCGGACTCCCGCCCCCGCCAATTGGTGCCGAGGTCGATGCCAGGAGCATCAGCCCGGAGGGCATTCAGGGACAGGGCACGATGGTGACGTTCTGCATCCCGGTGGCTGCCCCCGCCGCCCCGGTCGAGCCCGATCCGCAGGGCCTCGGGGTGTTCCCGCCGGGGCTCCGGTGCCGCTACGGGTGACGAGCTCGAAAGTCTGGCTCGATGAAGTGGCCTTTCCCGGGTCACGATCCCCAGTTCATCCGGTAGATGTACCAGCCGAGGGTCTTGTCCTGAAACAGCAGGAACTCGAACCGGCCCTCGGAGCGAGAGGCCTTGTTGTCCCGGTTGACCGTGACGTCCAGGCGCTTTCCCCAGGCCCGGGCCCGGCTTCCGCTGTCGACCATCTGGATGCCCTCGATGGTGAAGTCGACCTCGATGCGTTCCGCCTGCTCGAAGGCACCCTGGATCTTCTTCAGTTCGCTCTCGCTCAGCAGGGGCGCGACTCGCCGGAGGAGCTTCAGATCCTTGGTCCGGAGCGCGCGCGCGTAGGTGTCGAGCACGCTCCTGATCTCCTGGCTTCCGCCCTGGGGCGGGCTCACCACGGGCGGCGATGGCGGCGCGGGCGGCGGGGCGACAGCCCGCGCGTACTGCTCGCCGGCAGCGTGGAAACTCTCCCGCGCGTCTGCGAAGGCCAGCTTCTGGTACTGGGCGTCGCCCCGCTGTTCGTGCGCCGCGGCGGGGCCGTAGTCGGGCGAATCCGGCCTCGCTTGGGCCTTTTCCCGGGCCATCTGACCGCGGGCCGCGTCCGCCCGCGCCCGCTCCTCCCGGCGGGCCCTGGCCTGGGTCGTCGCCTCCCCGTAGGCTCGTCCCGCATCCGTGTACGCTTGCCGGGCGCCCGCGAGGTCCTCGCGGGCGAGCATGGTGTCGCCCTCGGCCTGACGCGCTTGCCCTCGGTTGAAGGGCGCCCTGGCGAGGAGGGGGGCCTCGACCTGCGTGGCCTCGTCCCGGTTGCCGGCGACCTTGCGGCTCAGCTGCTCGATATCGCGGGCGATGGCCGCGCGCTGCCGCCCGGCCTCTCGTGCCGCGGCCTGATAGTCCGCCTCCGCTCCCTGAAAGAGCTTGCCGGCCTGCTCGTACTCCCGCCGCTGGAGCGCGGCCTCCCCGTCCTTCTCCTTGCCGCGCGCAGCCACCAGGAGCTTGCCGGCGTGGCGCTC
>DATKEI010000416.1:0-23237 GCA_035544455.1 Binatia bacterium | reverse complement strand
CTCGCGCGGGACGTTCTTCATGAGGTTGGTCGAGACGTGCGGGAAGTTGGAGTCGAAGTGCGGGTAGTCGGTCGAGATGCACATGCGGTCCGCGCCGATGAGCCCGGCGGTGGCCTCGATCTCCGGCTCGCTCCCCTCCACCGCCGCCCAGCAGTTGCGCCGGAAGTACTCCTTGGGCATCAGGGCGAGGTAGGGCGCGTGGCTGTCGCGGTACTGGGGGTAGTCCCACTCGATGCGCGACAGCAGGCCGGGCGCCCACGAGTTCTGGGCCTCCAGGAAGCCGACCCGCAGCCGCGGATGGAACTCGAACACCCCGCCGATGATCATGGCGATGAGCGCCTGCTGCATCTCGATCCAGTGACTGGCCACGTGCCGGTAGAAGCGGTTCTCGCCGTAGAGCGTGTTCATGTGCGAGTACCACGCCCCCGTGCCCTCGTGGAATCCCCACGTCACGTCCAGCTCCTCGTGCAGGCTGTAGAGCGGCTCCCAGTAGTTCGAGTGCCAGAAGTGGCCGTTCACCAGGTTCGGGCGCACGAACGACCCGACGGCGCCGAGGTCCCGGACGCAGCGCAGGAGCTCCCGGCAGGCGAGGTGCACGTCGTGCACGGGCAGCATGGCCACGAACTTGAGCTGGGCGGGGCTGTGGTGGCAGAAGTCGGCGATCCAGTTGTTGTAGGCCTGGCACAGGGCGAGGGAGAGCCACGGGTCGAGGTTGTCGCGGGCGATGAGGCTGAGCCCCGTGGTGGGATAGAGCACGGCGATGTCCACCCCCTCCATCGCCATGCCCATCACCTGGGCCACGGGGTCGTAGTTCCGCTCGATGGCGAAGTCCAGGCGCCCCGTGTCGGCCAGCCGCGAGCCGGACAGCGGCTGCGTGCTGTGCGTCGAGCCCGGCCGCGCGCGCTTGCGGTACTGCTGCAACTCGGCGTCCTGGCTGGTCGGCAGACCGTCGATGACGATGGTCCCGCGGCGGGGCCGGCCGTCCGTGCCGAGCGGGAGGATGACCCGTTCGCGGAACCGCGCGTCCAGGTAGCGCTCGAACAGGTCTGGCGGTTCCATGATGTGCATGTCGCAGTCCACGAACCGGAGTCCGTCTTTCATCTCGCCCTCCTTGGTCGGCCGGGGATTCCCCCGGGTCACACCGGCGGGGGGATCGCGTGGTCGCGCGAGCGGTCCTCGCCACAGCAGTAGCCCCGGCGGGCCTCCCAGTCAAGCCCGATGCGCGGGCGTGGTGCCCGGCTGTTCCCGGCCGCGGTCAGAAGAGACGTGCCATCATGCCGCCGTGGCCGAGCGCCGAGCGGGGCGGGGCCGTCTCGAGGCGGCGCGCCGTCGCGCGCTCCGGGCCGAGGTCATGCCGCGCGTTCGGCCCGGGTGATGTCGCTGCCCGCCGAGGCCGGCACGCAACCCGGCACGCTGACGGTGACGCTCCGGACTCCCGACGGGTTCGGGGTGTCGTGGGCCTTGCCGGCCGCCGATCTCATGCGGATGGCGACCATCGGGGCGAGGGCCTGCGAGGTGGCGAGCGCGGTGATCGGACACTGAGTACGCACCACTACCAGGACCTCGATACATATCCGAGAGAGGGGAGCGAGATCGTGCCTCTGATGCGCAGAGTCTTGGCCGCACTGGCGGTGATTGTCGTCCTGGCCACCGGGGCGCACGCGGAGGAGCTGACGCTCTCCGTGGCGGTCAGCCTGAAGGAGGCGGTCGAGGAGATCGGGCGGAGCTTCATGGCCGCTCGCTCCGGCGTGAGACTGCACTACAACTTCGGCGCCTCGGGCGACCTCCAGAAGCAGATCGAGGCCGGCGCGCCCATCGACGTGTTCCTGTCGGCCGGCCAGCGGCAGGTCGATGAGCTCGAGAAGAAGGGCCTCCTGCTCGCCGACACTCGCCGCGCCTTTGCCCGCAACGTGCTCACGGTGATCAAGCCCGCCGACTCCCGCGTGGACATCAGCAAGCCCGGCGACCTCCTGGAGGCGCGCGTCACGAGGATTGCCGTCGGGCAGCCGAAGACCGTCCCGGCCGGACAGTACGCCGAGGAAAGCCTGAGGGCACTCAAGCTGTGGGAGCGGCTCCAGCCGAAGCTCGTGTTCGCCGAGAACGTCCGCCAGGCGCTCGACTATGTCGTCCGCGGGGAAGTGGATGCCGGCTTCGTCTACACGACCGACGCCGCCCGGGCGCCGGGCGTCCGGGAAGCCTTCCGCCCCCCCGAGGACACCTATCGGCCCATCGTCTACCCGGGGGCGGTCGTGGCCGCGTCCAAGGAGCCGGCCCTGGCCCGGGCCTTCGTCGCCCTGCTCGTGAGCGAGCAGGGCCGGACCGTTCTCGCCCGCTTCGGCTTCCAGCCGCCTCCCCGTGGCGCCCGGGAGCCCCGACGGGTCCGCTGGCCCTGACGTCGCAGAATCGTGTCCGGTGGTGAGCACCACGCGGCATCTCGCCTCGCCGCTCATCATCCGCTCGTAGGCCTCGCGACCCGCTCGAGCGGGTACACCTCGTTCATCGAGCGCACGCCCGTCAGCACGCTGAACGCGAGCGCCTCCTGCGAATCAATCGCCGTGCCGGAATACAACGCGGGCGGGCAATCGCGCAAGACATCGACGCTGTGCTGGAGATGGGCGGGATCGATCGTCCCGACGATGTTCGTGTGCAGGTCCGGATGGGGCGGCATGCCGCCTCGTGCACGTCCCGCGACCTTCCTCGAGGTGCTATTCTACGGGCCGTGGCGAGGCTGACCATCCGCATCGACCTGGCGAGTCATGGGGCCATCGGCCCCGGCAAGATCCGGCTTCTCGAAGTGATCGGCGAATCGGGTTCGATCTCGGCGGCGGGCCGGGCCATGGGCATGTCCTCCCGGAGAGCCTGGACGCTCAACGACGAACTGAACCGGTCCTTTCGGTCGCCCGTCGTGGAGATCCAGCTCGGCGGCATGCGCGGCGGAGGCGCGGGGCTCACCGATCTCGGACACGACGTCATCGCGCGCTACCGCGCCGTGGAGCGCGCGGCGGCCAAGGCGAGCGCTCTGCAGCTCGCCGCCCTCGACGCCGCGCGGGCCGCGGCGCCGACGGACCAGCGGGGCCGTGGTCGCGGAAAGACGACGACGGGCCCGCGCTCGCGGTCACCGCTCACGCCGCGCCGCGCTCGGCGCTAGTGTGCCGACAAAGTGCCGGGTGGGGTGGGGGCTCACCCCGCGGGACACGCCTGTAACGCGAGAGCGTCGCCGGCACTCAATGGGGCCACGAGATGGAAGGTGGTGGCTTCGGCGATCCGCAGAAGAGACGGTCCCGCGGGGAGAGCCCCCACCCCACCCGGCACCGCGAGTCGACGAACTTCCAACTCAGGACGCTAGCGGGCGCGGCGGTGATCGAGCGAAACCTCCGGGGCCCCGCCGCGCGCGCGGCCGGGGCGATGGTCGGCGCGGCCAGCGATCTGGTGAGCGGCCGATGTGACAGGAGCGAGGCGTGGAATCGATCTACTACGTGATGTCGTGGGCCTGCCACCGGCGCTGTCGCCACTGCTACGAGGACCGCTTTCGCCCGTATCACGGCGCCGAGCTGGACCGCGTGGTCGCGGAGGCCGAGCGCAACTTCCCCCGGATCGTCGACCACTTCCCCGATCGCATGACCTACCTCGACCTCGAACGCCCCGCCCCCGACGGGACGCTCGTCGAGCGGATCGGCAAGATCATCGTGTCCGGCGGCGAGGCGCTCATGGATCCCGTGCGCGAGCGCGTGACCTACCCCGTGCTCGAGCGCCTGGGCGCGCGCTATCGCGACCGCGGCGGCGTGCGGCTGGTCGTGCAGACCACGGGCGACCTGGTGACCGAGCGCATGGTCGACGACCTCCTGGCTCGCGACGTCTACACGATCTCCTGCGCCGGCTTCGACGAGTTCCACGTGGGACTCGAGACCCGGGTCAAGCAGGAGGCGCTGATGGACAAGCTGGCGCGCCTCTTCGAGTCGCGCGGCGTGCGCCGGGCCGGTGCGGCGGCGCCGCGGCGCGACTGGCAGGACGAGCAGGGGCCGCTCTACAGCTTCTTCGGCGCCACGCCGGACTCGTGGATCGGCAAGCTCTGGCCCCGCGGGCGAGCCTGGAGCAACGACCTGTCGACCGCCTCGCTCACCGAGAACTTCTGCAACCGCTGGTCGGGCGGCCTCAACTTCCTCCAGCACCGCTACAGCGGCTCCGAGGTCTCCGTCGAGCCCACCGGCGACGTGTACCCGTGCTGCGTGAAGACCAGGCTGCCGATCGGCAACCTCCTGGAGACCCCGTTGATCGAGATCCTCGACTCGCTGACGGGCGATCCCGTCTACGAGGCCATCTCCATGGGGCACCCGGAGCGCATGGGGATAAAGGCCGGGTGGACCATCGACACCTTCCTCGACAAGTCCGCCACGACCACGCCCGCCGGCAAGCCCTACCGGAACCTCTGCGTCGGCTGCGATCGCTTCCACGAGGAGGTCCTGGCCCCGCGCCTCGCCGCCGCGCGCCAGCGCCGCCAGCCCGCCGCCCGGCCGTGAACCGCGTTCCACCCGGAGGACGTCCTCCCATGCGCCGTCTGCTCCCCCTGGTGCTCCTCGTCGCCGCCCTGCTCGCCGGAGCAGAACCGGTGTGGGCGCAGACCTGGAACGAGATCCTCGGCCGAGCCCGCGGCCAGACCGTGTACTGGAACGCCTGGGGCGGCGACGACCGGACCAACGCGTTCATCGGCTGGGTGGGCCAGCGCGTGGCCCGGGAGCACGCGATCACCGTGCATCACGTCAAGCTCAAGGACACCGCGGAGGCGGTGGCGCGCGTGATCGCGGAGAAGGCGGGCGGGCGGCTCGAGCAGGGGACGGTCGATCTCATCTGGATCAACGGCCCCAACTTCCTGGCCCTGAAGGAGCAGGGGCTGCTGTACGGGCCCTTCACCCAGCTCTTGCCCAGCTTCCGACTGGTCGACACGCAGGGCAAGCCGGCCACCACGATCGACTTCACCGTGCCGGTCGACGGGCTGGCCGCGCCCTGGCGCATGGCCCAGATCGTCTACGTCTACGACAGTGCGCGCGTGCCGCGGCCCCCGCGCTCGATCCCCGCCCTGCTCGAGTGGGCGCTGGCCAACCCCGGGCGCCTCACCCACCCCACGGTGCGGAACTTTCTCGGGGCCACGTTCCTCAAGCAGGCGCTCTACGAGCTGGCCCCGGACGCGGCGGTGCTCCAGCGCCCCGCCACCGACCAGAACTTCAACGCGGTCGCCGCGCCGCTCTGGGTGTGGTACGACCGGCTGCGGCCGGCGCTCTGGCGCGGCGGCCGCCAGTTCCCGGAGAGCGGGCCGGCGCAGCGCCAGCTTCTGGCCGACGGCGAGATCGACATCTCCGTGTCCTTCAGCCCGTCCGAGGCCTCCACGTCAATCGCCAACGGGTTGCTCCCACCATCGGTGCGTACCGTCGTGCTCGACCGCGGGACGATCGGCAACGCGAGCTTCGTGGCCATCCCCTTCAACGCCGCCCACCGGGAGGGCGCCATGGTGGTGGCGAACTTCCTGCTCTCGCCCGAGGCCCAGGCGCACGCGCAGGACCCCCGGGTACTCGGCGCGTCCACCGTGCTCGACCTCGCGCGGCTCGCCCCCGTCGATCGCCAGCGCTTCGTCGATCTCCCCCGCGGGGTCGCCACGCTCGGCCCGGCCGAGCTCGGCCGACCGCTGCTCGAGCCGCATCCCTCCTGGATGACACGCATCACCGCCGAGTGGGAACGGCGCTACGGCCGCTGAGCTGACCCGGGGCGGCGGGCTGCTGCGCCACACCCCCGCCCTGACCGTCGCCCTCTTCCTGCTGCCCATCGGGGCGGGGCTCGCCTACACGGCGCTCCTCGCCTTCGGCTACCTGCCCGCCCTGGGCGGCCATGCGCTGGGCGTCGGGCCCTGGCGCGCGCTCCTCGCCCAGCCCGGCCTTGGCACCACGCTGCGCCTCACCATCACCACCGGCGTGCTCGCCACCGGCCTGTCCTTCCTCGCCGTCATGCTGCTGTGCAGCGCGGCGCACGGCACCCGGCCCTTCCGCTGGATGCAGGCGGCGCTGCTGCCCGTGCTGGCCACGCCGCACGCCGCGCTGGCCATCGGCTTCGCCTTCCTGGCCGCGCCGAGCGGCTGGATCGCGCGCTCGATCTCCCCCTGGGCCACGGGCTGGGATCGGCCCCCCGACCTGGCGATCCCCCAGGATCCGCTGGGGCTGTCGATGGTCCTTGCCCTCTGCCTGAAGGAGATCCCCTACCTGCTCCTGATGACGCTGGGCGCCCTCGACCAGGTCGGCGCCGCGGGCGCGCTGCGCGTCGCTCGGTCGCTCGGCTACGGACCGGTGAGCGCCTGGATGAAGGTGGTGCTGCCCCAGGTGTACCCGCAGATCCGGCTGCCCGTGTACGCGGTCCTCGCGTTCTCGCTCTCCGTGGTCGACGTGGCGCTCGTCCTGGCGCCCACGCACCCACCGCCCCTGAGCGTGCTGATCGTGCGCTGGGCGGCCGATCGCGACCTCGCCCTCATGTTCCCCGCGGGGGCGGCGGCCTGCCTGCAGGGGCTGCTCGTCGCCGCCGCCATCGGCGCCTGGCGCCTCGGCGAGGCGGCGGTCGCCCGCGGGGCGCGCCCCTGGCTGGTGGGCGGGGGGCGCGGCGGGCAGGGGCGCGCGCTCGCCGCCACCGCGATCGGCGCCGCGGGCGCGCTCGGGCTGGTCAGCGGCCTGAGCGTGCTCGCCCTGGCGCTCTGGTCGGTGGCCGCCGCCTGGCGCTTCCCCGCGGCGCTCCCGCAGCAGCTCACCCTCGAGACGTGGAGCCGACAGGTGCACGGCCTGGCGTCGCCGACGTGGACGACCTTGTCGGTCGGGCTGGCCGCCACCGCGATCGCGCTCGCCCTCGTGCTGGCCTGTCTCGAGAACGAGCAGCGCCGGGGCCTGCGGCCGGGCCGACGCGCGCTGTGGCTGCTCTACGCGCCCCTGCTGGTGCCGCAGACGGCCTTCCTGTTCGGAGCGCAGATCGCGCTGGTCCGCCTCGACCTCGACGCCACCTGGACGGCCCTGGTGTGGGCCCATCTGCTCTTCGTGCTCCCCTACACCTTCCTGTCGCTGGCCGATCCCTGGCGCGCGCTCGACCCGCGCTACGCGCGGACCGCGGCGTGCCTGGGCGCCTCCCCCTCGCGCGTGTTCTGGCGAGTCAAGGTGCCGATGCTGGTGCGGCCGATCCTGTTCGCCGCGGCGGTGGGGTTCGCGGTGAGCGCCGGTCAGTACCTGCCCACGGTGTTCGCGGGCGCCGGCCGCTTCGCCACGCTGACCACCGAGGCCATCACGCTCGCCTCCGGAAGCGACCGGCGCATCGTGGGCGCCTACGCATTCGTCCAGACCGCCCTGCCGCTCGCGGCTTACGGCCTCGCCATCGGGCTGCCCCTGCTCCTCTCCTCCCGCCGGCGGGAGCCGCGCCGGGCATGAGCGGCGGCGCGCTCCGGCTCGAGGCCGTCGCCATCGCCGTCGGGGGCCGATCCCTGCTCGGGCCGCTCGATCTCACCGTGCCACCGGGCACCGTGGTGACGGTCATGGGCCCCAGTGGCTCCGGCAAGTCGACGCTGCTGTCCTGGATCTGCGGCACGCTCGACCCCGCATTCTCCGCCGATGGCCGGGCGTGGCTGGCGGAGACGGAGCTCACGCCGCTGCCGCCGGAGGCGCGGCGGGTCGGGATCCTCTTCCAGGACGACCTGCTCTTCCCCCACCTCTCGGTCGGCCAGAACCTGGCCTTCGGGCTGCCCGCCGCCGTGCGCGGGCGCGCGGCACGCCGCGCGCGCGTGGAGGCCGCGCTGGCCGAGGCCGACCTCGGCGGCTTCGCCGACCGCGATCCGGCGACGCTATCCGGTGGCCAGCGCGCCCGCGTGGCGGTGATGCGCACGCTGCTCGCCGACCCGCGCGCCCTGCTGCTCGACGAGCCCTTCAGTCGCCTCGACGCCGAGCTGCGCGACCGGTTCCGGCGGTTTGTGTTCTCGCACGCCAGCAAGCTCCCGACCCTCCTGGTCACCCACGACCCGGCGGACGCGGCGGCCGCCGGCGGGCCGCTCCTGCGCCTGGACGGCGGGGGCTAGCCCGGACGATGCGTGAACCAGACGCCCACCCTCACCCCCGCCCTCTCCCTCTCCGAAGGCGAGGGAGTCGTTGCGTCGGCTGCCTGATGAGCTTCGGCCGCGCCGACGGCGCCGCCGTGGAGCGCTCCATGCGCCTGCTTGCCGAGCAGGTCATGCCCCGCTATAACGGACGCGCCACCGGCCTGAGCCGCGGCGCCGCCCCCTGCGACGGCGAGCCGGTGGGTACCGCGGCGGCCCGGGGACGGCGGGGCCGGTGGGATCGGGCGGGTGGATGCGCCGGGGGCCGGCAATCGCGACCCTGGGTCGGGCACGCCGCGTGGTCGATCCGGCCAGGCGGCATTCGGCCCGGCGGACGGCCGTGGAGGACACCGTCGCACGCGACGATGCGAGAACGCGGCATTCCCCGGGTCCGCCGGGGGTGAGAAACTCGGGGCTCCATGACGGCCTGGCACGACGACGATGGGTTCTGGCAGACCTTCGGCCCGTACCTGTTCGGCGCCGAGCGCCTCGCGTCCCTGGAGGCGCAGGTCGGCGCCATTGCCTCGCTGTTGCGCATCGAGCCGGGGTCGCGTGTGCTCGACCTGTGCTGTGGGGTCGGCCGACTTGCCGTCGAGCTCGCACGGCGCGGATGTCTGGTCACCGGGGTCGACCGCACGTCGACGTATCTGAACCAGGCCCGGGAACAGGCGCTGGCGGCCGGCGTGCGCGTCGAGTTCGTCCGGGACGACATGCGGCGCCGACGTGCCGATGAGCCTTGCCGACGCGTGCCTGGTGCGCATGACGGAAACCCTCGCCGACCCGGTCGTGGTCACGACCGACACTGACTTCCGCGTCTATCGCCGTCACAATCGCCTGGCCGTGCCCTGCGTCCTGCCGCCCTGATCCGGCCCGGTCGCAGGCGACGAAGCGGCGACGCTCGCCATGCCATGAGTGCCCGTCGCGATGCACACCCGGTTGCCGCGGGCGTCGCGGGTGACTATAATCCCGGCCCGTGAGCGGGACGCCGGCGCCGGTGGAGCCTTGAAGATCGACACGAACGGGATCGCCACCCGGTACGAGCTCGAGGGCCCAGCCGACGCCCCCGTGGTCACGCTCAGCCACTCCCTCGCCGCCAACCTCCACCTGTGGGACGCGCAGGTGGCCGCGCGGGCCGGTCGCTACCGGGTGCTCCGGTACGACATCCGCGGGCACGGCGGACCGGCGGTGCCCGAGGGCCCCTACACCCCCGAGCAGATGGCCGACGACCTCCACGGCCTCCTCGGCGCGCTCGGCATCGCCCGCACGCGCTTCGTGAGGCTGTCCACCCGCGTCATCCTCGAATTCCTCGGCCGGGTCCGGTAGCGGGCGGCGGGGACAGGTCGCCGCCGCATGCGCTTCGGGACGTTCTTCTTCTTCCAGGCCGCACCCGGCCTCAGCCACGCAGAGGTCGTCCATCGCGAGATCGAGCAGATGGAGTGGACGGAGGAGCTCGGCTTCGATCAGATCTGGCTGACCGAGCACCACTTCATCGACTACGGCCTGGCCGTGGATCCGGCGAGCCTCGCCGCCACCGCCGCCGCCCGCACCCGGCGGGTGCGGATCGGGCTGGCCGCCGCCATCCTGCCCTTCCACCACCCGCTGCGGCTGGCCGAGCAGCTCGCGCTGATCGACATCATCTCGAAGGGCCGCCTCGACGTGGGCCTCGGGCGCGGCAACCGCCCCGCCGAGTTCGCCGGCTATGCCGTCCCCCAGCAGGAGAACCGCGAGCGCTTCGACGAGGCGGCGGACATCCTGCTCAAGGCCTGGACCGAGGAGCGCTTCTCCCACGCCGGGCGCTTCTTCACCGTCGGCGAAGCGCGGGTGATTCCCAAGCCGTGGCAGCGCCCGCACCCTCCCATCTACCAGGTGTGCGGCAGCGACGACGGCATCGACAGCTCCGCCGCCCGCGGCTGGCCCATGCTCAACTCCGTGCTCACCGGCCCGGTGGACCAGCTCGTCAAGCGCCGCGACAGCTACCTGGCCGCGCTGCGCCGGCACGGGCGCGGACCGGACGAGACCGCCCGCCTCATGCGGGACTGGGGCGTGTCGCGCCAGATCTACGTGGCGCCGACCGACGCGCAGGCCCTGGCCGAGGCCAGGGATGCCGAGATGTGGTACCAGGACTCCCTGCGCCGGTTCCAGGTGCCCGAGCGCATCGAGGACGCGCACCCGAGCCTGCAGGCCGGCTTCCGGGCGGCGGCCGAGCGCTTCAAGAAGGTGACGTGGGAGGGCCTGGTGGCGGAGACGCTGGCATTCGGCTCGCCCGACACGGTGGCCCGGCACATCCAGACCATGCGCGACATGGGCGTCGGCCATGTCCTCTGCTGGATGAACTTCGGGGGCCTGCCCCAGGACAAGATCCGCCGCTCCATGGAGCTGTTCGCCAAGGAGGTCATGCCCCGCTTCCGGGGGGCGGGATGACTCGGCGTCAGAGGTACGGTTCCCGGCCGGCGCCGGGAGAGGTACCGTCCGGCCTCGTGGCGGGGCGGTCCGACACGAGGATGGCGATGGGATACACCATTCGGATCTGGCCGTCGATCCGCTGGGTCTTCATGCCGAGCCCGTCGGCGGCCACGGAGCCTTCGATCATCGCCCGGATCACGGGCACGTCGGCCGGCGCCGGGAACGACCGGGCAAGCAGGCCGTCGAGGTCGCTCGGCAGGTCGTAGCAGGTCTCGCGCGGCGCGGCCAGGCCGGCATCGGCGAAGAGCTGGCGCAGCTCGACGAGCGGCAACGCCCGGGCGTGCGAGGGATCGCGCAGCTTCTCCATCGCATTGAAGGCCGCGGCCCGGGCCGGGTCGGGCGAGGCCGTCACGTCCGCCACCACGACCTTGCCCGACGGCGAGGCCACCCGGGCCATCTCGCGCAGCACGGCGAGCGGATCCGGGAAGTGGTGGAACGCAAAGCGGCACACCACAACGGAGAAGGCCCCGTCCGGGTACGGCAGGGGCAGGATGTCGCCGATGCGCCAGTCCACGTTGTCCAGGCCACACGCGCGCTGGTGGTCGCGGGCCCGCTCGATCATGGCCGGCGTCACGTCGATCCCCGTGCCACGACTGGCCACGCGAGCAAAGGCCGCCACCACCAGCCCGGGACCGCACGCCACGTCGAGCACCGAGTCGGCCGGGCCGGTCCCGGTGAACTCGACGAGCAGCCGCAGCGCCTGCTCGTCGCGAATCGACGGCGCCGTGGCAAACGGCACCGCCTGCTTGGTGAACTGGTCGATGATGGTCTGCGTGTGAGACGCCATGGTCCCTCCTCGCGTCCGCGCAGCTCATGCCCGCCGGGGCCCTCCCGCCTGCCCTGGCTCAAAGGTCATCCAGAACGGGGGGCCGGGGGCTCCGGTGAACGGCGCGACGAGGCGCGGCTCGCGCCCGCTCATCCCCGCCCATCGCCCGTGTCGGCCAGAGGTCCAGAGACGTGCCCGGCGCGCGCCTTCTCGCTCGCCGACTATAGCCCTGGCGCAGAGGGCCTGGCAATCGCCGCGGCGGGCCCGCGGCCCGAGGTCCGCCCGCGCCGGACCGGATCTGCTTCCACAACCGACCGGGGCGAGCGACTGCCGGAGCGTTCATCGGAGATCTCGGGGTGGCGTGAGCGACATGCGCGCTCGTGCGCAGGATCGGGCTAGAATCCGCGCATCCACGGGCACGGCGGAGCGTCGGGGCGACCGCGCGGAAGAGGAGGTTCCGGGTGAGCACCATCGAGGGCGGTTGCGTTGCCCCCGTCGAGCCTCGCGCGACGCGGCCCGCACGCGTGCGCCGAGGACCTCCCTGATTCCGCCGGCCGAAGACCTGGCCCGGCTGGGCCGGGAGCGGCGTCGACCCACCGCCGGAAGTCAGCCCGCGTGGGTTTCGGCGGTGAGGAGAGCGGCCCGCTCGCCGTTGCGCTGGCTGTCCCGCTCGCCCGCGCTGAGGGGCGTCGACCGGGCGGTGCCGGGACTGGCTCGGCTCGCGCTCCGTCCCGGCGAGGCGCTCCTGCCCGCCAGCGTCCGCACCTTCCCGGCGAAAGTGGAATCCGTCCTGGGCGGACCGCTCGGGCCGCCAGAGCGCCGGCGCCTGATCGAGGCGCGCGTGGCGTTCCTGCTCACGCGCGTGCTCCTCAACCAGGCGCTGCTGGCCCGGGCGCCCGACGATGGGCCGCCTCGGCTGGCGCCGATCGACGTCGAGGGACGGGAACACCTCGCCGCGGCCCTCGCCGGCGGGCGCGGGGTCGTCATCGCCTCGGGGCACTTCGGCCTGCCGGGCCTCATCCGCCTCGTCCTCGAGAACCTGGGCGCGCGCGTCGTCGGCGTGGGCAACGGCCCGGAGCAGAACGTCGATGTGGAGGTGAGCGGCGACGTCTGGCTCCGCGCCCGCGCCCTGCAGCGGCTGCGCGCGGAACTGGCCGGGAACGCCGCGTGCGTGGTCATCGCGGACTCGGCCCAGGGCCGGTACACGCACGTGCCTTTCCTCTCCGGCTGGAAGGCGATCGGGCTCGGCGCTTTCGGGCTCGCCCGGATCACGGGCAGTCCGCTTGTGCCTGCCTTTGCGATGCGCCCGCCCGGCAGCGCCCGCTTCCTGGTGGAGGTCAGCCCCCCCTGCCCGCCGCGCCGTGCCCCCCCGGCTGGCCGATTCCCGAACCCGTCGTGGCCTTTGCATTTCGCTACGCGGCCCTGGCCCGCCGCTACCCGTGCCATCTCTACGCCTACGACCCGCTCTTCGCACCGTGAGCGCGCCGGGGCCAACCAGGGCGCCTGGTCAATCTCCGAGGGCGAGGGAGTCGTTGGGTCCCAACCTATTCATGAACGCGCCTGCCGCGTCCTGCGCGCCCCCTCACCCTGTCCCTCTCCCCCTCCGGGGCCCTCCGGGGGCGTCCGGGGGCGAGGGCACCGCGCCGACTCCCTTGCCCTCGGAGAGGGAGAGCTTCGGGGTGAGGGTAGGCGTCTGGTTCACGCATGGCCGGGCTAGCCCAGGCGCGCGTCGATCAGGCGGAGCAGTCGGCCCACGGACCCGAAGTATTCGTCGGTGACCTCGTGCTCGGGGATGGCGAGCCCGAGGTGCTTCTCGATAGCGCTGACCAGCTCGACGAGGGCCAGCGAGTCCAGGCCGAGCCCGCCCTCGGCCAGCGCCGTCTCGTCGCCAACCTCGCCGGCGAAGTCGGGCGCGAGACCGGTCAGCGCCTCGATCACCCATGCCCGCCGGCCCGCCGGCGAGCCCGTCACCCTTTCAAGCGTCCGGCCATGTACAGCCGCCGGGCCTCCGGCCGCATCACCTTTCCGCTGCTCGTGAGCGGCAGCGTCTGGCGCCACGATCACGATATCGTCCGGCGCGATCCCGGCCGCGGCCCGCACGGCATCGCGGATCGCCGCCCGCAGGGCCGGCTCGTCGCCCTCCCACTCGGGACGGCGCTCCGCCGCGAGGACGAGGCGCTCCGACTCCTCGCCGGGCACCGCGAACGCCACGGCGCGCCCGGCCCGGAGGGCGGCAATCGGCCCCAGGGCCTCCTCCATGTCCTGGGGGTAGTAGTTCCGCCCGGCCCGGATGATGAGATCCATCTTGCGCCCCACCAGGAACAGCTCGCCGCCGACGAGGTACCCGAGATCCCCGGTGCGCAGGAGTCCGTCCTCCGCCAGCGCGCCCTCGCCTTCGGTGCCGGAGAGATAACCCGACATCACCGAATCGCCGCGGATCGCGACCTCGCCGATCCGCCGATCGACCAGGGGCTGGCCATCCCCGCCGATGACGGAGATCTCCTGCCCCGGGATCGCCCGCCCCACCGACGCGACCGCCATGCCGCTGGCCTCCGGACGCGCCTCGCCCTCCACCTCGAGCGCGGCGCGGGACAGGTCCTCGAACCACGGTCCCTCCGCCGGGCGCCGGGTCGTCGCGCACAGCGTGTCCTCGGCGAGGCCGTAGCACGGCAAGAGCGCCTCCAGGCGAAACCCCGCCGCCGCGAAACGCCGGGTGAAGCCCTCCACCGCTGCCCGGGTCACGGGCTCGGAGCCGTTGCAGGCCCGGCGCCAGCTCGACAGATCGAGGGCGGCCGCTTCGGCGTCGGACACCTTGCGGGCGCAGAGCGCGTAGGCGAAGTTGGGCGCGGTGGACATGGTGCCGCGCACGCGGCTGATCAGGGCGAGCCAGGACACCGGCCGCGCGATGAAGGCGAGGGGGGGCATCACGTGGGCGGTCTGCCCCAGCACGAGCGGCATGAAGATGTAGGCGACGAGCCCCATGTCGTGAAAGAGGGGCAGCCAGGTGACGGGCACGTCGTCGGGGGCGAGCGCGTACGCCGCCGCCATGCCGCGGATGTTGGCGGCGACGTTGTCGTGGCTCAGGAGGACGCCCTTGGCCCGCCCCCCGCTGCCCGAGGTGAACTGACAGTACGCGAGGGGAAAGTCCTCGCCCGCGGCCCCGCCGGGGTCGGCCAGCTCCCCGGGTCCGGCGGGTGCGATCGACCGCGCGCCCACGTCGGCCAGGGCCTGTTCGAGCCCGGCGTCGCGCGGGCCCGCCACGGGATCGACGAGCGCGCGCGCGCCACACCGCGCCACGATCTCGCGGATCCGCTCGCGGACGCGCCGCGCGCTCTCGAGGGGCTCCGGCGGGGGGCAGGGCACGGCGAGGAGCCCCGCCGCCTGCGCGCCGAGGAGCGCGGTGACGAAGGCGGGTGTCGAGTGGCCGACGATGACGACGGCATCTCCGGGCCGGAGCCCCTCGGTGCGGAAGAGCCCGGCCTGGGTAGCGGCGCGCCGGGCGAGGTCGGCGTAGGTCAGCTCCTCGGTGGGCGCCCCGCCCGTCGAGAAGCTCAGGCAGACGCGATCGGGGACGCGCTCCGCCCAGCGCACGACCGACGCGCTCACGCTCTCGGCCCGGCTCGCCACGCCCGTCAGAGGAGCTTCGGCAGGACGCGCTCCGTGAACAGCATGAAGCTCTCGTGGCTCAGCGGCGCGCACATCAGGTACTCGAGCCCGATCGTCTCCCGCAGCTCCGCGATCGTGTCCAGCACCCGCTCCGGGGTGCCGCGGATGACCACCTCGTTCATGTAGCGCTCGACCGGATCGCCGGGAATCAGGTGGTGCGCGGCCGGTGGCCCTGCCCGCTTGGAGGGATTCGAATAGGACGCGACCGTCCAGGCCGCGCCGGCGCGCGCGACCTCGGCCGCCGCCTCCTCGGTGGCGCCGACGGCGAGGAGCCGGGCGGTGGGGATCACGCGGTCCGCGGTCGGGAAGCCGTGGGCGCGGAGCACCTCGTAGTAGTGGGCGCGCTTGGCCCCGATGTCCGCGTGGCTCGCGTGGGGGTCCTGCAGGATGTCGAACCCCTTCTCCGCCGCGCGCCGGATGGAGTCGAGCGAGGTCGCGGCCAGCCACACCGGCGGGTGCGGCGCCTGCAGGGGCTTGGGCAGCACCTCGACGCCCTCGTAGCGCCAGAAGCGCCCCTGGTAGCTCAGCCGCTCGCTCCGCCAGGCGGCCAGCACGATGTCGACGCATTCGCGGAAGCGATCGGAGCTCTCCTCGACCCGGACGTCGAAGGCCTCGAACTCGGCCCGGTCGAAGCCGCGGCCGGCGCCCCAGTTCACCCGGCCGCCGGAGAGCACGTCGATCATGGCGACCTCCTCGGCCAGGCGCAGCGGATGGTAGAACGCGGCCAGCGAGACGGCCATGCCGATCCGCAGCCGCTCGGTGCGGGCCGCCACGTGGGTGGCCATGACGTTGACGGACGGGCACACGCTGTAGGTGTTGAAGTGGTGCTCGGCCAGCCAGACGCAGTCGTAGCCCGTCCGGTCCATGATCTCGATGCGGGCCAGGGCGCGCGCATACACCGCGGTGAGCGGGATCCGCCGGGACCACGAGAAGAACTGGAGCACTCCCACCTTCACGGCTTGCGCCCTCCCGCGCGATCAGTGACGACGTATGCGACCGGCCCGCGGCCGTGGGGTCACGATGAGATACCGTGACACCTTGTCGCTGTCAACTCCGACGACACACATCACAATCCGCCTCCTCACTCCGTCTCCCCTCGAGAGTACTCCACCGCCGACCGTCGCCTATGCGGGCCTCTTGACGACGCTGGGGAGTGTTCCGATCGGGCCGATAAGCTTGGCCGGCACGATAGAGCAGGAGGTGCTCGTGCGGACGGACCCGGCGGCCACCGGCCCCTGGGACACCGAGCTCGTGGCGCTGTCGCTGAGCGGCTCGGTGCTTGGCTTCCCGCTGACCCTGACGCTGGCCCGTCGCAGTCGTCCACCGGCGTCACGTCGATCGTTCCCTCGGGGGAGGGGAGCGACCGGGGATTCCGCATCGACAGCTTCTTCGACATCTTCGTCGAGCTGAAGCTGGAGACCCCGACACCCTTGAGCACCACGCGGGGTCCCGTTCGCGTGTCGCTGGTGTCGCCGGTGCCGGAACCCTCCTCGCTTGCCCTTCTGGCTGGCGGGCTGGTCGCCCTTGCTGCGTGGCATCGGCGCCAGGGTGCTTCTCGCTGAGGCGAGTCCAGCCACGCGTCGCCGATCGATCGAGGCGCACGACGAGCGTCTACACGGGGTCTGGTAGCATCAGCTGGTGAGGCGTCTGCTTCATCCGTTCGTGCTCGTGGTTAGCGCGATCCTCGTGGTCGGCTACGCGTACATCGCCACGCGATTGACGTCGACTGCGCAGGGCCGGGCGGCGCTGGCGGCGCCGTTCCTCATGGTGTGGATCCTGCCGGTCGTCTACTGGTTCGGCGATCGGGACCGCCCGGGCCGGGTGCACGAGTGGGTGCAGGCGCTGAGCTTCCTCTGCATGGGATGGCTCAGCTTTCTCCTGATGCTCACGATGGGCCGCGACGTGCTCCTGCTGGCGACGGCCGCGCTGCCGCCGCTGGCGACGGCGCACGCGCTACTCGATGAGTCGGACGCGGTGTGGGTGCCGGTGGCCGCGCTGGCCGCGGTCGGCGTTGGCGCGCTGGCCGCGCTGCGGGGCCCCTACGTCCGTCGCGTCGAGATTCCCGTTGAGGGGCTGGCGGCCGATCTCGACGGATTCCGGATCGTGCAGATCAGCGATCTACACGCCAGTCCGACGATGCGGCTCGCATACGTCCAGCGGGTCGTCGACATGACGAAGGGGCTCGCGCCGGATCTCATCGCGCTGACCGGCGACATGGTGGACGGGTCGGTGGCGCGGCTGGCGCCCCACGTTGCGCCGCTCGAGGCGCTGGCGTCCGGAGGCCGGGCGTTCTTCGTGCTCGGCAACCACGACTACTCCTCGGGGGCGGCGCCGTGGACGGCGCACTTCGAGGCGATGGGATTTCGCGTGCTCCGCAACGCTCACGTCACCATCGCGCGTGGCGCGGCACGCCTCCTGGTCGGCGGCGTCATCGATTTCGCCGCGCGAATGTCCGATCCCGCCGCGCGGCCGCGTCCGGACCTCGCGACCGACGGCGCCGCGCGGCCGGCCTTCCGTCTGCTCCTGGCGCACAATCCGAAGATCGCGCCGCTGGCCGAGCAGGCCGGCTTCGACTTGCAACTGTCGGGCCACACGCACGCCGGTCAGTTCTTCCCGTGGACCTTCGTGATTCATCTGGTCCACGGGCCGCACGCGGCCGGACTCTCGCGCCGCGGCCGCTTGTGGGTCTATGTCAGTGCCGGCACGGGGACGTGGGGCCCTCCCGTGCGCCTGGGTACGAGGCCGGAGCTCACCCTCCTGCGCCTCGTGGCCGCGAACGAGCCGAGCCGCCGCTAGTGTGCTGAGTCAGAAATGTGCCGACAAAGCGCCGGGCGGGGTGGGGGTCCTCCCCGCGGGACACGCCTGTAACGCGGGAGCGCTGCCGGCACTCGATGGGGCCACGAGATGGGTGCTGGGTGGCTTCGGCAATCCGCAGAAGATACGGTCCCGCGGGGAGGACCCCCACCCCACCCGGCGCCGCGAGTCCACGAACTTCTGACTCGGGACACTAGCTGGTAGGAGGAGGCCCCGTCCCATCAAGACGAGGCCCCCGTCCCCCGAACGAACGTAGCGTGCGGATTTCCCGCACTACGCTCTACAGGGCGGTTGCCGGCAGCACGCCGGGCCCGCGCGGTCACGGACGAAGTTCCGACGGAGGTGATACAGTCGGGTGAGTCGGAGGTGAAGTCGAGACACCACCACGCGGAGACTCCGCCCCGCCGTGCGGCGGGTGAGCCGCCCCCCTCACGCGCGCCTATCTCCGTTCCAGAGCACTCGCGCTGGCCACGATGATCTTCGTTCCGTCGTTCTTCTCGCAGAAGACCGTGACCTCGGCGCGGGTCCGGTCGCCCTCCACGCGACGGCCCGTGATGATGCCCCGCGTGGTGAAGGGCTCGTTCGGCCACAGCACGTTGGTGAACTTCACGTCCAGGCGGCCGCCCAGGTAGAAGCCGCGGCCGAAATGACGGGTCAGAAGCTCGGTGACGCACGAGAGCGTCATGCGGCCCCCGATCACCGTGTCGCCGAAGCCGAGCTCCTTCGAGGCGGCTTTGTCGTTGTGGTAGTTCCGGCTCCGGTAGAAGAACTCGTCGCACATCGCCTCGGTGAATGTCTTGCGGAGCTCGACCAACAGCGGCTCCCCGGACGGCTCGCTCCCCTGTCTCACGCCTTCCTTGCTCGCTGGATCGCGCAAGGTGACTTCGCCGCTGGTCTGCCCCGCCAGGAAGCTCTGGTGATGGACGCTGCGCGCGATCAGGTTCCCGGCCTCGTCTCGTACCCACATCTCCTGCGCGACGACGTCGCGATCACGTCTCCGGTAGCGATCGGCCACCCGCGCGCTGCAGCGGAGGACCTGTCCCACCCGCGTCGGCGCATGGATCTCCCACTCCTGACGCCGCCACAGGTTGCCGAAGAGGTTGTCGAGGTACCAGCCCTTGAACTCGCTGTCCGCCTGCTGGTAGACGACCACCGGAGCCACCGGTCCGCCAAACGGCGACGCCATCGTGTACCAGGGATTCGGCTCGTCGAGCCCCCTGATGTAGTGCTGGACCATCTCGGCGGTGATCGTCAGCTCGAGCGTGCCGAGATCCTTGCCCGGGTACACATCCGTCGTCATCATGAGTGTGATCCTCCTGTCCGTGCTTCGGCTGCGGCGCCCGCCTCCTGATACCGCAGGCGCACGACGTCGGCAAGCCTTTCCGCGGGGACAGGCTCGCGAAGGATCTGCGCCAGAGGCTCGGCGAGCCAGGCTACTGCCGATGCTCTGACCGCCCGGTGTCGACGAGCCCACGCATGATGCGCTGGAACATCCGGTCCATGAGAAGCGCGTCGGCCATCGCTGCCCGCCCGCGAGTATCCGTCACGCGCCCTCGGCTTGGCGCGGCGCCGCGCAGAGCAGCACACGATCGGCGCGGGGTCTGCGGACGTTGACGTGCTGTACCGCGCCGCCGTATCGTGCGTGTGTGCGAAGGGAGGCACGCCATGGGTGAATCGAGATTCACGACGCTGACTCCAGAGACGATGACCGCGGATCAGAAGCGCGTGGCCGACGCGATCCAGTCTGGCCCGCGCGGCGCCGGTCTCCGCGGTCCCTTCAACGCGTTGCTGCGAAGCCCCGAGCTCTGCGATCTCGTCCAGCGGGTCGGCGCCTTCGTCCGCTTCGGGAGCTCGATCCCGCCGCGGTTGAACGAGATGGCGATCATCATGGCCGGCCGCAAGTGGACGGCGCAGTACGAGTTCTACGCGCATCGCCGGCTCGCCCTCGAGGCGGGATTGCGCTCCGACATCGCCGACGCCATCGCGGCGAACCAGCGCCCCGCGGGCATGGCCAAGGACGAGGAGACCGTCTACGACTTCGTCTCGGAGCTGCTGGCCACGGGCAGCGTCTCGGATGCGGCGTTCCAGCGCGTCAAGGAGGCCTTCGGCGAGCGCGGCGTCGTCGATCTCGTCGGTGCGGTCGGCTACTACAGCCTGGTGTCGATGACGCTGAACGTGGCCCAGGTGCCGCTGCCGCCCGGGGTCACGCCGCCCTTGAAGTAGCGGCGAGGCGCTCGGGTTGCGCGAAGCCATCGAGCGGCTCGCACTTCATCGCGGATACGCCGTGGGACGCGATCCCCGAGCCGTCCGCGATCATGCCACGCTCGTCTTCCTCGACACGATCGGCGTGATGCTCGCCGGCTCCATGCAGCCCGAGGTCGCCGGCGCCCGGACCCGACTGACCGCGACACCCTGCAGCACCTCGGCGACGACCCGCCGCTGCGCGTCAGGCACCACTCCCGCTGCCGGAGGCGGTCTGGAAGATTCCTTCGCACATTTTCCGATGATACCAGTTCAACGACCCCTCGCCGTGCAACCCGCCGTTCCGCACAGCGTGAGCCTTGACCTGCACCAGTTCCAAGATAAAATGTGCTTCGCACGCGCCGCGAACCGAGTTCGCGGCCCCTCCAAGGAGGACGCGACGCGCCAAATGGCATCGAGCCTGCCCGTAGCGGCGGTGATGCGGGCCGGCGAGGTTCGCTCTCCCCGGTCCTCGCCGAGGATGGCCGGCTACTGTAACGACCCCTCCTGATGGAAACGCTCGACACCCAGGGTCCAGGTCATAACTCGCAACGTTGATTTCATCCCCGGCTACTTCCGCCGGCTCACGCCCGGCCGGCGGGTGCAGACGACGAAAGGAGAGAACAGATGGCAACTGAAGCACAGTGCCCGTTCATGCACACGGCTGGCGGCGCCCGGTCGAACCAGGCCTGGTGGCCCAATCAGCTGAACCTCACGCTCCTGCGCGAGTTCGATCCCATGGAGCAGAGCTTCAACTACGCCAAGGAGTTCAAGAGCCTCAACCTGGCGGCCGTGAAGAAGGATCTCACGGCGCTGATGACCGACTCGCAGGACTGGTGGCCGGCGGACTTCGGCCACTACGGACCTTTGTTCATTCGCATGGCCTGGCACGCCGCCGGCACGTACCGCATTCGCGACGGCCGCGGCGGTGCCGGGGCCGGCCAGCAGCGCTTCGCGCCCCTCAATAGCTGGCCCGACAACGTGAACCTCGACAAGGCGCGCAGACTGCTGTGGCCGATCAAGCAGAAGTATGGCCAGAAGATTTCATGGGCCGACCTCCTGGTCCTCGCGGGCAACGTCGCGCTCGAATCGATGGGCTTCAAGACCTTCGGGTTCGGCGGCGGGCGTCCGGACGTGTGGGAGCCGGAGGAGATCTACTGGGGCCCCGAGGAGAAGTGGCTGGATGACAAGCGGTACTCGGGCGAACGGAATCTCGAAGATCCGCTCGCCGCCGTTCAGATGGGGTTGATCTACGTCAACCCGCAGGGCCCGAACGGCAACCCGGACCCGATCGCGGCGGCCAGGGACATCCGCGAGACTTTTCGTCGCATGGCGATGAATGACGAAGAAACCGTCGCGCTGATTGCCGGCGGACACACCTTCGGCAAGACCCATGGCGCCGGCCCGGAGTCCCATCTCGGGCCAGATACCGAAGCGGCCCCCATCGAGGAGCAAGGCCTCGGCTGGAGGAGCACCTTCGGCACCGGCAAGGGCGCTGACACGATCACCAGCGGCCTGGAAGTCACCTGGACCACCACGCCCACGAAGTGGAGCAACGACTTCTTCACGCACCTGTTCGGCTACGAATGGGAACTGACGAGGAGCCCGGCCGGCGCGCACCAGTGGAAGCCGAAGGGGGGCGCGGGTGCCGGTACGGTGCCGCATGCCCACGACCCGGCGAAGCGTATCGCGCCTTCCATGCTGACCACGGACCTCTCCCTGCGGCTCGACCCGGTCTACGAAAGGATTTCACGGCGCTTCCTGGAGAATCCGGATCAATTCGCCGACGCCTTCGCGCGGGCGTGGTTCAAGCTGACGCATCGGGACATGGGCCCGCGTGCACGCTACCTCGGTCCGGAGGTTCCTGCCGAAGAGCTCATCTGGCAAGACCCCATCCCGGCGGTCAATCACACGTTGATCGACGAGCAGGACATCGCCTTCCTCAAGCGCACGATCCTGGCGTCGGGGCTGTCTATCTCGAGACTGGTCTCGACCGCCTGGGCGTCGGCGTCCACCTTCCGCGGCTCCGACAAGCGCGGCGGTGCGAACGGCGCGCGCATTCGCCTCGCGCCGCAGAAGACGTGGGAGGTCAACGAGCCCGCCCAGCTGGAGGAGGTGCTCACGACGCTGGAGGGCATCCAGAGCGAGTTCAACAAAGCGCAGTCTGGTGGCACGAAGGTCTCGCTCGCCGACTTGATCGTGCTGGCCGGTTGCGCAGGCGTCGAGCAGGCGGCTAAGAATGCCGGTCACGCCGTGACGGTTCGCTTCGCGCCGGGACGCATGGACGCCTCGGCGGAGCAAACCGATGCGGAGTCCTTCGCGGTCCTCGAACCGGCCGCCGATGGCTTCCGAAACTACCTCGGGGGCAAATACCCCGTATCGGCCGAGGAGCTGCTGGTTGATCGGGCGCAGTTGCTGACGCTGACCGCGCCCGAGATGACGGTGCTCGTCGGCGGCATGCGCGTCTTGAACACCAACCTCGGACAGACGACACACGGCGTCTTCACCAAGCGGCCGGAAGCGCTGACCAACGACTTCTTCGTGAACCTGCTCGACATGGGCACGGAGTGGAAGGCGGCATCGGATGCCAAGGACGTGTTCGAAGGGCGCGATCGCAAGACCGGCGCACCCAAGTGGACCGCCACGCGTGTCGATCTCGCCTTCGGCTCGAACTCCCTGCTCCGGGCCCTGGCGGAGGTCTATGCAAGCTCCGATGCGCAGGCGAAGTTCGTCCAGGACTTCGCCGCGGCCTGGACCAAGGTGATGAACCTCGATCGCTACGACCTGGCGTGATCTGGCTCTGCTGCCTAGCCGCTCACTCGAGTGTGTATCCTGGAAGAGATGATTCCGCTCTCGGTCCTGGATCTCTCTCCGATCGTCCAAGGCGGCACGCCGGCACTGGCCTTCCGCCACACGCTGGAACTGGCGCAGCACGCAGAGCGGCTGGGCTACACGCGGTTCTGGCTGGCCGAGCACCACAACATGCCCGGCATCGGCAGCGCGGCCACGGCCGTGCTGATTGGTCACGTGGGGGCTGGGACATCGCGCATCCGGATTGGGGCCGGCGGGATCATGCTGCCGAACCACGCGCCGCTGCAGGTTGCCGAACAGTTTGGCACGCTGGAGTCGCTGTTCCCCGGCCGCATCGATCTCGGCCTGGGTCGCGCCCCCGGCACGGACCGG
>DATKEI010000415.1:0-5885 GCA_035544455.1 Binatia bacterium | reverse complement strand
TCTCGCCGTCCCGGAGCGGCCGGAAGAAGGCGGCCAGGATGATCGGCACGAAGTAGCCGAGGTTGAGGAGCGAGCTCGCCAGCAACACGCCCACCGCGAGCCAGGCGTGGCCCTCGAGGGCCCCGCCGATCAGGTACCACTTCGAGAGGAATCCGGCCGCGGGCGGCGTGCCGGCGAGAGCCAGAGCGGCCACCGCGAACACGCCCATGGTGACGGGCAGGCGGCGACCGAGTCCGGCCAGCTCGCTGACGCGCTCGCGACCGGTGGCGACGTAGATCGCCCCCGCGCAGAAGAACAGCGTGATCTTGAGCGTGCCGTGATTGACCATGTGCTGGATGGCGCCGGTCAGGGAGTCGCGGGTGAGCAGGGCCGCGCCGAGGACGACGTACGACAGCTGCCCCACCGTGGAGAAGGCGAGGAGCCGCTTCAGATTGTCCTGGGCGAGCGCGGCCAGCGAGGCGAGGATGATGGTGGCTCCCGCAAAGCCCGCCAGGAGGTGGGAGGCGCCCACGTCGGCGAGCGGCCCCGGGCCGATCACGTACCCGACCACGCGCAGGACGCCGAAGACGCCGGCCTTGACCACGGCCACGGCGTGGAGCAGCGCGCTCACCGGGGTCGGCGCGATCATCGCGAGCGGGAGCCATGCGTGGAGCGGCATGACCGCGGCCTTCGTCCCCACCCCGACGATCAGGAGCGCGAACAGCCCCCACACCGTCGCGGAGCTGATCGCGGCGGGCAGGAAGCCCCCGGCCTGGAAGTCGAGCGAGCCCGCGACCGCATAGGTCCACGCGATGCCACCGAGCAGGGCGGTCCCGGCGCCGAGCGTGTAGGCGAGGTACACGCGCCCCGCCCGGATGGCCGCCGCCGTCTCCTTGTGGACCACCAGCGGCCAGGTCGCCATCGTGAGCAGCTCGTAGAAAAGGAAGAACGTGAGCAGGTTCGCGGCCAGGGCCACGCCCACCGCGGCCCCCACCGACACCGCGAAGCAGCAGAAGTACCGGGTCTGCGCGTGCTCCTGCAGCGATCGGACGTACCCGATCGAGTAGATGGTGGTGAGCAGCCACAGGCACGAGGACAGCGCGGCGAAGACCAGGCCCAGGGCGTCCACCCGAAGCGCCAAGGCCACGCCGGGCGCGAGCGGAAACAGCTGCGCCTGGAGCGCGCGACCCTCGGCCAGATCGGCGGCCATGGAGAAGACCGCGGCGATCAGCGCCACGCCGGCGCCGATGCTCCAGGCCTCGCGCAGGTTCGGCCATCGGCCCGACACCGCCACGAGGACGGCGGCCGCGAACGGCAGCAGCGCCAGGAGGGGGCGCGCGGACTCCACGGTCTCGGTCATGGCCCCGCCATGGGCGCCCGTCGGAGTGCGTCCACGATGGGCGCGTTCCACACGCCGGCCGCCACGACCGCCGCCGCCAGCGCCAGCACGGAGGCCAGGAGCGCGGCCGCCGGCTCGCGCCGGCGCGGGCCGGCGTGTCCGTCGCGATCGTGGCCGTGCCCGTCCTCGCCCCGCGGCTCGAGGCACGCGGACTCCACGATCCGGAACATGTAGGCGACGGCCAGCAGGCTCCCGGCCAGGACGATGCCGGCCAGGCCAAAGCGGCCGGCCTCGACGGCGCCCAGCAGCACGTACCACTTGCTGAAGAAGCCGCCGGTCGGAGGGACGCCCACCATCGAGAGCGCCGCGACCACCAGGCACAGCGTGACCACCGGCATGCGGCGGTGCATGTGGCGCAGGTCGGACAGCGCGGAACCCCCGAGCCGGAGCGTGGCGATCCCGGCCACGAAGAACAGGCACCCCTTCATGAGCGCGTGATTCAGGATGTGCAGGTACGCGCCGAGGACGCCGCTCGGGTTCGCGAGGCCTATGCCCAGCGCGATGTAGCCCATCTGGCTCACGCTCGAGTAGGCCAGGACCTTCCGGAAATCGGTTTGCCGGATGGCGAGGATCCCGCCGGCGAGGATGGACAGGGCGCCCAGCCAGGTGAGCGCGGACCCCAGGAGGGTGTGCTCCAGCAGGTAGGCGGGGCCGAGCACCGTGAACAGAAAGCGCACGAGGGCATAGGCGGCGACCTTGGTGGCGACCGGCGCGATCAGGGCCGTCACCGCCGGCGGCGCATGCGTGTACGCGTCGGGGAGCCAGCCGTGGAGCGGAAACAGGCCCATCTTGATGCCGAGGCCGACCACCACCAGGCCCACCGCCAGCGGGACCAGGCGCGAGGGCTCGGTCCCCGGCAGCCGCGCGGCCATGTCCGCCATGTTCAGCGTCCCCGTGGCCAGGTAGAGGTGGCCGACGCCGAGCAGGTAGAGGGACGCCCCCAGGCTGCCGAGGATGACGTAGCGGAACGAGGCCACCAGCGCACGCCCCCCGCCGACGCCGACGAGCGCGTAGGTCGCGATGGCGCCGACCTCGAGGAACACGAACAGGTTGAAGAGATCGCCGGCGACGACGATGCCCAGGAGAGCGGCGAGGACGAGCAGGACCAGGGCGGCCACCACGCCCTGGCGATCGCGCGTCCTCGGATCGTCGACCCCCGCGCCGTACAGGACGGACCAGGCGGCGACGCCGGCCACGACGAGGGCCACGAACGCGCTCAGCGGATCGAGCACCAGCTCGATGCCCCAGGGCGCCGCCCAGCCCCCGGCGGCGTATCGCATCGTCTCGCCCGCGAGGGCGCGAAGCATGCCCGCGACGGCGAGGAGCGCGGTGGCGGCCGTCGCCAGCACCGCCACCGGCCAGGCCGCGCGCGGCCAGGGCCACGCCAGCAAGGGAACACCGAGCGCGGCCAGGAGCGGGACGACGACGAGCAGCGCGGGCAGCTGGGACGCGATCATTCGGCGCGATCGAGGATGGCGTCCTCCTCGAAGGAGCCGTAGCGCCGGTAGAGGCGCACCAGCACGGCGAGCGCCACGCCGAGAGTCGCCACCATCACCACGATGGCGGTGAGCATCAGGGCGTGCGGCAAGGGATTCATGGCGCGCTCGGCAGCCATCTCCGCACCCGCCGCCCGCGAGGCGATGGGGATGACCGCGCCCCACTTGGCGCTCCCCGCGATGAAGAACAGGATCACCGCGGTCTGGAGAATGTTGAGGCCGATCAGCTGCTTGAGAAGGTTGCCGTGGGCGATCATCGCGTAGAAGCCAATGAGGGCCAGGGCGATGGCCGCCCAGTACACACCGTGACCGGCGGCCAGGGCCATCATGCGGCCTCCCCTTCCGCGGTCTTGGCGAGGCGGGCGAAGATGAGCGTGAGAGCAGCGGTGACCGTCATGAAGACGCCGATCTCGATCACGAGCACGCCATAGTACCGGAGGTCGATCCGGGTGATGCCGGGCACGGGGGCGGCGGCATAGTCGAGCAGGCCGCCGCCTCCCGCCATCCCCAGCATTCCCGCGAGCAGGAACACGAGGGCGCCGGCCACCGCCCAGCGCAGCGCGCTCTCCTCCGGGAAGCTCCGGTCCAGCTCGTCGCGCCCGAGGGCGAGGCCGATCAGGATGTACGAGGCGGCCATGATCACGCCGCCCTGGAAACCGCCCCCGGGGCTGTCGTGGCCGTGCAGGAGCACGTAGAGGGCAAAGATCCGGATCCACGGCAGGAGGAGCCGGACCACGGTCTGGACGATCACGCTGTCGTGGCCGGCGATCACTCCCGACCTCGCGGCATCAGGAGCCAGCAGCCGAGGGCGGCGGTGAGGATGACCACCGTCTCGATCAGGGTGTCATAGCTGCGGTAGTCGCCGAGCACCGCGGTCACGATGTTCGACGCCCCTGTCTCGGCCAGACCCCGCTCCAGGTAGCGGGGCGACACGTGGCGCGCCGCCGGCGACGCCGGGTCGCCGAACGCGGGAAGGTCGCGGCTCCCCCACAGCAGGGCGGCCCCCAGCAGCAGCGTCACGACCAGCGCCCCCCGGCGGGCGCGCGGCCGCGGCTGGGTGCGCGTCGCCGAGGTGCGGAGGAGGGCGGCCAGCAGAAAGACGGTGAACGCTCCGGCGCCGACCATGGCCTCGGTGAAGGCGACGTCCACCGCGCCCATCGCCGCCCACACGAGCGAGAGGACGAGGCCATAGCCGCCGAGAATGAGCGCGGCGCTCAGCAGGTCTCGGGCGCGCAGCGCCGCCACCGCGAGGCCAACGGCCAGGACGAGCAGGATTCCCAGGACGAGGCCGCTCACGGCGTGTCCCCGCCGCTGGCGCGCCACGGCGCCAAGCCGGTCCGGAAGGCGGCGCGGGCGACGGCATGAGCGGCGGCGGGACTGGTCAGGAAGAAGAACGCGGCGATGAGCGCCACCTTGACCGTGGTGAGGGATGCGCCCTCCCACGCCGCGATCCCGGCCAGGGCCACCAGGGTCCCGAGGGCGTCGGCCTTGCTCAGCGCGTGCAGGCGCGTGTAGACGTCGGGGAGGCGGACCATCCCAATGCTGGCCACGAGGTGGAACGCCACGCCGATGCCGAGGAGAAGGACGGTCAGGACGGCCAGGGCGGTCACGGCGGCGGCGCCTGCTCGAAGTAGCGCGCCGCGGCCACGATGCCCACGAAGCTCAGCAGCGCGTAGCCGAGGGCGATGTCGACGAACATGTCGAGCTGCCCGAACACGAGGCCGACGAGGAGCAGGACCAGCGTGGTGTTGCTGCTGAAGGCGGCCAGTCCCACCATGCGGTCGAAGACGCTCGGGCCGGCGATCAGGCGGTACAGGTGCGCTCCTCCGAACACGAGGAGGGCGACTGCCGCCCCCGCGAACACGGCCGTCACCGGGACCGGCTCCCGAAGGTCCGGGCGACCCGGGCCTCCATCGCCCCGCCCAGGAGGTCGTCGGCCGCCTCCCGCGTGAGGGCGTGCACCACGATCGCCCCCTCCTGCACGTCGACGGTCACCGTCCCCGGGGTGAGGGTGATCGAGTTGCCGTACGTGGTGAGGGGCAGGTCGCCGTCGAGGGCGCACGGCAGGCGGACGATGATCGGGGTGATGGGCAGCCGCGGGTGCACGAGCACGGCCGCCACGCCCAGCGCGGCCTTGACCATCTGCCCCATGAGCCACAGCAGATACCACGGGAAGCGGGCCCACGCGGCGCCGCTGCGGAAGAGCGGGCCCGCCTCGCGCGCGGCAGCCATGAAGTGGGCGCGCCGCTCGATGCCGAGCGTCAGCGCGGCCACGAGCGCCGCGCAGATCGCCCCCGCCGACACGTGAAACACGTCGTAGTGCCCGGAGAGAAGCAGCCAGAAGCCGAACGAGATCGCGAACAGGATGAGCCACGCGATGCGGATGACCGGCATCAGCGCCCCTCCCTCGCCCTGGTCGTAGCCTCCCGATCGCTCACGAGCCGTTCCGCGCTGTCATGTCGATTCGCCTCCGCCGTGATCGTGTCGCGTGTCATCGTCGATGCCCGGCGGGTGCGCAGACCCGCCAGGTCGGCCCGCTGCTGGTTCGATCCCCTCCGGCCCTGCCCCCCGGAGCACCGCGCGACGGACGTGGTCGCAGGCCCCGCACGCCGGACACGCTGGTGGTCATGAGAGCGAGGAGCCGCGACGAGGTCAGTGGTCGGGAGCGACCGGCGAATCATCCGAGGGTGCGCCCGCCCGCCGGGCCTGAGGGGGCCGCCAGGGTGTTCCGAGGTCACGCGGACGTTCCTTGCGGATGGCCGGCGGGGAGACCCCCGCCATCGGCGCTCGGGTCGGGGCGACGGCGACCGCGCTCTCCGGGCCCCCCTCCCCGCGACTCCGGTCGGCCTCCACAGCGCTGAGCGAACCGGCCAGCAGCTGGACGGCCCCGGGCATCATCGGGTTCGCGAAATCCAGGGCGACGTAGGCGAGGACGATCACCGCGCAAGCGCGCCAGCGCATGACGCCGGGAAGGATAACTCGACCGCGCCCGGAGGGAAAGACCGGCTCGA
>DATKEI010000414.1:0-5183 GCA_035544455.1 Binatia bacterium | reverse complement strand
CAGTCGCACGAGGCGGGGCCGCAAGCCCACCCGCCGGAGGGCGCCGCCCACGTACGGCACACCCATAAGCCCGGTGCGGGCGAGGGTGGCGTAGTATTCGGCGTCCAGACCGTGGCCGCGCCGCCCAAGATCCTCCGCACTATGCGCTCCACACGTGGCCGCCGCCGGCTCATGACAAGATCGTCTATCACGGAGTCGGTATCGCAGGGAAGCGCGCCGAAGTCACGTGAAGAACGCGGCGCCATGGCCGCAACCTTTCGGTGATCGACGCTGGTCGCAGAGCGTCGCCATGGCCGCGTTGCTCCGCGGGTTCGCCAACGAGTGCAGGCGCACGACCAGGCGCTGCTGCGCGGGATCCGGCACAATGTCGGCATCGGACAGGAGTTTCTCGCGAATGAGCGCGCGCCCCTCCTCCTCGGTCCGCGCGTAGTGGTCCGCAAGCAGACGCGCGAGGGCCGTCTCCGCGCGGTAGGCAAGCATCTTGATGGTGTCGGTGAGATGTTTGGCCTCCGGCGCGAGCCGCACGATCTCGGCCCCGTCGACGACGTCCTTCACCGGCACGCGCTGGGGCAACGCGGTCAGCTGCGCCTTGAGCGCCTGCGTCTCCGCCTGGTGGGTGCGAATCTGTTGCCCGAGTCTCGGCGTTGGCGATCTTGAACCCGCGCATGGTCGGCCGCTGCGCCTCGGCGTTGGTCAAGGCCTGCGCGCCATAGCGCTGCTCCAGCTCCTTGAGCGCCGCCTGATGCTGGGCCAGCACTCTCGGCTCCTCTCCGAAAAGTGCCAGGCGACGTAAGGTCGTGAAAGCAAGTGCCGGGACGCCGAGGCCCGAAGGGCCCGGCCCCGGCACTGGCGAGTGGTAGGCCACGGCAGTATGCTCGGGCTCCAACCGCAAGTTTTGGTCCAGCAGGAGTCAAGGCATCAGATCGAAGGCGGTCCCGAGGCCGGCCGGGGCGGCTCCGGGCGTCCCGGCCCGTCGCTCTACCGATCAACGCCAGAGGTCGGCGAGGGGGATGGCCAGGTCCGGCCAGTCGGGATGGATGAGCTGGGCGTCGCCGGCCGCCGCGAGGATCAGCTGATAGGCATCTCCTTCCCGCCGGTGACAGGCGATCCGCTTCTCCTCGGGGTCCAAGATCCAGTAGTGAGGGATCGCCAGCGCGGCGTAGCGCCGCAGCTTTACCTCGCGGTCGTGCCGCCGCGTGGAGGGAGAGAGCACCTCCACCACGAGAAGAGGTGCGCCCTCGATTCCGCGACCCGAGATCTGGTCCGGGTCCGTGACGACCAGGATGTCGGGCTGGGCCACATCGTGGGGGCCAAGGATCATGTCGATCGGCGCGTTGAATACCTCGGCCAATCCCCGGGCCTCGAAATAGTCCTCCAGCTTGCGCTGGAGTCGCTTGGACGCGCGCTGGTGCAAAGGGCTGGGGGCCGGGGTCACGTACAGCTCGCCGTTGAGGATCTCGTGGCGCTTGCCGTCGTCGGGGATGCGAGCGTAGTCGTCGTAGACGAGCTTCCGCTTCAGGTCCGTCGCCATGTCTCGTCACCCTCGCCAGGTTGTCACGTCGATCTGGCCCGCGACAAGTGTATCAGGGGTGATACCGCGACAGACTCCGCCCGCAGCGCCGCCATGCAGGCCGGCGGCCGCTCGCCATTGTTCACGTGATCGCCGGCCGCCGGCCCGTCACCACCAGCGCCAGCCATCGCCCGCGGCCTCACGCGGCTGCCCCACCATCGGGCGCTTCCCGCGGCGCAAGGGCGGCGCCTGATATGGCCGATGGGCAGCAGGGCGAAGCACATCCGTGGCCGCGGGCGATATACTCAGCCGGGGGCGCGGCTCGCGCCAACCGTGCCCCGCGGCCGGAGGGTGGGAAGGATGCGCGCGCCCGGGGGAGGGGATCAACATGGAGATGCAGGCCGCGGTGTTCCGGAAAGTGCACGAGCCCTTGACCATCGAGTCCATTGACGTGGACAAGCCGTGGGGCCGCGAGGTCCTGGTGCGTACCGTCGCCACCGGCGTGTGCCACAGCGATCTCCACGTCGTCGACGGGCTGGGCCGGTGGCCGCTGGACCGACCGATCGTGCTGGGACACGAGGGGGCCGGCGTGGTCGAGGCAATCGGGGCCGAGGTCACCTCGGTCGCGCCCGGCGATCACGTGGTGGCCTGCCTCTCCGGCTTCTGCGGGACGTGTGCGCAGTGCCTCAGCGGCCATCCCAACCTCTGCGTCGGCGGCGTGGTCACGCGGCCGGCCTCGGGCGCCCCGCGGCTGTCCCAGAAGGGCCAGGGCCTGCAGCAGTTCATCGGTATCAGCAGCTATGCCGAGCGGATGCTGCTGCACGAGAACTCGATCGTGAAGATCGACCCCGGGCTGCCGCTCGATCGGGCCGCCCTCGTCGGGTGCGGTGTCCTCACCGGCGTCGGCGCCGCCCTGCGGACCTCCGGGCTGGAGGCCGGGCAGACCGGGGCCGTGTTCGGGTGCGGCGGCGTCGGCCTGGCCATCGTGCAGGGGGCCCGGATCGGCGGCGCCAGCCAGATCATCGGGATCGACGTGTTCGACGCGAAGCTGGAGATGGCGCGGCGGCTCGGGGCCACCCACGTCATCAACAGCGCCAAGGACGATCCCGTCCAGGCGATCCGCGCGCTCACCGGCGGCGCGGGCGTGGATCACGCCTTCGAGGCCGTCGGCAGCGCGGCGCTCGTGCGGCAGGCGATCGAGAGCCTGGCCATCCGCGGCACCGCCACCATCGTCGGTGTCTTGCCGCCGGACGCGATGATCGAGTTCCCGTGGATGGCCATCCGGCCGGAGTGCCGCGTGCAGACGTCGCGGATGGGCTCCAATCGCTTCCGGACGGACATCCCCCGCTACCTCGAGTTCTATCGCCAGGGGCGCCTGATGCTCGACGAGATGGTGACCCGACGCGGGCGGCTCGACGACATCAACGAGGCCTTCCGCGCGATGAAGGCCGGCGAGGTGGCGCGCACCGTCCTCACCTTCGACTGATCCGGGCGGGGACACGGCGCCGAGACCCGAAGAGCCCGGCATTGACTCGTGTCCCGGTCTCGTGCCACGTGTGGCCCGCCCTGTGGCCCGTAGATGGCGATCTGTCGCCGGTGGGGCGAAAGGGGGCAGGCGGCTTCCCTGCTCTTGGCCGGCGCCGCGATCGAGATGTTCCGGCGCGCGGTTGGCCCCCATTCTGACCTCCGCGCGCTCCGGTGGTGGGCGCCGCCGTTCAACGGATGATGGGACCGTCGCCCGGGCGATCGCTCTTCAGCGGGGGCAGCACATCCCGCGGATCGAGGTCCAGCTCCAGCATGCCGAGGCTCGCCAGGCAGAAATCCCGCGGCGGGAACTGCACCGGAGCGACGGCGCCATCGCGAAACAGGCGTTCAAGCGGCGAGGTCTTGAACAGGGCATGGGCGCCACCGAGGGTCATGGCCGTGCGCGTGATCCGGGTCACCGCCTCGCCGACGAAGTACTTGGCGCGGTAGAACGCGGCCAGGGTCGCGGGCGTGGGGCCCTGGGTATCGCTGAGCCAGGCCGAGTGATACGTCAGGAGGCGGGCGGCTTCCAGATCGACGCTCATCTCCGCCACCTGCCGGCGCACGTCCGGATGGTAGGCCAGGGACTGGGCGAAGCCGGGCGGTGTCCTCCGCCGCACGGTCTCGACGAGGGTGCGGTACGCCGCGACGGCGACACCGAGATAGACCGCGGTGTACGAGGCCCACGACCAGTTGGCGCCATCGCGGCGAAACGGGATGATGTCGTCCGCCCGCAACAGGAGGGCGTCGTCGGGCACCCAGCAGTCATCCAGGAGCATGGAGTCGCTCCGGGTCGCGCGCATCCCGAGCGTGTCCCAGACTTCCTCGACGCGTCGCCCCGCGGCCCCTCGAGGTACGAGCAGGATCATCGCGGCGGTCGGCGCGGTCGACTCGTCCGGATAGGCCAGCACCGCGCAGAAGTCGGCTGCCTCCAGCATCGACGCGAAGGCCTTGCGCCCGGTGATGCGATAGCCGCCGTCCGCGCGCCGGGCGCGCGTGATCGGCACGGCTGTCCCGACCAGCCCCGAGGTGGTGGGCTCCGAGTAGTTGCCGGCGATGAGCGCCCGGTCGTGCACCACCATGTGGGCCAGCCGCTGCTTGGTGCCGATCGGCACGAGCGGGCTCGCCATGAGCGGCCCGAGAATCGACAGATGCATGTTGAAGGCCAGCGCGGTCGATGCGCAGCCCTGGGCCAGCTCCTCGGCGGCGAGCGAGTACCCGAGCAAGCCCACGCCGGCGCCTCCGAGCTCGGTCGGGAGGTTGAGCGCGTAGAATCCGGCGTCGCGGAGGGCCGCGTAGTTCTCCAGCGGATGGCTGGCCTCGCGGTCGTGCTGAGCTGCGCGCGACGCGAAGTCGGCGGCGAGGGCCCGGCACCGCTCCTGGAGACGACGCTGGTCGTCGGTGATGTGAAACTCCAATGCGCCTTCCCCCTTCTCGAACCGCTCGGCCGGCGCCACCTGCCCCCATGACGCCCGTGGGCGACTCCAGCAGGAACGCGCGGCGGGCAGCAAACGCCATCCGCTCCGCGCCCGCCGGTTGATCGCTTCGCGGCGGACGCTCTCGTCACCGTGCCCGTGGATCGTCCCCGCGGGACGCCGCGGCGCCGCGGTCGGCGTGAGACTAGCACAGAGAGCCGTCATGGAATCGCAGGCCCGCCGTTCAATGCTCGCCTCGCGTCAGATCTCCCGGGAGACTCAAGCCGGCTTGCCGCCGCCCTGGCCGGAGTGTCAACTGCGCCGGCACTCTGGCGGGTCGTCCTCCGGGATCGGTGTCCCGGTCTCCTCCTCCGGCTGTGGCGCGCCGGAGCGGGTGCGCGGGTCCGCCCGTCAGCCGGCGGTCCCGGGCGTGGCAAGCGGGGAGCCGAGGCGGTCGGGGCGGTTCACGAGGACGATTCCACCAGCGACCATGAGGGCGGCGGCGACAAGCCGCGGGCCGAGCGGCTCGCCGAGGAGCAGGGCGCCGGCGGCCACGCCGAAGAGCGGCGTCCAGAACGAGAATGCGGCCAGGAGGGCGGCCGGGTAGTAGGCGAGCAGCCAGTACCAGACGAGGTATGACACGAAGGCGATCGCCACCGCCTGGTAGGCGAAGGCGGCCAGCACGGCCGCGCCCGGGGCGAAGAGCCCGGGCTCCGCGACGAGCAAGGCCGCGC
>DATKEI010000413.1:0-5496 GCA_035544455.1 Binatia bacterium | reverse complement strand
AGGTCAAGGAGGAGGTCGGCGTGGATGTGACCGACATCCAGTACGTGGGCAGCCAGAACTGGCCGTTTCCGAGCCAGCTCATGGTCGGCTTTGTGGCCCGCTACTGCGGCGGCGACGTCACCGTCGACCCCGCCGAGATCGAGGACGCGCAGTGGTTCCCGGTGGATGCGCTGCCGTCGGGGCCGTCGCGCCACAGCATCGCAGGCTTCATGATCCACAACTACGCGCGGGTCGGATAGCGGATCACCGGGCGCTGATCGAGCCGGGGCCAGAGCGCGGCGAGGCGAAGGCCCGGGTGAGGCGCACCCCCTGATCCGGCGCGCCGCCGACAGCGGACAGGATCTCTCGCGCCCGCCGCTCGAGCGCGGCTCACCGCGGGGTCCTGGCCCAGGCGAAGCGTGCGCCGTTCAACCTCACAGAGCAAGCTCAGAGAGCAAAGGGGAGACTCATGGACATCAAGCGGATCAGCCCGGGCCCTCGGATCAGCGGAGCAGTCGTGCATGGCGAGACCGTGTACGTGGCGGGGACGGTGGCGAGCGACGCGTCGGCCGGGGTCAAGGGACAGACCGAGCAAATTCTGAAGAGGATCGACGATCTGCTCGCCCAGGCCGGCAGCAACAAGTCGAAGATCCTCTCGGCCACGGTATGGCTGGCCAACATGGCCACCTACGACGAGATGAACGCGGCGTGGGACGCCTGGCTCGACGCGAAGAATCCCCCCGCCCGGGCGACCGTGGAGTCGCGCCTGGCCGCGCCAAAGTATCAGGTCGAGATCGCCTGCATCGCTGCCCGCTGACTCCCGCTCAGGACACTAGCTCCCTCGGGCAAGGCTGAGGGGACGAGTACGTGATCGCGCATGGCGCGGGCCAGGGGGCCTGGCGAGGGGCGCGCTCGATCGGCACCGAGGAGATCGAGCGCCCCCTTCCCCTCGGATCCCCTCGGAGGGGGCGGCGACGGCTGCCGCCCCCTCCGGGAGACAAGAACGCTATCGCGAGATCTTGACGCGCTTGCGCGGGGGCGCGAAGAAGACGGGCCGCGACATCCGACCCACCGGAACCTCGATGAGCACGGGCCGGTCCATGCCGATCGCGGACCGGACCAGGCCGCCGACGTCGGCGGGCTCCTTGGCGCGCATGCCGACCACGCCGAAGGCGTCGGCCAGCTTCATGAAGTCGGGGTTGTGGAGCGCCGTCCCGTGCGTGCCGCCCCAGTCCTCATCGAGGTCGCGCGCGACGTTGCCGTAGGCGGCGTCGTTGAACACCACGGCCACCACGTTGATCCCGTGCTGGGCGGCGGTGGCCAGCTCCTGCGCGTTGTACATGAAGCCGCCGTCGCCGACCGTGGCGACGACCGGCCGGTCGGGGCGCGCCACCTTGACGCCGAGGGCGAAGGGATACTCGTAGCCGAGGTTGCCCGAGTAGGACGAGCTGAAGTACGTGCCGGGCTGGTACACCGGCCAGAACGGCCGCGAGTAGTAGCCGATCTGCGTCATGCCGGCCACGAGGATCGTCTCCTCGGGGACGGCGGCGCGCAGGGACTTCATGATGGTCGCGTTGGGTTCCTGGGTCATGTGGCCGAGGAGCTCGGCGCGCAGGACCTCTCGCTCCGCCTTGCGCGAGGCGCGGGACGCGCCGGCGCGGAGCCGCTCCAGCAAGGCGACGAGCGTTTCCCTGGCGTCGCCCACCAGCCCGAGGCTCCTGGCGTGATGCCGCCCGATCTCCTCCGGGTCGATGTCCAGGTGGATGACCTGCTGCTCCGGCCGGATGCCGGCCACCGCCATGCGGCTGCCCACCACGAGGACGACGTCGGCGGCCTCCATGTACTTCTTGAGCGGGTTCTGGGACCAGAGGCCGGCGGTCAGGGACAGGTCGCTGTGGTCGCTGATGGCGCCCTTGCCCTCGGCGGACATGACGATGCCGGCCTGCAGATGCTCGGCCACCCCGGCGAGGGCCTCGTGCGCGCCCGACAGGTTGACTCCACCTCCCGCGTAGATCACCGGCCGGGCCGCGGCCAGAAGCATCTCGGCGGCGCGGCTCACGTCGGCGGCCGGCGCCGCTGCCCTCGTCACCTCGGCCGGGGCCAGCAGCTCGACCTCGCCCTCGTCCTCCATGGTCTCGGGCGGCATGTCGAGGGCGACGGGCCGGGGCCGGCCGGTCCGGAGCTGGCGCGCCGCTTCCCGCACGACTGCGGGCACCTCGGCCACCTCGAGGATGCGCCGGCGCCACTTCGTGATGGGCGCCACGCAGTCGAGCTGGTCATTGACCTCGTGCAGCAGCCCGATGTTCTTGCCGATGCTCCCCTTGGGGATCTGGCCGGAGATCATCAGGACCGGCGACGACGCGGAGTAGGCCGTGCTGAGGCCGGCGGCGGCGTTGAGCAGGCCCGGGCCGGGGACCACCAGCGCCGTGCCGATCCGGTTGCCCGCGCGCGCGTAGCCGTCCGCCATGTAGCTCGTGGCCTGCTCGTGGCGCGTCGTGATGAAGCGGATCTGCTTCTCGTCCCGGAGCGCCGCCATGACACCGTAGATCTGCACGCCGGGCAGGCCGAACACCACGCGCACGCCTTCCCGGACCAGGGACCGCACCAGGGCCTCGCCGCCGGTCATCACCGCCATGGGCACGCTCCTTCGCTCGTGGGTCTGTGGAGGAATCGAGGACGACGCCGGCGATTCTAGCACCGCGGCCATCGCCCCGGGCCGGCGGGATGTCCGCCCGCCAGGCGCGGCGGGCGGAGAGCATCGGGCGGACTCGAGGTCGCGGTCTGGCATCATTTCCGACAGGCTCCCGGCGGGTCCGACAGGCTCCCGCCGGGTCCGACAGGCTCCTGGCGGGCAAGGGGCGGCGAGTTGACCGGCCGCGTGGAACGGGCGACAGTCTCGCCGGGAGGCGGGCGGGCGCGCCGGTGCCGCGGCGGTCCCGGCCCGGAGTCCGGACCACCCTGGCCGGTCGGGCGCGCCCGACCGCGGAGGCGCCCGTGCTCGTGAGCGTCGTCGTGCCCACTCTCGACGAGGCGGCGAACATCGCCGGCGCACTCGCCGACGTGGCGGTGCGCTGCCCGGGAGCCGAGGTGCTGGTCGTCGACGGCGGGAGCCGCGACGGGACGCCGGACATCGCCGCGCGGTCGCCCGGCGTGCGCGTGCTGGCGAGCCCACCAGGGCGCGCACGTCAGATGAACGCCGGCGCCCGGGCGGCGTCGGGCCAGATCCTCCTCTTCCTCCATGCCGACACGCGCCTGCCGGCCGGGGCCGGTGCCCTCGTGACCGGGGCGATGGCGCGGCCGGGAACGGTGGGCGGCCGCTTCGACGTCAGCTTCGATTCCCCGCGCCGCGCTCTTCGCATGGTCGCGTTCTTCATGAACCTGCGCTCGCGATGGACCGGCATCTCGACCGGCGACCAGGCCATCTTCGTGCGCCGCGACGTCTTCGACGCCCTCGGCGGCTACGCCGAGATCCCGCTGATGGAGGACGTGGAGCTGTCCGGGCGGCTCCGGCGCACCGGGCGGCTGGCCCCCCTGCGGGCGCGCGTGGTGACCGCGGCCCGCAAGTGGGAGCGCGAGGGGACGTGGCGCACCATCGGCCTCATGTGGACGCTGCGCCTCCTGTACTTCTTCGGAGCGGACCCCGCCCGGCTGCACCGGATGTACTATCGCCGGCGGCCCGATTCCCCCGGCGGGGCGCCTCCCGGCCGTCCCGGCCTTCCGGGGCAGGAGCCGGCGGCGGGCCCCCCCCCGAGCTGACGCATGGAGACATGGGGCGCCGCGCCCGGGCCCGGCGCCTCGCTCACCGTCGCCTGGGGTTCGAGCACCCTGACGGCCAGGACGCCGGCCCGGTCGGCGGTCGGGCCGGAGCCCCGGGGATCGGCCTTGTGTCCGGGGCCCGGGCGCGTCTATTCTCCTCCCGGGCGATGGGGCTCGCGGGAAGGGTTGTCGGGGACCGGAGCCCCCCCGTGTCGATGACGTGGTCCGGCCCGGGCCGTCAGGCCGCTAGCGCGAACTCAGTCAGGGAGGGCTCCGATGAGCAACGTAGGCAACGCTCCGACCGCTGGTTACAGCCTCACCGTGCGGCTCCGACTCGACAACAAGCCGGGGATGCTCGGCCGGGTCACCTCCGCCATCGGCGAGATGGGCGGCGACATCGGGGCCGTCGACCTGGTCGAGGCGGGGCGGGTTATCACCCGCGACATCAGCTTCAAGGCGAGCGACGAGGCCCACGGCGAGCGCATCACCGCCCGCCTGCAGACGCTGGAAGGCGTGTCCGTCGTCAACGTGTCGGACCGGACGTTCCTCATGCACCTCGGCGGCAAGATCGAGGTGAAGGGGCGCGTCGCCGTGAAGACGCGCGACGACCTGTCCATGGCCTATACGCCGGGCGTGGCCCGCGTGTGCATGGCCATCCACGCCGATCCCGAGAAGGCGTATGCCCTCACAATCAAGCAGAACACAGTGGCCGTCGTGACCGACGGTTCGGCGGTGCTCGGTCTTGGCGACATCGGGCCGGCGGGCGCGCAGCCGGTCATGGAGGGCAAGGCCCTCATTTTCCAGGAGTTCGCGGGCGTCAACGCGTTCCCGATCTGCCTGGACACCAAGGACGTCGACGAGATCGTCATGATCGTCAAGGCGCTGGCTCCCGTGTTCGGCGGCATCAACCTCGAGGACATCTCCGCCCCGCGCTGCTTCGAGATCGAGGAGCGGCTGCAGCGGGACCTGGACATCCCCGTATTCCACGACGACCAGCACGGCACGGCAGTCGTGGTGCTGGCCGCCCTGCTGAACGCCCTCAAGATCGTCGACAAGAAGATGTCCGATCTCAAGATCGTCTTCACCGGCGCCGGGGCCTCCGGCATCGCCACCGCCAAGCTCCTCATGCTGGCGGGGGCGCGCCATATCGTCGCGGCCGACCGGGCGGGCACCCTCTACAAGGGGCGTACCGAGAACATGAACTCCATGAAGAAATGGTTCGCCGAGAACACCAACCCCGAGGGTCTCCGGGGCCCGGTCAGCGAGGCGCTGGCCGGGGCCGACGTGTTCATCGGCCTGAGCGGGCCGGGCGTGGTCACCGTGAACGACATCAAGAGCATGGCGCGCGATCCGATCGTGTTCGCCATGGCCAATCCGACACCGGAGATCATGCCGGAGGAAGCCGGCCCCTACGTGCGGGTGATGGCGACGGGACGCTCCGACTACCCGAACCAGATCAACACCTCGTGCTGCGTCCCCGGCTTCTTCCGGGGCCTGTTCGACGTGCGCGCCCGGCGGGTGAACGACGAGATGAAGCTGGCCGCGGCCCACGCGCTGGCCGGGATCGTCGGTGACGCCGAGCTGAGCGAGGAGTACATCACGCCGTCGATGTTCGACGCGCGCGTGGTCCCGGCCGTGGCCGCCGCCGTGGCCGAGGCCGCGGTGCGGACGGGGGTCGCTCGCCGCAAGCCGCGCAGCTGAACCCGGGCGACCCGGGTCCCTCGCCCTGGCCCGGCGGGAGGCCGGGTGAGGTGTCGCGCT
>DATKEI010000412.1:0-3759 GCA_035544455.1 Binatia bacterium | reverse complement strand
GCCGAAAGGCCGTCCTCGTGAGCGACCGCGCGGTGGCCGGCCGGTACGGTCCGGCGGTCCGCGAGAGCCTGAGTGGAGCCGGCTTCCAGGTGACGGAGTTCTCCATCCCCGGGGGCGAGGCGGCCAAGGCGCTTTCCGTGGCCGAGCGGGCCTGGGAGGCCCTCCTCGAGGCGGGCGTGGACCGCTCATCGACGGTCCTGGCCCTCGGGGGCGGGACGGTCGGTGACCTCGCCGGCTTCGTCGCCGCCACCTACATGCGCGGCATCAATTTCGTCCAGCTCCCGACCACCGTGCTCGCCCAGGTGGACGCCGCCATCGGGGGCAAGACCGCCATCAACCATTCCCGGGCCAAGAACATCGTCGGCGCCTTCCACCAGCCGCGGCTGGTCGTGTGCGACACGAGCACGCTCGTGAGCCTGCCGGACCGGGACTACCGCTCGGGCCTGGCCGAGGTGATCAAGCACGGCATCGTGCTCGACGCCGACTACTTTGCCGACGTCGAGTCGAGCCTTCCCGCCCTGCTCCGGCGCGACCTCGATGTGCTCACCCGCATCATCGCGGGCTCCTGCCGGATCAAGGCGAAAGTGGTCGAGCGGGACGAGCAGGAGGCGGATCTGCGGGCGGTCCTGAACTACGGACACACCGTGGGGCACGCCCTCGAGGCCGCGACCCGGTACGCGCGGTGGACGCACGGCGAGGCGATCGCCCTGGGGATCGTCGCCGCGGCCCGGCTGGCCGAACGCCTTGGCGTCGCCGGGCCGGAAACCCGCGAGCGGCAGGTGCGGCTCCTCGAGGCAGCGGGGCTCCCCGTGCGCGGCGCGGACGTGCCGGCGCCGGCCATCATGGACGCCATCGGGCGAGACAAGAAGGCCCGAGACGGGCACTTGCCGTTCGTCCTGGCGCCCGCTATCGGAAAGTTCCGCCTGGTGTTCGACGTCCCGCCCGCCGCCGTGGTGGAGACCCTGGCGGAGATCGGCTGAGCGGCACCCACCCGATTGACTCGTATGAGCCGCCCACGTATAACTGGGTGGCCATGGGAAGTGCTGGCCCTCGGGGCACGAGCGGTGTCGCCGCCGAGGAGGCGGGGAGCGTCATCCGCCGGTACCAGGAGCGCGTGGCCAGGAACCCGTCGTCGCTGGCCTGGGTCGCCCTGGCCGATGCATATCGCAAGGCCGGCCGTCCCGCGGAGGCCATCGCGGCGTGCCGGGTCGGGCTCGAGCGCTTCCCGCGGTACTCGACGGCGCGGCTGATCCTCGCCAAGGCCCAGATCGACGAGGGGCTTCTCGACGAGGCGCTCGGCGAGATCAACCTGCTCCTCGCCGCCAGCCCCCGGGACGGCGAGGCCCACCGGCTGGCCGGAGAGCTGCACCTCCAGGCCGGGCGCTGGCAGGACGCGCGCCGCCACCTGGAGGCGGCGGTGGATCTCGGCCCGGATGATCGCGAGGCGCGTCACTTGCTGGACGTGGTCGCGGGCGATGGGAGCTTTCCGGACAGCTCGCCGCTGGCCCGGGTGCTCGAGGACGACCTGTTCGCGACGCCATCGTTCGCGGCGGCGTGTCTCGCCCAGGGGCTGGCCGAGGAGGCCGCGCAGATCTGTCTGAGGATCCTCAAGAAGAACCCCGACGATGCCCGGGCCCACGCGCTGCTGGCGCCCGCGCTCAAGGCGAGAATCACGAAACGCCGAGGATCATAGGAAGGAACGCCCATGCAGGTCTCGACAGCCGAGTTCAAGAAGGGGCTCAAGATCGAGTACGACGGGCAGCCCTACAGCATCGTCGATTTCCAGCACGTCAAGCCGGGCAAGGGCGGCGCCTTCGTGCGCACCAAGCTGAAGCACCTGCGCCTCGGCACCGTCGTCGACCCCACCTTCCGGGCCGGAGAGAAGGTGCAGCTGGTCGACTTCGAGGACAAGCAGATGCAGTTCCTCTACAAGGACGGCCGCTACCACTTCATGGACACGGAGAGCTACGAGCAGCTGTCCCTGTCGGCGGACGAGGTCGGCGACGCGCGCGATTTCCTGAAGGAGAACATCGAGGTCGACATGCTCTTCATCGACGGCAGCCCGGTCACGGTGGAGCTGCCGAACTTCATCGAGCTCGCCATCGCACAGACGGATCCGGGCATCCGGGGAGACACCGCCTCCGGAGGCTCGAAGCCGGCCACCCTGGAGACCGGCGCGGTGGTCCAGGTGCCCCTGTTCCTGAACCAGGGCGACGTCATCAAGGTGGACACGCGGACGGGTGTGTATCTCGGCCGCGTCGCCACCGCGGGGTGACCGCGTGGCCGCCCGCCGCCCCCGGCCCGATCCGGAAGGCCCCGCGCCCCTCATCGAGCAGCTCCGCGACCTGGCGGCCCTGATCGTCGAGTACGGCCTGGCCGAGGTCGAGGTGGAGCAGGCGGGGACGCGGATCAGGGTCGTGCGCGAGCGGGCGGCCACGGCCGCGGCGAGCCCCGCCCCCGAGCCCCCGGGGCCGGCGCGCACGGAGACCGCGAGCGCCGAGAGCGAGGCGTCGCTGGCGCACCTGGTCAAGATGGAAGCGCCCATGGTCGGCACCTTCTACCGCGCGCCCAATCCGGAGGCCGCGCCGTACGTGAGCGAGGGCGACGTAGTCAAGGAAGGCCAGGTGATCTGCGTCATCGAGGCCATGAAGCTCATGAACGAGGTCGAGGTGCGCGTGACGGGCCGGATCGCCCGGATCCTCGTCGAGAACGCGCAGGCCGTCGAGTTCGGGCAGCCCCTGTTCCTCATCGACCCGCGTATCTAGCGCAGCCGCCGCCCGCCCACGTCCAGGCCAGGCCCCGTGACCGGATGTTCCAGAAGATCCTGATCGCCAACCGCGGCGAGATCGCGCTGCGCGTGCTCCGCACGTGCCGCGAGATGGGGATCCGGGTCGTGGTCGCCCACTCCACGGCCGACGCGGACTCCCTACCCGTGCGCCTCGCCGACGAGTCCGTCTGCATCGGCCCGCCCGAGGCGCGGCTCAGCTACCTGAACATCCCGAGCATCATCTCGGCCGCCGCCATCACGGGGAGCGAGGCGATTCACCCGGGCTACGGCCTGCTCTCGGAGAACGCCGCGTTCGCCGAGATCTGCCGGGCGTGCGGCATCGCCTTCATCGGGCCCTCGCCGGAGGCCATCCGGCTGATGGGCGACAAGGCCCAGGCGCGCGAGATCGCCCGGCAGTCGGGCGCCCCGGTGGTCCCCGGGAGCGCAGGCGCCATCGAGGCCGTCGGCGAGGCGATCGAGGTGGCCGACGACATCGGCTACCCCGTCATGATCAAGGCCGCCGCCGGCGGCGGTGGCCGGGGCATCCGCATCGTGCACCAGCGGGCGGCCTTGCCCCTGGCGTGGGTCGCCTGCCAGACCGAGGCGGGCAAGGCGTTCGGCTCCGACCACCTCTATCTCGAGAAGTTCGTCGACGGCGCCCGCCACGTCGAGGTGCAGGTGCTCGGCGACAAGAACGGCATCCGCGTGCACCTCGGCGAGCGCGATTGCTCGGTCCAGCGCCGGCACCAGAAGCTCCTCGAGGAGTCGCCGGCCGTGTCCATCTCGGCCGAGACCCGCGCCGGGCTGACGCGCGCCGCTCTCGCCGTGGCCAACGCCGTCAACTACGTGTCGGCGGGCACGGTGGAGTTCCTGGTGGGCCGGGACGGGAGCTTCTACTTCATGGAGATGAACACGCGCATCCAGGTCGAGCACCCCGTCACCGAGATGATCACCGGCATCGACCTGGTGCGGGAGCAGGTGCGCATCGCCGC
>DATKEI010000411.1:0-9426 GCA_035544455.1 Binatia bacterium | reverse complement strand
CTGCGGATGGCCGAAGCCACCCACCACCCATCTCGTGGCCCCATTGAGTGCCGGTAGCGCTCCGCGACACAGCGTGTCCCGCGGGGAGGACCCCCACCCCGCCCGGCGCTTTGTCGGCACATTTCTGACTCAGGACACTAGGCCTCCGCGTACATGCTGTCGATGAGCTCCTTGTACTTCGTGTTCACGAAGGCCCGCCGGAGCTTCATGGTCGGCGTCAGCTCCTCGTCCTCGGAGGTCAAGAGCTGCTCGATGAGCCGGAACTTCTTGACGGTCTCGACCCGGGCGAGCTGGCGGTTCACCCGCTCGATCTCGCCCCAGATGAGGTCCTGCACCTCCGGCGCGCGACACAGGGAGGCGAAGTTGGTGAACGGCACGCTCCGCTCCTGGGCGAACTGCGCGACCGTCTCGTGGTCGATCATGACCAGGCAGGAGAGGAACCGCCGCGCATCCCCGATCACGACGGCGTCGGAGATGTAGGGCGAGAACTTGAGCTGGTTCTCGATCTCCGAGGGCGTCACGTTCTTGCCGCCCGCGGTGATGATCAGGTCCTTCATGCGGTCGGTGATCGTCACGAATCCCTCGGCGTCCATGTGCCCGACGTCGCCGGTGTGCAGCCACCCGTCCACCACCGTCTCCGCCGTCCTGGCCGGGTTGCCGTAGTATCCGAGGAACACGTGTGGCCCCCGCAGGAGGATCTCGCCCTCGGGCGAGATCCGGACCTCGGTGCCGGGCCGGGCCACCCCTACCGTGCCGAGCTTGATCCGCTCCGGCGGCACCGCGGTGGCCAGGCCGCAGTTCTCGGTCTGGCCGTAGACCTCGCGCAGGTCGAGGCCGAGGGCCAGGTACCAGCGGATCACCTCCGGCGCGATCGGCGCGGCCCCGGTGGCGGCCCCCCGGCACCGGTGCAGGCCCATGGAGCGGCGGATGTTCTCGAGGACGAGGACGTCCGCGGCCCAGCGCAGCGCCCGGAGCCCCGCGGAGGGCACGCGACCGGCGATCCGGTGCTCGACCGCGCGCATCCCCACCCCGAGCGCCCACCGGTAGGCGACCTTGCCCAGCCACGTCGCGTCCCGCATGCGCAGGGCCACCGCGGAGTAGAACTTCTCCCAGATCCGCGGCACCGCGAAGAACAGGGCGGGCGCCACCTCGCGGAGGTTCTCGGGCAGCGTCTCGATGCTCTCGGCGAAGTTGACCGTCGCCCCGGAGCCAAGCGGGTTGAAGACGGTGACCGTGCGCTCGGCCACGTGGCACAGGGGCAGGAACGAGAGTTGCTGGTCGCCCGGCCCCACCCGGGTGATGGCGTCCGCGTAGTCGATCTGGAACAGGATGTTGCGGTGGCTCAGCATGGACCCCTTGGGCGGACCGGTGGTGCCGGAGGTGTACACGAGGATGGCCAGGTCGTCCGGCGCGGCGATCTCGACCAGCTGGTCGAAGGCCCCGGGGTGCTCCCGGTCGTACGCCGCGCCCAGGGCACGCAGGTCGTCGAAGGCCGTCACCTGGGGATCGGTGAAGCCGTGCAGCCCCTCCACGTCGAAGACGACGATCTTCGCCAGCTGGGGACATCGCTCCCGCACGGCCAGGATCTTGTCCAGCTGCTCCTCGTTCTCGGCGAAGAAGAAGCGCGTCCCGCTGTCGTTCACGATGTACTCGACCTGGCGCGGGGAATCCGTGGTGTAGATCCCGTTCGTGACCCCGCCGACGCAGAGGGTGCCGAGGTCGGTGAAGAGCCACTCCGGGCAATTCTCGGAGATGATCGACACCACGTCCCGCGGCCGGAGGCCCAGGGCCACCAGCCCGAGCCCGACGTGGCGCGCGCGCTCGCCGTACTCGCGCCACGTGATGGCGCGCCAGATGCCGAGGTGTTTCTCGCGCATGGCGACCGCCTCGCCGCGCGCGGCCACCACGTGGCGGAACAACCGCGGCAGGGTGTCCTGCCCGAGGACGGTGCAGGCGGGCGGGCCGGTCGACACCGGGGCGGGCGACATCGCGATGCTCATGGCCTCGTCCTCGACGGCGGGGGCATCACCGCCACGTCTTCTTCCTCTTCCAGCGCCGCGTGCCGCGGACACCCTCGTCCTTCATGCCGAGGTAGAACTCCTTGATGTCCTCCTTCTCGAGCAGCCGGGCGCAGGTATCCTCCATCACGATGCGCCCCACCTCCAGCACGTAGCCGTAGTCCGCGATGCTGAGGGCAAGATGGGCATTCTGCTCCACGAGGAGCACGGTGACCCCCTGGTCCCGGTTGATGCGGACGATGATCTCGAAGATCTCCTTGACGAGCCGGGGCGCGAGCCCGAGCGACGGCTCGTCGAGGAGCATCATCCTCGGGCGCGCCATGAGGGCCCGGCTGATCGCCAGCATCTGCTGCTCGCCGCCGGAGAGCTGGCCGGCCCGCTGCTCGGACCGCTCGCGGAGGACCGGGAAGTAACGGTACACGAGCTCGAGATCGCGAGCGACACCGTCGGCGTCCGACCGCGTGTAGGCCCCCATGCGGAGGTTCTCGCGCACGGACAGGAAGGGGAAGACCTCCCGCCCCTCCGGCACGTGGCTGAGGCCCAGGCGCATCACCTTGTCCGGATCCATGCGCTGGATCTCGCGCCCCTGGAAGACCACCGTCCCCTTCTGGGGATCCATCGCGCCCGACACCGTCTTGAGGACGGTCGTCTTGCCCGCCCCGTTGGCGCCGAGGATGGTGACGATGGACCCGGCCGGCACCGCGAAGCTCACGCCCCGGATGGCCATGATCGGACCGTAGAACGTCTCGATGTTGCTGACGGCGAGAAGGGCGTCGGCCATGGCGTCAGCCCCCCAGGTAGGCCCTGACGACCTCGGGATGCTCCTGCACCTCGCGGGCCGTCCCCAGGGCGAGCGGCCGGCCGTAGTTCAGGGCGAGCACCCGGTCGGAGACGGCGCTGACGAGGCTCATGTCGTGCTCGACCATGAGCACGGTGATGCCAAGCAGCCCGGTGATGTCCTTGATCCAGAACGCCATGTCCGCCGTCTCCTCGACGGAGAGGCCCGACGAGGGCTCGTCGAGAAGCAGGAGCGCGGGATCGGTGCACAGGGCGCGCCCCATCTCCACCACCTTGCGGATGCCATAGGGCAGGTTGGCGATGAGGCTCTCCCGGTAGGGCATGAGGTCGAGGAAGTCGATCACCTTCTCCGCCGCCTCGCGATGCTCGATCTCGAGCGCCCGCACTCGCGGCAGGAACAGCAGCTCCTCGACGAACCGCGAGCGGCGGTGCGTATGGCGCCCGAGCAGCAGGTTGTCCAGCACGGTGGCGTGCTCGAACAGCTCGATGTTCTGGAAGGTTCGGGCGATCCCGCGGCGGGCGATCTCGTGCGCCGGCACGTGGGTGATGTCCTCGCCGCGGAAGGTCAGGCGGCCGCGGCCGGCGTCGTAGATCCGGCTCACCAGGTTGAAGATCGTGGTCTTCCCCGCCCCGTTGGGCCCGATGATCGTGAACACGGACCCGGGCTCCACCTCGAAGGTCACGCCGTCGAGCGCCTGCACGCCGCCGAAGCGGATGGCCAGGTCCTCGGCCCGGAAGAGCGTCATCGCAGGCGCTCCGACCGCATGTAGACCTTCTGGCGCTTGAAGGTGGCGACCTTGTAGAGGGGGAACGTGGAGAAGTACAGGCGGATCTTCAGCCAGCGGCCGTAGATCCCGCGCGGCTCGAACAGGATGAACAGGACGAGAATCAGGCCGAACACCCCGGGCTCGAGCGCGGGCTGCTTGACGAACCGGTCCACGGCGTCCCCGACGGCCTGGCCAGCCCCGGCGCCGAAGGCGGAGAATACCTGGGCCGCCCAGGCCGGCACCGCGTCCCGGGCCTCGGAGATCGCCACCGGCAGCATGGCCACGAAGACGGCGCCGAACACGGCGCCGTGCAGGCTCCCCAGCCCCCCGACCACGACCATGAGGAGGAACTGGATCGACAGGAGCACGGTGAAGATGTCGGGGGCGAGGTACCCGATCTTGTGGGCGAACAGGCCTCCGGCCACCCCCATCATGCCCGCGGAGTACGCGAAGGCCATGGTCTTGTACGCGGCGAGGTTCACGCCCATCGACTGGGCGGCGATCTCGCTGTCCCGGATGGCCACCCATGCTCGCCCCGTGGGCGAGCGCAGCACGTTGCGGGTGAGCCACAGGGCCGCGGCGAGGACGGCGAGGCAGAGGAAGTAGAACGCCTCGTTGCTGGCGAACGAGACGCCGAAGATGACGGCCCTGGCCACCGCCTTGCCCCTGAGGCCGCCGGTGACGGTCTCCCAGTGGGTCAGCACTTCCTGGATGATGAGGGCGAAGGCCAGGGTGGCGATGGTCAGGTAGATGCCGGTCATCCGGAGCGCAGGCAGCCCGACCAGCACGCCGGCCCCGGCCGTCACCGCGGCGGCAAGGGCGAGCGCCACCACCCAGGGCAGGCCGAGGTCCTGGGCGAGATAGACGTGGGCGTACGCCCCGATCCCGAGAAAGGCGGCGTGGCCGAGGCTGACGAGACCCGTGTACCCCGCCAGCACCATGAGCGACAGGCCGCACAGCCCGTAGATGAAGACGAGGCTGATGTCGACCAGGTACGCAGGGACCAGGAGGGGCAGGAGCATCAGGCCGGCGAGCAGGGCCACGTACCAGTTGCGCTGGATCCCGTCGCGGAACAGGCCGAGGTCCTGCTGGTACGAGGTCTTGAAGACGAAGCGCATGCCGGGCCGCTCAGACCTTCTTCCGGACCATGACGCCGAACATGCCCTGGGGCCGGACGGCGAGGACGAGCAGCAGCACCACGTAGGCAGCGACGTCCTTGAAGCCCTGCGGCAGGTAGGTACCGGCGAACAACTCGATGACGCCGATCGTCAGTCCCCCCGCCAGGGCTCCGGGAATGGAGCCGAAGCCGCCCAGGACCGCGGCGGCGAAGGCCTTGAGGCCGATGAACCCGAGGTTCACGTCGATCAGCGAGACCGGGGCCAGGAGCACCCCGGCAACGGTGGCCACGCCCGCCGAGATCGCCCAGATCAGGGAAAAGACCCGCTTGACCGGGATGCCCATGTAGTACGCGGCGAGCTGGTTCTGGGAGGCCGCCTGCATGGCCACCCCGACCTTGGTGTACGTGAACAGCGCGTAGAGCGCGGCGCACAGGACCACGGTGCCCACGATGATCGACACGTACTCGTGGCTCACGGTGACGCCGCCGATCCGGGTCGCGCGCGCGCTGAACGGGGTGGGCAGCGTGTAGATCTCGGAGCCCCAGGTGATGGAGGCAAAGCTCCGGAACATGGCGCCGAGGCCGATGGTGAGCATGACGACCGCGAACTGCGGCTGGCCGATGACCCGCCGGAGCACTGCCCAGTCCAGCACGGCGCCGAACAGGGCGACGAGGCCGATGGCCAGGGCGAAGGCCAGCCAGTACCCCACGTGGTACCAGACGACAAACATGTAGCAGGTGAAGGCGCCCAGCATGAGCAGGTCGCCCTGGGCAAAGTTCACCAGCTCGGTCGCCTTGTAGATCAGAACGAAACCCAGGGCGACCAGGCCGTAGATGCACCCGACGGCCAGGCCGTTCAGCAGGAGCTGCAAGACGGTATCCAGAGGCCCCCTCCCGGCGGTGGGCAGCGGCCCCGGCCACCCGGGGGGGCGGGTGCGCGGCGCCGCGCAAGCTTCCCGTTTATATCCGGCGCCGGTCCCCCGGTCAACGGCGGGCCGGACGTCGCCCGCACGGCCCGCCTCGGATTGCCGCTACTCGCGGAACTCGTTCACCGCCGTGTCCAGGCCGGCGAGGAGATCGCGCCCGCGGTGGAACCCGCGCCGGGTGATCAGCGCGAGCGACTCCCGAGCCTCGCCCAGGGCCGCGACATCGGCTCGGGTCAGCAGCGCCGCGAGATCCACCCGGTCCTGCGGTCGCGTGCGATCGTCTCGCGCGAGCACCTTCAGGGCGATGAGATGGCCAAGGCTCGCGATTGGCACGAGGAATCCCGGTACGGCCTCGATCCGGTCGGCCGCAGCCACCACCTCGGCTTCGATCCCGGACGAGGCGAAGAGGAGGTCGACCACCGCCCCGCGGACGTCCTCGCCCGCGACCGCCAGCCGAACGGTGGCCAGGCGACCCGCGACACTCTGCTCGATGGCGGTCACGACCCGCCAGCCGCGCGCCTGCAAGTCCCGGACGAGGGACTCGGCATCGGGATCGTCCGCGACGAGCACCGCCAGATCGGCGTCACGCGTCAATCGGGGCTCGCTCCGGGCCGACACCGCCAGGCCGCCGACGAGCGCGAACAGGCGGCCGAGCCCGCCGAGGTCGGCGACCATGCGCCGAAGGGCGGCTTCCGCGCGGCTCAAGGACGCGACGGCGGCCACGAGATGGGTCGGCCCCAGCCGTCACCGTGCTCGGCGCCCGGCCGCGTCCAGAGCCAGGCAACCAGCAGGGCCTCGATCTCGTCCGCCGTGGCGCCCGGGTGCTCGCGCCGGAGCTGCGCACACCGCATGGACTCGCCCATCTCGCAGAGGTCGAGGGCGATCCGCAAGCGCGCGGCGAGGTCCACCGCCGGGACGGAACCGTCAGTCACGACGGTAGTCTATCGCGGCCTGGCCGACGGCCCGGGCACCTTCCCGACCCCACCCCGCGCGACGGAGGCCGGGCCCGACGCGGGCGGCGGCGCGGCAGGCCCGCGACCGGCGGTGCGGGGCCGCCAGCTCGCCCCCGAGTCCGGAATCCCAAGGGCCTTCTCCAGCGCCACCGGAGGCAGGTCCTCCACCCGGAGGTACCGAACGGACCGGAGACTCTGCCCCTGGCTCGTTCGCTCACCCAGTGGGCGGCGCCGACGTCGTCAGGTGGACACGAGATCGACAGGGTAGGCCCTGAACTGCCGATCCGCGGTCATGACATGCAGGCCCTCTACTTGCGCCTGGGCGATGAGGATGCGGTCGAACGGGTCGCGATGATGGAGCGGAAGAAGGGCGAGCTGCAACGCGTGCTCCGGCGTGATCGGCAGGACCGCCGCCGGCGTTTCGGCGAGGCGGCCACGCAGGTAGGCGACGGGCTCGTCGGGCAGCCTGAGCTTGCCGGCAACGTGCTTGATGACGATCTCCCAGATGGTGGCGGCGGACAGGTAGAAGGCGTTGCTCGGGGATCGCACCCGGGCCCGACCGGCGGCGCTCAGGCGAGAAGGTTCGCCCAGCACCCAGAGCCAGACCTGGGTATCAAGAAGGATCCGCACCCGTGCCCTCGAAGGCCGCGAGCATCTCCGCGGAGAGCGGCCCGTCGAAGTCTTCGGCGATCCACAGGCGCCCCTTGTCGATGCCCAGGAGCTCGCCCATGCGCTTGGCCTTCTGAACCGGGACCAGGCGGGCAACCGGCTTGCCCCCCCTCGCAATGATCACCTCGTCACCCCGGGCGACCTTGGCGAGGAGCCGGGACAGATGAGTCTTGGCCTCGTGGACGTTCACCGTCGTCATTACCCGAGAGTAGACTAACCTTGTGGACCAAGCAAGGCAGGCTCGACAGCCGCGCCGTCTCTCCCCTTGCACCCTCACGAGGTTGCCGCCGGCGCGGCGCGGCGGCGGACGAGCTGGACGGCGCGGAAGGTCGTCACCACGTCCCCGTGCTGATTCAGGATCCGGTAGGCCACGTTGACCACTCCGCGGTCCGGCCGGGACGACGAGGGCCGGGCCTCCACGATCTCCGCCTCGGCGTGGAGGGTGTCCCCGGGCCGCACGGGCCGGAGCCACCGGATCTCGTCGACACCGGGCGATCCCATGCTGCCCTCGCCGACAAGCCCCGCCTGGACCAGCGTCCGGAAACCGAGGGTGACCACCTGGAAGCCGGAGGCGATGAGGCCGCCATAGATCGAGCGCTCCGCCGCCGGCCGGTCCAGATGGATCGGCTGGGGGTCGTACTGACGGGCGAACTCGATGATGTCGCTCTCGGTGAGGGTCACGGCACTCCCGCGGATGACCTCCCCCTTCCGGTAGTCCTCGAAGTACGGGCCGGGCACGGTTGGCTCAGCCCGGGTGCGGCGCCAGCAATGGTCGCGCCCCCCGGCTCGCGCGTGCGCCCGGAGTCGGCCCGCTCGCGCCCGGCGCGCGCTGGCTAACCCGGACTATGCGTGAGCAGATGCCCACCCTCACCCCGGCCCTCTCCCTCTCCGAGTTCGATGCACAGGGTCATCGCGACGAACGCGACACGCTGGCCATCGGGCGAGATCTGGGGATCGCTGACGAACTGGATGCGCGCGAGGTCCTCGGGGACCATCGGCCGCGAAGGTGAGGAGGCGGCCATGAGGTCAGGGGGCGTCCATGTCCATCATGTCGTGCACGCTCTCCTCCGAGGGCGAAACCGCGGCCCTTGCCGTCCGGCGAGAGGCCCGGTTCATGGGGATGGTACACCGCGGGCCGCGTCCGCCGGCGACGCTCCCGCGTTACACGCGTGTCCCGCGGGGAGGGCCCCCCCGCCCGGCACTTTGTCGGCACATTTCTGACTCGGGACACTAGCGGACCGCGATCGTCAGACGCATAGGCTGGACGCCCATGGCCGCCGTGCCCATGAGCGTGGCGACGGCGGTGTAATCGCCGGAGCCCTGGGACGTGGGGGACGGGCGCCACGTCTGGGAGAACTCGCGCCTCTCCCCGGGAGCGACCGACCACTCGGTGATCTGGGCGGCGAAGGCGCCGTCGGCGCCCCAGCGCCAGACCTCCTGGTCGCCGCGCAGCACGGCGAAGTCGTAGAGCTGGGCCGTGGGCGCGATGATGGCCACCGGAGCGCTCCCGGTGTTCTCCACGGTGAGGGTCAGGGCGACGGGCTGGCCGACCGCATAGCTCTGCCGGTCGGACGAGAGCGTGATGCGGAGGGCGGGGCGCCCGGGCTGAGCCGTCACCGGGCCGGGGCTCCCGGCGTCGGCGCACGCGGCCACGACCGCGGACAAGATGATGAGCGCGATCACGGGCCCTCTCATGACGGGACCCCTCCTGCCGGGTGCCGGGGCGCGCCATCCGTCGCCGGGACCGAGCGCGCCGCCGGGCCCGGAGCCGCGGTGGTCGTCCCCGGGACCGAGCGCCCCGCCGGGCCCGTGGGAGTCTCTACGCCCCCGGCCAGGGCCTCGAGCTGGTCGGTAGCTCGCTCCCAGTCGAACGCGCCCGTGACGAGTTCCCGACCGGCGCGGGCGAGGCGCTCGCGCAGCGGGCGCTCGTCGATCGCGCGGGCGAGCGCCCTGGCCAGCGCCGCGACCTCGCGGCGCGGCGCCACCAGGGCGGTGCGGCCGTCGATGGCGTAATCGCGACAGCCCCCGTTGTCGTAGGTCACCACCGCCGCTCCGCACGCCATGGCCTCCATCGCCGGCATTCCCAGGCCCTCGTCCCAGGACGGGCAGAGGTAGATCGGGCACCGGCTGTAGAGCCAGGCGAGCCTTTCCTGGGGCAGGTTCTCGTGGAACTCGTCG
>DATKEI010000410.1:0-4828 GCA_035544455.1 Binatia bacterium | reverse complement strand
CGAGGACCGGCTCACCGAGAACGTCAGCATCAACTTCGCCAAGGTCAAGGTGGACTACACGGAGCAGGCCCCGAAGGGCGCGGCGGCGGCCAAGCCCAAGATGGGCTGGGACATCGCGGCGAACAAGAAGATCTAGGTCCGTTGCCCTCGGGCCGGCTCCCCCGGTGTCTAGGGCGCCGGGGGAGCCGGCCCGAGGGCTCGACACCATGAACGCCGAACAAAGCGTGCGCGAGGGCCGGCTCCAGGACGCCCTGGTCGAGCTTCAAGATCAGGTCCGGAAGGATCCGTCCAGTTCCCGGTACCGGGTATTCCTGTTCCAGCTCCTGTGCGTGCTCGGCGACTGGGACCGGGCGCGTGCGCAGCTCAAGGTGCTCCCCGAGCTCGACGCCGGCGCGCTCGCCCTCGTCCACATCTACGGACCGGCCATCGCCTGCGAGCTGCTCCGGCGCGAGGTGTTCGCCGGCACGCGGACCCCCCTTGTCATGGGCGAGCCCCTGCCGTGGATGGCCTTGCTCGTCCAGGCGCTCGCGGCCGGGACCCAGGGTGAGGGGGCGCAGGCTCGCGCGCTCCGCGCCGAGGCGGTGGAGCAGGCCCAGGCGGTGGCGGGGACCATCGACGGCCAGGAGTTCGAGTGGATCGCCGACGCCGACCAGCGCCTCGGCCCGGTGTGCGAGGCGGTGGTCGACGGCAGCTACTACTGGGTGCCGTTCGAGCGCATCCGGGCCCTGTCGCTCGAGGCCCCCACCGACTTGCGGGATGTCGTCTGGATGCCCTCCCAGATCATCCTCGCCAACGGCGGCGAGCTGGCCGCCCTGATCCCCGCCCGGTACCCGGGCTCCGAGTCGGACCCAGACGGGCAGATCCGGCTCGGGCGGAAGACGGAGTGGGACGAGGTGGCCGCGGAGACCTTCCACGGACGCGGCCAGCGCATGCTGGCCACGGATGCCGCCGAGTACCCGTTCCTGAACGTCCGGCGGATCGAGCTGACCGGGACGGCGTGACCCCGCGCCACCGGTTGCGCGTGGCGGAAACCTCCCGGGTGACCGGTGTGCCTGGGTCCGGGATCGCCCCGCGCGGGAGGCCTGGCCCACCCCGGACGAGGGCGGCAGGGCCGGGCCCGGCGGCGCCCGGAGCGGGCGCCAGCTGAATGGTCGAGGCCGGCGCCCGCGACACCCTTCAGCCCGCCTTGCTCGACCGCCTGACCGACAACGACCCGTCGCGGACGGTCGAGAGCCGGGAGGAGCGGGTCATCAGCCGCAATCAGCTCCGCGCCTGCGTGCTGCGCGATCTGTCGTGGCTCTTCAACACGACGAACCTCACGGCAGAGGTCGATCTCAGCGCGCACCCGCAGGTCGCCCGCTCGACGGTCAACTACGGCCTCGCCCCCATGTCCGGCAAGCTGCTCTCGAGCCTCGACCTCGCGGAGCTCGACCTGGTGATCAAGACCGCGATCCTCCGATTCGAGCCGCGGATCCTGCCTCATAGCCTGACCGTGCGCGGAATGGCGCCGGCCGAGCCGACAAGCCATCACAACGTCCTCTCCTTCCAGATCACGGGCGAGCTGTGGGGTCAGCCATACCCGATGGAGCTCCTGCTCAAGACGGACCTGGACCTCGAGAGCGGCGAGATCCGGATCGCCGAGGGACGCTGATGGATCCCCGGATGCTCCGGTACTACAGCCAGGAGCTCTCGTACATCCGCGAGATGGGCGCGGAGTTCGCCGGGCAGTTCCCCAAGGTCGCGGCCCGTCTCGCCCTGGACGCCACCGAGGTGGCCGACCCGTATGTGGAACGGTTGCTCGAGGGGTTCAGCTTTCTGTCCGCCCGTGTGCGCCTCAAGCTCGATGCCGAGTTTCCCCGCTTCACGCAGCATCTGCTCGACATGGTGTACCCGCACTATCTCGCCCCGACACCGGCCATGGCCATCGCCCAGTTCGTCCCCACCATGTCCGAGGCCGCGCTGGCCAGCGGTTTCGTCCTTCCGCGAGGCACCGTCCTGCGCGGCCAGATGCCCCGGAGCGCCGTGACGGCCTGCCAGTTCCGCACCGCCCACCAGGTGACGCTCTGGCCGATCGAGCTCACCGACGCGCGCTACGTCCCGCTCGCGCCGGACCTGCCGCTCAACGCACTCCCGCTCCCGGAGGCGGTCCGGGGGGTCCTGCGCATCAAGCTGCGGACCGCGGGGGGGATTCCCTTCCAGCAGGTCGCCCTCGACCGGGTGCCCCTCTTCCTGGCCGGCGGCGACGACGTGGCCCTCAAGCTGTACGAGCTGATACACGGCAGCGGACTTGGCGTGCTCGTGGTCCCGCCGGGCCGGCCCGTCCCGTGGCATGAGTGGCGCGGGCCCGAGGCCATCCGGCCCCTGGGCTTCGATGCCGAGCAGGCCCTGATCCCGTACACCAGTCGGTCCTTCAGCGGCTACCGCCTGCTCCACGAGTACTTCGCGTTTCCCGAGCGCTTCCGGTTCGTCGAGCTCTGTGGCCTCGGTCGCGCCGTCGCCCGCCACGACGGCGACGAGATCGAGATCGCCATTCCCCTGGCCCGGGGGGACGCCAACCTGGGCCCCCTGGTCGACCGCAGCAGCTTCGCCCTGCACTGCACGCCGGTCGTGAACCTGTTCCGGCGGCACGCCGACCGGATCCACGTCACCGATCAGCACGCCGAGCACCAGGTGGTGGTGGACCGCACCCGGCCCATGGACTTCGAGGTGTACGCCGTCGAGCGGCTCGTCGGGTACGGCGAGGGCACGGACGCCCACCAGGAGTTCCGGCCCTTCTACGCATCGGTGGACGCCGACGTGGGGGGCCCGATCCGGGGCTACTTCACGACGCGCCGGGAGCCCCGGGCGCTCTCGGAGGGGCAGCGGCGCGACGGATCGCGCACCGCCTACGTCGGCAGCGAGGTCTTCCTCTCCCTGGTCGATCCGCAAGAGACGCCCTATTCCGGGCGGATCCGCCAGCTCTCGGCGGACGTCGTGGTGACGAACCGGGATCTGCCGCTGCTGATGCCGGTGGGCCACGACGCCGACTTCACCCTGGCCGTGTCGGCCCCCGTCGACGGCATCAGGTGCCTGCGCGGGCCGACGCGGCCCCGGTCCGCGCCCCCCGACGGCGAGATCGCGTGGCGGCTTATCAACCACCTCTCGCTGAACTACCTCACGGTGACGGACCGCGATGCCGGGGACGGCGCCACCGCGCTGCGCGAGCTTCTCGAGCTGTACGCGGACCTTGCCGATACCGACGTGGCCGACGCCATCTCGCGGCGGCAGGCTCAGGCGGTTCGCCGCATCGCCGTCGCCCCCCGCGTCCGTCGCCTGCCTGTTCCCGGGCCCATCGTGTTCGGGCGGGGCCTGGAGATCCGGCTCACCGTCGACGAGGCCGCCTTCGCGGGGGCGAGCGCGTTCCTGCTCGGCGCGGTGCTCGAGCAGGTCTTCGGGCGGCTCGCGTCCATGAACACCTTCACCGAGCTCGCGCTGCTGTCGGAGACGCGCGGGGAGGTCACGCGGTGGCCGCCACGGATGGCCGCGCGCCAGCTCGTCTAGCGCTCTTCGCCGCGCTCGCGGAAGCGCCCTGGTCCTTCGATTTCTTCCAGGCCCTGCGCCGCATGGAGGCCCTGTGGCCCGAGCAGCCCCGCCTCGGCAAGGCGGTCCGGCCGGGGGACGAGCCGGTGCGCCTGTCCCAGGAGGTCTCCCTCGCCTTTGCCCCCTCCACCCTGTCCGCCTTCGAGGAGGGCGAGGGCGGGCGGCCGCCGAGACTCGAGCAGCGCTTCTTCGGTCTGCTCGGGCCCAATGGGCCCCTGCCCCTGCACCTGACGGAGTACGCTCGGGAGCGCCTGCGCAACCACGCGGACCCCACCCTGATCCGCTTCCTGGACATGTTCCACCACCGGATGGCGATGCTGTTCTACCGGGCCTGGGCCGAGTCGCGCCCCACCGTCCAGCTCGATCGGCCCGCCGAGGACCGGTTCGCCGTGTACCTGGGCTCGCTCGCCGGCTACGGCTCGCCCGCCACGCGCGACCGCGACGCCGTCCCCGACCACGCCAAGCTGTTCTTCACCGGTCACCTCGGGCGGAACCCGAAGAGCGCGGAGGGGCTGGCGTCGATCCTGGAGGGATACTTCGGCTTGCCCGCGCGCGTGGAGCAGTTCGCGCTGGGGTGGCTCGATCTGCCCGCCGATCAGCGCACGACCCTCGCCGGCGACGGACGGCCGAGCGGCGCCCTCGGCCTCGGCACCGTGCTGGGCGCGCGCGTGCGCGACGCCCAGAGCCGCTTCCGGATCGTTCTCGGCCCCATGGACCTCGACCGGTATCACGACTTCCTGCCCGGGGGAGGCAGCCTCGGGCGCCTCGTCGACTGGGTGCGCAACTACGTCGGGTTCGAGTTCGACTGGCAGGTGCAGCCGGTGCTGGCCTGCGAGGAAGTGCCCGGGCTCCGGCTCGGCCGCGAGGGCCGCCTGGGCTGGACCACGTGGCTGGGCACCCGGCGGGCGCCCGCCGACGCCACCGACCTGGTGCTCGCCCCCGAGCACGCACCCGTGCCCGCGGCCGCCTAGTGTCCCGGGTCACAGATGTGCCGACAGAGCGCCGGGTGGGGCGGGAGTCCTCCCCGCGGGACACGCTGACTCGCGGGAGCGTCGCCGGCGCTCAATGGGGCCACGAGAGGGGTGGTGGGTGGCTTCGGCCATCCGCAGTGGGTGGCTTCGGCCATCCGCAGAAGATACGGTCCCGCGGGGAGGCCCCCCACCCCACCCGGCGCCGCGAGTCAACGCACTTTCGACTCAGGACACGAGAGCGCGCCCGACCGCGGCCGCGGTGGCCGGGCCCGCCGAGC
>DATKEI010000409.1:0-7004 GCA_035544455.1 Binatia bacterium | reverse complement strand
GCGCAGCCGGGGCAGGCGCGACAGGAGGGCGCGCGGGAACGGAGTGCGCTCCCGCATGGCCATGACGACGTCGAAGTCGGCCAGGCGCGCCGCCACCGCGTCCGGGGCGGAGAGGTGGTCGCGAAAGGGCACCACCTCGGTGCCCGGGGGCAGGCTCTTCCAGTCGGCCATGGCAAGGGCCACGCCCTGATAGTCATCGAGGAGGGCGACACGGGTCACGGGCGATGTCCTCCGATGGCGGGCGCGGCGCCGCGGACCGGGGTCATCGCGGGTCGTCGCCGGTGCGATACTCGCGGGTGAGCTCGTCGAGGCGCCGCTTCAGGCTCTCGTCGAGGCTCTTGTCGACGGCCGCGACAGCGTCGTCGAGTTGCTCCGGCCGGCTCGCCCCCACGATGGGCGCGGTGATCGCCGGGTGGGCCAGGACCCACGCCACCGCCATCTGGACCGGCGACATGCCCGCCTCGGCAGCGAGCGGGCGCAGGGCCTCGACGGTCGCGAACTCCCGCGCGTGCCAGTAGCGGTCCTGGTAGCGCGGGCCGGCGGTCCCGAGGGTGAACCGCGTTCCCGCCGTCGGGCCCGTCTCCGCGCGGTGCTTGCCCGAGAGAAACCCCCCGGCGAGGGGGTTGTAGGGGATCACGCCGATCCCCTCCTCCCCGCAGAGCGGCAGCAGCTCGCGCTCGATCTGCCGGAAGAGCAGGTTGTACCGGGGCTGCACCGAATCGAACCGGGCCAGGCCCAGCACCTCGCTCCGGCCGAGGGCCCGGGCCACCTGGTAGGCGGGGAAGTTCGAGCAGCCCACGTACCGCGCCTTGCCGGCGCGGACCACGTCGTCGAGCGCGCGCAGGCTCTCGTCGATGGGCGTCTCGGCGTCCGGATGATGCAGCTGGTAGAGATCGACGTAGTCGGTGCGGAGCCTCCGGAGCGATCCCTCGATGGCGTCGAGGATGTGCTTGCGGGAGTTCCCCCGGTCCCATGGCGCCGCGCTCATCGCCCCGAAGCACTTGGTGGCCACGATGAACCGCTGGCGCCGGCCGTCGAGCCACCGGCCCAGGATCTCCTCGGAGCGCCCGACGGTGTCGAGGCCGCCGCCGAGCGGGTACACGTCGGAGGTGTCGAGGAAGCTGATGCCATTCGCCGCCGCGCGGTCGAGGATGGCAACCGACGAGGGCTCGTCGCACTGGAGCCCGAAGGTCATGGTGCCCAGGCACAGGCGCGAGACGTGCAAGCCGGTGCGGCCGAGGCGGACGTGACGCATCGAACCCCGAGAGTAGCCGGACCGGCCGCCCTCGGCAACCCTTCGTATCGGAGGGGCCCGGGCCCGGTGCGCCAGGTCGCGCCGGCAGGCATCGCGGAACGGTCCGCGCAGGTCGCTTGCCACCGGCGCCGTGGCGCGGCTATGTTCTGAGAGGAACGCTGCCATGCCCGGTCCGATCCCGACCCCCTTCACCGTGCGCGTGCCCGACGCAGTGCTGGCCGACCTCCGCGAGCGCCTGGCCCGCGCCCGCTGGCCCGACGAGCCGCCGGGCGCGGGCTGGCGATACGGCACTGACCTCGCCTACGTGCAGGAGCTCTGCGCCTACTGGCGAAACGGCTATGACTGGCGCCGCCACGAGGCGGTGCTGAACGGCTTCCGGCAGTTCTCGGTGCCGCTCGCCGGGATCGACCTGCACTTCATCCACGAGGTGGGCCGCGGGCCGGCGCCGCTGCCCCTGCTCATCTCGCACGGCTGGCCGGGCTCGGTGTGGGAGTTCCACCGGATCATCCCCATGCTCACCGACCCCGCCCGGTTCGGCGGCGACCCCGCCGACGCCTTCACCGTGGTGGCCCCGTCCCTTCCCGGCTACGGCTTCTCCTTCCGGCCGAACCAGCCGCGTCTCGGGGTCCCCGAGATGGCGAAGGCCTTCGCGTCGCTCATGACCGATGTGCTGGGCTACCGGCGCTTCGGGGCGCAGGGCGGCGACTGGGGCTGCTTCATCACCTCGCGGCTCGCCGTCGACGTGCCCGACCGCCTGGCCGGGATCCATCTCAACCTGATGCCGCTCCGCCGCGATCCGACGCGCCTCGACAACCCCACGCCGGACGAGGTGCGCTACCAGGAGCAGCTGGCCCACTGGCTCCGCGAGGAGACCGGCTATCAGGCCATCCAGGGGACCAAGCCCCAGACCCTGGCCTACGGCCTCACCGACTCGCCGGTGGGCCTGGCCGCGTGGATCGTGGAGAAGTTCCGCACCTGGAGCGACTGCGGCGGCGACGTCGAGCGGCGGTTCACCAGGGACGACCTCCTCACCAACATCACGATCTACTGGGCCACCGCCGCCATCGGATCGTCCTTCTGGCCCTACTACGCCCGCATCCACGACGGCTGGCCGCTCCCCGACCGCGCCCGCATCGAGGTCCCGACCGGATACGCCGCCTTCCCGCGCGAGATCCTGACCCCGCCGCGGGCGTGGGCCGAGCGCGCCTTCAACATCACGCGCTGGACGGCGATGCCGGCCGGCGGGCACTTCGCCGCGATGGAGGAACCGGAGGCCCTCGCCGGGGAGATCCGCGCCTTCTTCCGCGACCTCCGCGCGACCTGACGACCCTTCCCCGGTCAGGCGCTGGATCTTGACTCCGCGCGTCGCCGGTGTACGCTGCTCGCGGCGCCGGGCCCGCCATCGGACCCGTCCGCACTGATCGATGCCCCACGACGTCACCCTGCTCCGCGACATCGCGCTGGGGATCGTCTTCGCGGTGATCGCCGGCCACGTGGCGCGCCTCCTGGGGCAGCCCCTGATCCTCGGCTACATCGCGGGCGGCGTGCTCCTCAGCCCCCGGATCGGCTTCGGCCTCGTCCAGAGCGAGGCCAGCATCGAGCTCATCTCCGAGATCGGGCTCATCCTGCTCCTGTTCATCATCGGGCTCGAGATCGACCTGCGCGAGATCCGGCGGCTCGGCCGCTCCCTCGTCGTGCTCGGCGTCGGCCAGTTCTCCGTCGACGCCCTCCTCGGCCTGGCCGTGTTCGCCGGGCTCGGCTACCGGTGGGGCAGCGGAAACTTCGACCTCCTCTACCTCGCCATCGTCGCCGCGCTGAGCTCGACGCTCATCGTGGTCAAGCTCCTGCGCGACAAGTTCGAGCTCAAGGTGCTCTCGGGCCGGCTCACCCTGGGCGTCCTCGTGTTCCAGGACCTCTGGGCCATCCTGTTCATGGCCCTCCAGCCCCACCTCGCCGATCCCGGTCTCCTCGGGATCGTCCAGTCGATCGCCGGGAGCGCCGTCCTCGTGGCCGTGGCCTTCCTCGCCAGCCGCTACCTGCTGGCCGGGCTCTTCGAGGCGGCGGCGGCCCGTCCCGAGCTGGTGCTCCTGTCCGCGGTGGCCTGGTGCTTCATCATGAGCGGCGTGGCCGAGCGCCTTGGCCTGTCGCGCGAGATGGGCGCCCTCATCGCCGGGGTGAGCATCTCGGCCTTCCCGTACGGCGCCGACGTCATCGCGAAGATCACGGGGGTGCGCGACTTCTTCGTCACCCTGTTCTTCGTGGCGCTCGGCATGAACGTCCCTCTGCCCACCCTCGCCATCCTCGGCCCCGCCTTCCTCATCGTGGCCTTCGTCTTCGTCAGCCGCCTGGTCGCGGTGGTCCCCCTCGTGTACGTCCTCGGCGACGGGCTGTACGCGGGCCTGGTCACCGCGCTCAACCTGGCCCAGATCAGCGAGTTCTCCCTGGTCATCCTGAAGCTGGGCAGCGAGTACGGGCACATCTCGCCCCACGTCAACGCGGTCGTGCTCACCGCCATGATCCTCACCTCGCTGATCTCGACCTACGTGATCGGCGCCAACGACCGCCTGGCGCGGCTGCTCCTGCGCCCCTTCGCGCGACCGGGTCCCGGTCCGGCCCCCGCGGCGGAGCCCGAGGCCCCGGGCCGTGTGCGGCGCGATATCGTGCTTCTCGGCCACTTCCGGATCGCCCAGGCCGTCCTCGACCTCGTCGAGCAGCGCGCGCCTCACCTGAAGGAGCGGATCACCCTCATCGACTACCACGCCACGCGCGGGCGCACCATCCTCGCGCGCGGGTTCCACTGGCAGTACGGCGATCTCGCCAACCCCGACACGCTCGAGCACCTCGGGATCGAGCACGCGCGATTCATCGTCACCACCATCTCCGACACCTTCCTCAAGGGGATCAGCACCCGCCGGCTCGTCGCCCACCTGCGCCGCCTCGCGCCCACCGCCATCATCGTGATGACCGGCGAGGAGAGGGACGACGCCGAGGACCTGCAGCGGGGGGGCGCGGACCACGTGCTGATCCCCGGAGAGATCACCGGGGAGCGACTCATCGAGATCCTCGGCGGCAACGGTCCCGCCCGGTGAGGCCTGGCGCGAGCGGCGCCGCCCTTCACGCCGCCCTCACCGCGCGCTTCGGCGCGGTGGCGTCGCCGGTGCGCGTCGGGGACGCCGAGGTCGAGATCCTCCGTCCCCCACGCGCCGAGGATCTGATCAGCGACGAGGACTTCGCGAGGGACGAGCGCCTGCCCTACTGGGCCGAGCTGTGGCCGTCGGCGGTCGTGCTGGCGGGGGAGGTGGCGGCCGAGCGCGGCCGGGGACGCGCCCTGCTCGAGCTCGGCTGCGGGCTCGGCCTGGTGACCCTGGCCGCGCTGCGCGCCGGCTATCGCGTGACCGCCACCGACTACTACGATGACGCCCTCGCCTTCACGCGCGCCAACGCCTGGCGGAGCCTTGGTCGCGAGCCCGTGACGCGCGCCGTCGACTGGCGCGCCCTGCCTCGAGATCTGGGGCGCCACGACCGGGTGGTCGCGGCCGACGTCCTGTACGAGCGCACGTACGCCGCGCTGGTCGCGCGCGCCGTCGGGCGCACGCTCGCCGCGGGAGGCGTCGCCACCGTGGCCGACCCGGGGCGGGTGGCCATGCCGGCATTCGTGGAGGAGTGCCGCACGCGCGGCCTGGTCGTGCGCCGCGCCGACCGCCGCCCGTACGACGACGGGCGGGTGAAGCAGAAGATCACCCTCTTGACGCTGGGCCGGGAATGATCGGGTGCACCGCTTCCCTTCGCGCAAGGGGGGGAGTAAAAAAGGAAGCGCGAGCGGCAGCCTGGCGCGGAAGGAAGCGCCGGCGGCCTCGAGACGTGAGCCCGTGCGCCGGGACAGCCTGGCGAGGAGGGCATGCATGCCGGCCTGGTTGCGCAATCTCCTTGGCGGAGCTCTCACCGCGCTCCTGCTGACCGCCTGCAGCGCCGCGTTACCCCCGGCGAAGACCGTCGAGCCGATCGATCTCGATCGGCTGGGCGGCGAGTGGAAGGGCACGTGGTCCGAGGGTTCGTGGAGCGGCGCCATCACCCTGACGATCAATCCCCAGGATGGCATGGGCGAGTTCGTGTTCGAGATGCCGACGGGGCCGGAGAAGCGCACGAGCCGCATCATTTTCTCCGAGGGCAAGCTCATCCTCGAGGGGGATGCGGGCGAGACGGCCCTGACCCTGCACGAGCAGGACAACCGGCGCGCCCTCGTCGGCGAGTACCGGCACGACATCACCGGCCAGACCGGCAAGATCGAGGTGTGGCGCCCTTGACGGGCGCCCTCCCGCCCGCTCGTCCGCATTCGGGATCTGCGCGGAAACGTGACACGGTAAAAGTCACACCCGCTCACTCGTCGAGCTCGCTCGACCCCTGAGTTTCCAGGCGATTCAGCGGGCGCGCTCCGCTCGCGCCCCTGGTATGCCCCTTGCGTACCCCTTGTCCAGCGCCGGCTCCGTCCGCGTGCCATCTCATCCCGGAGGACCCCAAAAGCCATGAGACAGATTCAGACGGGCGCGGCCCAGCGCATGTCCCGGGGCGCAGTCGGCGTGCTCGCGGCCGCGGCGCTGGCGGCGGGTTGCGCGGGCCTGGTCAGCGGACCCACGTCCGCTCCCGCGCCCACGACGCGGCCGCCGTCGACGGCGACGCGCGAGCTGGATGCGGCCCAGGTCGACCGCCTCAAGCGCGTGATGGTGCCGCTCCTGGCGGCGGCCAAGACGCCCCGCCAGCCCGGGCAGGTGCGCGTCGGCATCGTGGACGATCCGCGCGTCAACGCCGGCAGCGCCGGTCAGGGCCAGTTCCTCATCACCACCGGGCTCCTGACCAAGGCCAACGATCAACAGCTGGCCGGTGTGCTCGCCCACGAGATCGCCCACGACGATCTCGGCCACGTCGCGAAGGCGCAGACGCTGGGCGCGGGCCTGGCGGTGGGGATGGTCATTCTCGACCAGCTCGTACCCGGCAGCGGCGGCCTCTCGCCGATCGCGGCATCCCTCATCCAGAAGGCGTACGGGCGACAGGAGGAATACACGGCGGACCGCCACGGCCGGGAGATCCTCGAGCGCGCAGGCTATCCCGGCGACGTCATGGTGAACACGCTGATCTGGCTGCAGCAGACGGAAGGGTCGGGCGGCGGGGGGTTCTTCTCTACCCATCCGGCCACCCCCGACCGCATCGACGCGCTTCGCAGCCAGCCTCGATAGGAGAACCAGGCATGAACGGAACGAGCATGAACCGAGCGAGGACGATGGCAGGATCGTGGGCGGCGGCCGCGCTGCTCGCGGCGAGCGTGGCCCTCGGTACCGCGGCCTGCGGCACCGCCACGGGTGCTGCCGTGGGCGCGGGGGCAGGCGCGGCCGTCGGTGCCGGCACCGGTTACGGCGCAGGCAAGGGCGCGCTGATCGGCACGGGAGTGGGCGCGGCCGCCGGCGTCATCTACGACATCTACCGGCACAACAAGTGAGACCGGATCCGGTCGAGGAGAGTGCGACATGAGCTGGGCGACACGCAGATGGAAGGCGGTGGTGGCGGCGGCGATCCTCGCCGCGTTCGGCGCGACGGGCTCGGCCCTCGCCCAGGGCAAGCCAGCGAACTGCCCGCCGGCAGGAGCACCCGCGAGCGTCGAGGGGCGGGTGGAGAAGGTCGATCCCCGCTCGGGCATGGTGACGCTGCGCGCGGACAACGGGACAACGCTCGAGTTCAAGGCCGATTCCGAAACCCT
>DATKEI010000408.1:0-4815 GCA_035544455.1 Binatia bacterium | reverse complement strand
CCGGCTGCACATCCGTCGGTGAGCTGCTGATCACGCGAAGGATCTCCGCGGTGGCCGTCTGCTGGTCCACCGCTCCGACAAGTTCGCGCCGGAGTCGTGCGGTATCGTCTTCGCCGCTCGACTCCCCACTGGGACCCTCAGCGGCAAGACGCTCGCGAAGGCGTTCGACTTCCTCGATCAGCTGGGCGTTCGTCAGCCTTTGTAGGGACCGCGGGCGATTCGACCTCACGCCAACTCCCCCATCTCCGCCTCCGCCTTCTCCAGCCATAACCGCATGGCCATCTCGCGGTACATCGTCGTCGCGGTGGTGAGGTGCTCCTGCGCCTGCTCGCGCTTGCCCGTGCGCCGGTAGAGCTTGCCGAGGCCGAGGTGGCAGTGGGCGACGAGCGGGCGCGCACCGATGCGTTCCGCGATAGCGAGTGCTTCTCCGTACGCGTTCGTGGCCTCGAGGAATTCGGGGGGCGTCATCCGGGCGTGGACTTCCGCGAGGATCAGCAGCGCGTCGCCCTGAATCGGTTTTTCCCCAGAGACCCGCCCCATCTGCAGGCTCTGCTCCGCAGCGTGGCGAGCGTCGGCCAGTCGACCCGCGACGAGGTACGTAGCACCGAGCGCTCCCACTATCCAAGGCACGATAGCGACGAACCTGATCGCCGCTGACTGCTCTGCGGTCTGCTCGAGAAGCGCCAGTCCTTCCTCGATGCCACCACCGGCGGCCTTGGCCTCGGCCAACGCGGCGGCTGAGCTGAGGCGGCCGATCTCGAAACCGCCACGCCGGGCGTTGTCGAGCGCGCGCTCCAGCCCCTGAACGGCCCGCTCCGGGTTCCCCTCTCGAACCAAGCTCCAACCGAGCCTCGCCTGTGCCAGGGAGAGGCCGATTCGATCGTCGCCGGCCTCCGCGATCCGGGTCGCCTCCTCGGCGACTTCTCTGGCGGCTGAGAACCTTCCCAGGCTCGCGAGGCACCAGGCCATGAACGCCCGCGACAAAACTGCGGGTAAACTCGGCATCGCGAAGCGCTCGGCCTGGAGGTCGCCGACGAGCGTGTCAATATTCCATTTCAATGCCGCTATTGCGCGAGAGTACTCGCCCAGGTGGCTGCACGCCTGCCCTATACGTAAGTTCGCCTGAACCTCGAGCGCCAGATCTCCAACGCTGCGCGCAGCGGTCAGCGCCTGCTCCGCGAAGGCGGCAGCCTGTTCGTGTTGCCCTGTCGCTATGAGGACAAACGCCTTGTACGCGCCGATCCGGCCCATTCGATGTACATCCCCGAGCGTTGCGGCAAGAGATTCAGCTTCGCCGAGATACCTGAGGAGGCGGTCAATCTCACCGAGACCGTTGAGGGGGATCTGGAGATCCAGCCGCACGTCGACGGCCAGCGTCTCCGTCTCGGGCTCCGACGGCAGATGCGTTAACACATCGATGGCCTGCTCGAGCCAGCCCACGGCCTCGAGGTTTGCGGACCGCGCGGCCGCCTTGGTGGCAGCCTGTCGAAGATAGGTGACCGCCTTCGGCCACATGTGACCCCGCATGGCATGGTGGCCGAGCCGCTCGACATGCTCGGGCAAGCGGTCTCCATGCAGACGCTCGATGGCGGCGACGATGCGAGCATGTAGGGCCTTGCGCCGTTCCTGGAGCAGGCTTCCGTAGGCGACCTCGTGGGTCAGCGCGTGCTTGAAGGTGTACTCGGGCTCCGGGAAGGGACTTGTCTCGTATAGGAACTCCGCGGCCTGCAAGCGGGTCAGCTCTGCCAGCACCTCGGGCTCCGGGACCTCGGCGATGGCCAGGAGCAGCGGCAGGGGCACGTCTTGGCCGATGACGGCGGCCGCCTGGAGGAGTCGCTTGGCTTCGGGCGCCAGCCGGTCTATGCGCGCAGCTAGGATGGCCTGCACGGTGGCGGGGATCGTCAGCTGCGAGACGGGTCGGGTGAGCCGATGGGCGCCGCGCTCGCCGGCCAGGGCCCCGGTCTCCACCAGGGCCCGCACACTCTCCTCGAGGAAGAAGGGATTGGCTTCCGTCCGCTCGACCAGGAGTCGCTTGAGCGGGCCGAGGGCCGCGTCGGGGCCGAGGAGTGCATCGAGCAGCTGGTCGGCACTCTCGGGCGGTAGGGGATCGATCTGGAGTTGGCGGTAGTACGTCTTGCTCCCCCAGCCGTGGCTGTACTCCGGCCGATAGTTCACGAGGAGAAGCAACCGGGCCGAGCCGACGAGGCTTCCAGGATCAGCCAGTCCTGGACCCGGTGAGAGTGGGTGAACTCATAGACGAGGCGCGATTTGCCCACGCCGGCCTCGCCGACGAGGGCGACCACCTGGCCCCGGCCCGCGCCGGCCTGGCCCAGGGCCCGGCGCAAATGCTCGACCTCGGCGTCGCGTCCGACGAAGCGCGTGAGGCCGCGGAGCGTCGAGGCCTGCAATCGGGTCCGCGCCTGACCCGCCCCCGTCAGCTCGAGGATCTCGATCGGGTCCGGGAGGCCCTTCACGGGGATGGGCCCGAGCGATCGCACCTCGACGTAGCCCTCGACGAGCCGCAGCGTTTCGGGACTGAAGAGTACGGTCCCGGGCGCGGCGACCTGCTCGAGCCGAGCCGCCAGGTGCGTGGTCTGGCCCACCGCCGTGTAGTCCATGTGAAGATCGCTGCCGATGGCCCGCACGACGACCTCGCCCGAGTTCATCCCGACCCGGATCTGCACGGTCACGCCGTGGGCGCGGAGCGCCTCCTCCGCGTAGCCCTTCACCAGCTCCTGCATTCGCAGCGCCGCATAGCACGCACGGACCGCGTGATCCTCGTGGGCGAGCGGCGCTCCGAACAGCGCCATGATTCCGTCGGGCCTGCCCAATCCCGGGCCCTGGCACCGGAGGGAAGGACTGGCACGCCTGGGTTGCTTCATAGCTGAGGTGGGGAGGTAGCTGGGGGGGGCTTGGCCGGTGACCATGGCGAGCATCGCCCGCCGCTGGCAGGGCAGGGCGGCTTCCTGGCCTTGGCGCCGGTGAGACTGGCCCGCCCCCCAGCTCGGCGCGAGGGACAGGGGCATGTAGTCCGGTTGTGCCTGGGTTGCGTCTGCTGCCTCGATCTACCGAGATCTGCAACGTGGTGCTCCGCAACTATTCGATAACATGAAGAGGGATCAGACAACATCCGCAAGTACGCGGAGGGCCTGACCCTCGGGTATGTCGCCCATCCGACCTACACTCGGTGAGCGGCTCGGGTGCCTTGCCGCGCCAGCATCGGACCTTGGTGAGGGCGGATACTCCGGGGCGATCGTCGCACCGTGCGAGTAGCGGCGGAGACAGTGGCGCGGATGAGCTGCCGTGGGCGGGCGCGGCGGTCCGTATCGACGGTGCTCCTCGCTCGGGCTTGTGAGGGACGGGTCATCGAGGAGGTGGCGCGTATCTCGCGGGCGAGATTGACCGCCCGGTGGGCGCGGGCTACCGTGCCGCGCATGGTCGAGGAGGCCGGGCTCCATGTGGCGACTCGCCGGTGGCGGGGCGCGAATACGAGCGGCTGGTCGACTTGGGCATGTTCGTCGGCGAGCGCCTGGAGCTTCTCCACGGCCTGCTCGTCGTTCGGGAGCGCCAGGACAGTTCGCACGCCGCGATCGTCGGGCAGATCGGCCAGGTACTGGCGAGGGCGTTCGGGCCCGGATGGCATCCCCGGCTCCATGCACCGCTCGCCCTCGACGAGGATTCCGAGCCCGAGCCCGACGTGGCCATCGTCCCGGGCGTGCCCCGGCAGTATCTCGGCGCGCATCCGTCGACGGCGGTCCTCGTGGTCGAGGTCGCCGATTCGAGCCTGCGCCTCGACCGTCGGGTCAAGGCCGGCCTGTATGCCCGGGCGCGCCTCCAGGAGTACTGGATCGTGAACCTCGTCGAGCGGGTCCTCGAAGTTCATCGCGACCCGCGTCCGTCAGCGGGGGCGGCGAGCGGCTGGGCGTATCACGCCGTCGAGATCCTCGGGCCACCCGGGGTGGTGACGCCGCTCGGGGCGCCGGGCACCGCGATCCCGATCGCCGACCTGCTCCCCTGAGCGGCGTCCGCGGGCCATCCTGGCCTGTGAGGAGCAGTTCCCGGACCCGGCGCGCAGCATCCCGTTTCCGGCGGTTTCCAAGGCGGTCGCCGTCTCGCCTCGGCCCGGCTGGGCCTGGCCCCGCGCGGGCGGTTCGGCGTGGCCTTCGCCCTCCACGCCGGCAGTCGCCGCTCCCCGGCGCTCAGGCGGGGCTCGCGTCCGGGGCGGCGGGGAAGCGCTCGAGATGCGCCTCCCAGCCCTCGACCACGCGCTTGTCGGCACCCGGGGCATCCAGCCGCAGGCCGAAGACCTCGGCGAGCCGGCGGAGGAGCGCCTGGGCGGGCGCGACGTCGCGGCCCGCGCGGGCCGCGCCCAGGATGTCGTCGGCCAGGCCCTCGAGCCGGCCGAGAGCGGCCGGCGTGTCCAGGTCGTCGTCCATCGCTGCGGCGAAGTCGGCCTCGGCTCCCGCCGTGTCCAGGGCGCCGCCGCGGCCCCCGGCCGCCGTGACCGCCGTGCGCAAGGTCCGGGCGAGGCGGTCGGCGCGGGCGATCTCGCGGGCGTCGTGGCTCCAGCTCCGGCGGTAGTGGTGCCCGGCCAGGTAGAGGCGCAGGGCGTCGGCCGGCCAGTCGACGAGCAGGTCCCGGACCATGACCAGGTTGCCGAGCGACTTGCTCATCTTGGCGCCCTCGTGCTCGACCATGGCCATGTGTACCCAGCCGCGGACGAAGGGCGCGCGCCCGGTGAGGGGCTCGGCCTGCGCGATCTCGCACTCGTGATGGGGGAAGACGAGATCGCCTCCGCCGCCGTGCAGGTCGAGC
>DATKEI010000407.1:0-7291 GCA_035544455.1 Binatia bacterium | reverse complement strand
CGGCCGGCCCGTCCTGCGCCAGCCCCCGCCGGCGTGTCGCCGCGCGACCGGGAGCACGCAGCCGCCGACTCCTGGACGGCGGGGACCAGCCCCCACGGGTCGGCGTGGAAGAGCATTGGCTTCTCGCCGGCGAGGAAGTGCGTGTTGGAAGGTGAAGCCGCCGGGCAGGGCGCTGAAGGCGACCGGGGCGCTGATCCCGTGGATCCTGACGGCGATCTTCCGGATGTGTGCGGCCATCGCACGGCCCTCCCTGGCGTCTCGCCGCGGGCCAGAGCGTTCTGCGAACGCTCTGCCGCCCCCCACCCTCGCGGCGTGCGGGGCTTCATTGCCCTTGTAGCAGCCTCGGGGAGCTTTTGTCAATCCATGTGCCCACTCTGGGCAGTGTTGTCGCCAACATGAGAGATCGCGATCTTATCGGGCCGCACGGGGCTTGACTCTGACGGCGGGGGGGCGCGATCTTGGCGGGGGACCTGGCCGACACTGTTCGCCCTGCATGACGGGCTCGACGGCGACGGTCAACCCCGACTTGGTCAAGGACCAGTTCGAGGGCAGTATCGAACAGCGACCCATTCTGACAGGAGGGATCTCATGAGCGAAGTCGACGGCGCGACCCTGGTGGCGAGGAGCCTGAAGCGGCAGGGCGTCAAGTTCATGTTCGGGATCGTCGGGTTCCCGGTGGGCCCGATCGCCACGGCCGCGCAGAAAGAGGGGATCACCTACGTCGGGATGCGCAACGAGCAGTCAGCCTCGTACGCCGCGCAGGCGGTTGGCTATCTGACCGGGCGCCCCGGCGCCTGCCTCGTCGTCTCGGGCCCCGGCGTGGTTCACGCCCTCGCCGGCCTCGCCAATGCGCAGCAGAATGGCTGGCCGATGATCCTCATTGGCGGCGCGTCGGAGTCCTGGCGCAACGGCATGGGGGCGTTCCAGGAAGAGCGCCAGGTGCTGATCGCGACGCCGTTCTGCAAGTTCGCGCACGCGGTCGAGCACGTCCACCGCATCCCGTTCTATGTCGAGATGGCGGTCAGGAACTCCATCTACGGCCGGCCCGGCGCGACCTATCTCGATATGCCGGACGACATCATCACGGCAAAGGTCGACGAGTCGAGGGTGGACGAGCCGGCGCGCTGCCCGGATCCGCCACGCACCCAGGCCATGCCGGAGGATGTGGATCGCGCGCTGGACGCGCTCCGGTCCGCGGAGCGGCCGCTCGTCATCGTCGGCAAGGGGATGGCCTACGCCCGCGCCGAGGACGAGGTCCGCGCCTTCATCGAGCGTACCCAGCTGCCGTTCCTCGCCTCGCCGATGGGCAAGGGGGTGATGCCCGACACCCATCCGCTGTCGGTCGGCGCCGCGCGCAGCCACGCGCTCCAGAATGCCGATCTCGTCGTCCTGATGGGCGCGCGGCTCAACTGGATCATGCATTTCGGCCTGCCGCCGCGCTTCAACAAGAACGTGCGCATCATCCAGCTCGACATCGCGCCGGAGCAGATCGGCCAGAACGCGCCGACCGAGGTCGCACTGATCGGCGACGGCAAGGCAATCGTCGGGCAGCTCAACAAGGCGCTGGAGAAGCGCGAGTGGGTCTATCCGAAGGACGCGCCCTGGCATGCGGCGATCGGCGAGAAGGCGGCGGCGAATGCGGCCCAGATCGCGCCCCAGCTGGCCGACGACGCGGCGCCGGCCAACTACTATCGCGCGCTGAAGGACGTCGCCGCCTGGGTTCCGGAGGACGCGATCATCATCGGCGAGGGCGCCAGCACGATGGATATCGGCCGCACCCAGCTGTTCAATTCGAAGCCGCGGCACCGGCTCGATGCCGGCAGCTACGGCACCATGGGCATTGGCATGGGCTTCGTCATCGCCGCCGCCGTGGTGCATCCCGACAAGCCGATCATCTCGGTCTCGGGCGACTCGGCGATCGGCTTCTCCGGCATGGAGATGGAAACGGCCTGCCGCTATCAGCTTCCGGTCAAGATCGTCGTCTTCAACAATGGCGGCATCGGCCCGGGGCACGCCGAGATGCCGGAGGACCCGCTCCAGAACCTCCGGCCGAACGCGCTGATCTATGGCGCCCGCTATGACAAGATGATGGAGGCCTTCGGCGGCAAGGGCGTGTTTGTCGAGAACCCGAAGGACCTGAAGGGCGCCCTGCAGGAGGCGATGGAGTTTCGGGGTCCGGCCCTGGTCAACGTCGTGATCTCGCAGGAATCCGCCCGCAAGCCGCAACAGTTCCGCTGGCACAGCTGATCCGCCGAGATCTCACGGCACGGGGCCGCTCCGCAGGGGGCGGCCCCGGTTCCCGTCTCTCGACCGTGGACGACGCGAGCGCTGCGACGCGCCGAGGACCCGGTCCGGCCTGGTGGAGACGGCTCGTGTCATGGCTGCTACTCTCGCCCGGGGAAGCGTATCGGGGTGAGCTTCCCCCGCTGAGCCCCTGTGTCCAGGAAAGGATGACGCGGATGGATATTGCCGTCGCGCAGCAGTTCCTGCGTGAGCACGAGAATGCCGTCCTCGCGACGTGGCGGCGGGATGGGCGCGTGCAGATGTCGCCGGTGACCGTGGGTCTGGATGCCGCCGGGCGGGCCATCATCAGCAGCCGGGAAGCGGCGTACAAGGTGCGCAACCTCTGTCGCGATCCACGCGCCGCCTTGTGCGTCTTCGTCGAGGCGTTTACCGGCCCGTGGGTCCAGATCGAGGGCACGGCCGAGATCGTGACCTTGCCAGAGGCGATGGAACCGCTGGTGGACTACTATCGCCGCCTGGCTGGAGAGCATCCAGACTGGGCTGACTATCGCCGGGCGATGACGGCCGATCGCCGCGCGCTGATCCGCATCACGATCGAGCGCGCTGGCCCCGATCATCAGGGCTAGCCCCAATAGGGCTCGCCCCCATCCGGGGATCGACGCGGGGTGCCGTGGCGATCAGATGAATCCGATGGGCCTGCCACTCGGGGTCGCGCCGCGCGCCCTGCAGCCCCAACGCTGGATCGACTGCAGGCGAGGCGACTGATGCCTGCGTCGCAAGAGCCCTTCCGGCCGAGCGCGGAGCGTCGAGAGAGCCGCGTCAGCTGTTCCCTCCCGGGGAGTTGATCGCGCCCGGGCGTCGTGTGGATCACCCGGATGCGCGTGGAGCTCGTGCTGACCGCGGTGGTGGGCCTCGGCGCCCTGTCCATCGACATGTTCCTGCCGTCGCTGCCCACCATCGCGGCCGTGTTCGGCGCCGAGGCCGCGACCGCGCAGCTCACCGTGACCCTGTTCCTGCTGGCCTTCGCGGCCTCCCAGCTCGTCTACGGGCCGCTATCCGACCGCGTCGGCCGCCGCTGGGTGTTGATCGGTGGGCTCGGCCTCCACTCGGTGGCCGGGCTCGCCTGCGCGCTCGCCCCCACCATCGGCGTGCTGATCGGCGCCCGCGTGCTCCAGGCCCTGGGCGGCGGCGCCGGGCCGGTGGCGCGCGCGGTGATCCGGGATCTCCACAGCCGCGAGCGCGCCGCACGCGTCTTCTCCTACATGGGCATGGCCCAGGCCCTCAAGCGCTGCCCCAACCCGATGCCCGGCGCCGAGGCTGAGATCGAGATCCGCCAGGTGTTCGAGATCGAAGACTTTGGCGCGGAGCTGACGCCGGAGCTGCGCGAGCGGGAAGAGCGCCGGCGCGCCCAGGCCGCCCGGCTGCCGCGGACGCGCTGAGCCGGACACGCGGTGACAGGCGAGCGTCCCCCGCTGGCCCGGTCGCCACGATCATTCGCGGAGACCGCTACACCGCCTTGCAGGTCAGGCCGCCGTCGACCACGAGCTCGGTGCCGGTGATGTAGCGCGCCTCGTCGGAGGCGAGGAAGAGCGCGGCGTACGCCACGTCCCAGGCGTCCCCCATGGCGCCGGTCGGGCACTGGGCGGCGCGCATGGCGAGCATCCTCTCCACCTCGCCCTCGGCGTAGAAGCCGGCGAGCGGCTGGACGATCATGGGCGTGTTCATCAGCCCGGGCAGGATGCAGTTGGCCCGGACGCCTTTCCGGGCGTACTCGAGGGCGATCGACCGGGTGAACCCGAGGATGGCCGCCTTGCTGGCCGCGTAGGAGACGTAGGGCACCCCGAGCCAGCGGATCGCCGAGACCGAGGAGATGTTCACGATCGCCCCCCGGCCCTGGCGCTCCATGTGGGGCAGCACCGCCTTGCAGGTCAGAAACATGCTCTTGACGTTGACCTCCATGACGCGGTCCCAGGACGCCTCGCTCGCCTCCCCCGCGCCGCCGACCTCGACGATGCCGACGTTGTTGTGGAGGACGTCGACGCGCCCCAGGGCCGCCACGCAGTGATCGACGAGGGCGGCGACCTGCCCCGCGTCGGTCACGTCGGCGACCCAGGCCTCGGCCCGGTGCCCCTCGTCGCGGATGATGCCGCACGTCTCCTCGACCGCGGCGCGATTGACGTCCACCGCCAGCACCCGCGCCCCCTCGCGGGCGAAGAGCACCGCCGTCGCCTTGCCGTTGCCCCAGCCGGGGCCGGACGAGCCGGCGCCGGTGACGATCGCCGCCCTGTCCTGGAGACGTCCTGGCATCTGCTCCCTCCTGTCCGTCGCGGACCGCCGGACGCCCGCCGGGGAGTCGTCGGACGGCACGCCCACGATGTTGCCACCCGCGGGGCGATTGGTCGATGGTCGCGGATCTCGCCGGGGCCGGCGCCGGTCCGCCGCCGTCTGGCTCTTCCGTCGTGTGCGTCATGATGGCCGCCGGCTCCGGCAACGAAGGTGGCGATGGTCCTCGACCCCTCGCGCGACATCGTCGCAACGCCACCCTGGCCGTGTACTCCGCCGGCCCCGGAGGGCGAGGGCGTGCCTGGATGCCGTCACGCCCCCCGAACTCTCGTCGCGCGGACCCGGAAGGGGCCGGAAGGGGAGCGCGAGGACGGGCCCTACCTCGCCCGGTTCGTCTGCTCCGCGTCGCGCCTCAGCAGGCGATCGCTGACGAGCCCGTCGCCGCGGATGAGCGGATGGAAGCCCTCGGGACGTGGTCATAGTGGAAGGGCTCGCCCTCCAGGTAGTGCCCGGCCTCGTGGGCGAAGACGAAGTTCGCTTGCCGCGGCACATCGAGGCCCAGCCCCTTCATGATGTGGTCGTAGCCGGCGCCGGCCCTCGACGCCGCGACGGGCTCGATGTACTCGCCCCTCGCGGTTCCGGCCGTGGACCCGGGAGCGCGACGGGCCGAGGCGATCGAGCCGCCCGGCGGCGTCCGCGAGCACCGGCCGAACACAGTTGACATCCGATGCTGCCGGCGTGATCATCACAGCATCATGCCACGGACCACCATCGATATCGCCGCGCCTATCCTCAAGGAGATCAAGGCGATTCAGCGGAGGGAGGGGCGGTCCCTGGGGCAGATCGCCTCGCAGCTCCTGGCCGAGGCCTTGAGCAGACGGGCGACAGACACTCCTGCTCGGGAGTTCCACTGGATCTCGAAGTCCATGGGGGCCCTGGTCGACCTGGATGACAAGGAAGCGCTTCACGCCGCACTCGACCGGGAGGGAGACTGAGCTACTCGGTCGATGTGAACATCCTTCTTCATGCCTCGAACCGGGCGAGTGCTCACCATCCGGCGGCCATCCGCTTTCTCGCGGATCGGGCCAGCGATCCCGACCTGTTCTGCCTCGCCTGGCCCACGCTGATGAGTTACCTGCGGATCGCGACCCATCCGCGCATCTTCTCGGAGCCCCTGGCGCCGGCGGAAGCGCTCGGCAACATCGAGTCACTCCTGCGTCTGGCCCGCGTCCGGCCGATCGGCGAGGGCGAGGGGTTCCTCGATCGCTACCAGGAGGTCACCCGCGGGCCGGCCGTGCGAGGGAATCTCGTCCCGGACGCCCACCTGGCCGCACTGCTCCGGCAGCACGAGGTCCGGCGGCTGTACACGACCGACGCCGGGTTCCGGAGGTTCGAGTTCCTCGAGGTGCAGAACCCATTCGCGTAGACCGCGACACCGCTCAATGGAGAACTCGCCATGCCCAATGGTGGCATCCCGCTCCACCTGATCATGAGGCCGCGATACCACAACGCTCACGTGATTCACTGCGAGGGGGCTATTCTTCGCGTCTATGCTGCTGCCGAATGGTCAAAGCCATTATCGATGTGGAAGCGCTGTACGCGCTCGAGGTGTCTCACCCGGAGCACTGCTTACCCAACGCCCGTACTCGGCGGTCCATCAGCACGTCCTCTTCGGGTTAGCCCAACGCGCACGCTCAGCAGCGGGGCGGAGCAGCGTGCCCTGGACCGCTCGAGCTCCACGAGCAAGAAGCGGGCTCGTGCACACGCTCGAGGGCAATCTGAACACGCCGGGTGCTGATGCCGGCGCGCCGAGCGCGCCTTCCCGGGCGCCCGCGCCGTGCCAGAGAGATCGCGGCCGTCCGGCGGGTTCTCGCGGGCGGGCCCGCTCCAGGTCGTGGTTCGAACCTGTCGGGCCGGCTCGCTGGTGCGGCCTGCTGCGGCGCGCACGCTCCGGAGGCGGTGGGCGGAGGGCCCCGGGCCGGTCACAGCGGCTCGTGGCGATCATCGCTCAGCGCGGCGGACGGTCTGCCGGGCCGCGCCACGTGACGCTGCCGGAGGTCCCCGGGGGTGACCACGCCGTGGGAGCAGGTCAGCGAGCGGTGATGTACTCCTTCAGGTAGCGGTTCTCGTATTCCGTCTCCTCCAGGCAGGCCTTGACCACGTCCCCGATGGAGACCAGGCCCGCGATCCGGTCGCCGTCCACGATGGGCAGGTGACGGACGCGGTTCTGCGTCATGATCCCCATGGTGTAGCCGAGGTCGTCGTCGGGAATCCCGATGATGAGGTCGCGGCTCATGGCCTCCTCCACGAGGAGCGCCTCCAGCTGGCCGCGGCGGCCGTGGCACTCACGGAGCACATCGCGCTCGGTGATGATGCCGACGGGGTGTCCGTCGCCGTCCAGCACGAGGAGGGCCCCGACGCGAAACTCCACGAGGAGGGCCAGGGCCTCCATGACCGTGCGGCGGGGGGCGACGGAGTACACGTGGCTGCCCTTGGCCTTGAGGACGTCCCGGATCTTCATGGCGGCACCTCCCGGGAGCGGGCGCTGAAGCGTGTTCCCAGACGCTAGCGCCGGCCTGCCGTCACGTCAAGCTGGCGGCGGGCTCGGGGGCAGGGGGGGTCAGCGCCGGTCCTCGGCGCGGTCCCGGGGCACGTAGCCCAGCACCTCCCGGGTGCGCGCGAGATCGCGGTAGCCCCAGTGGTTCTCGGACGTGAGGAAGAGGACCTCGAAGCGAACCCCGGGCGGGGCGTCGATGGCGAGGGC
>DATKEI010000406.1:0-2041 GCA_035544455.1 Binatia bacterium | reverse complement strand
CGGGCGATCTTCGGGCTGCCGTGTGAGGGGCGCGACGCCATCCTTCCGCGGCTCGACGCCTATTCCAAAGTAATGCGGGGCTGAGGGAACCCTGGCCCGCCCTGAGTCAACGAACTTTCGACTCGGGACACCAGGCCCCGGAGGGCCCCGGGGCCTCGTGCCGTGCAACCGGCCAGCAAGGCGGGAAAGGGGCGGCGATGGGCGGGGAGAGCCAGGGGCGTCTGGTGTCGATTCCCGCCCGGGCCGCGCGCGTGGACGGAACGGCCCCCGCCATCCGGTCCGGTTGACCTGGCGCATGGGCGGGCGGTAGTGTCTACGGCGACATGGCGGAGGGGGCATGGGTGCCCGGCCTGCGGCCGGACTCGTCTCAGCGCGGCGCGGGCCACGGCAAAACCCCGCCGGAGTCATCGCCGTCCGGGAGGAACCCGGAGGACGTTGGGCACACACTGACCGCTTTCGTCAACGACACCATCATGGCGCGGGGTCGGCGCATCCAGCCCGGTGACGATCTCGAGGCGGCGGGCGTCGACTCCATGGCCCTGCTCAGGGTGCTGCTCTTCGTCGAGGCCGAGTTCGGGTTCTGGATGCCCGACGAGGATCTCGTCGAGACCAACGTCGCCTCCCTCCAGGCCCTCGCCATGTACATCTGCCGGCGGGGGAATCCATCCGAGTGACCCGTCTCGGCCATCGCAGCGCGATGGCGAAGCCCACGGCGTGCCAGGATCTCTGACAAGATGTGTGAGTCGTCGCCGCCGATCGGGAGCGGCGGCCGGCTCGGGCATGGGCCATAGGATGGCGAGCGCCCGATGAACCCCCGCGCCGCGGGGCCGCTGCGGGTTGCCATCATCGGGGCCGGCCCGGCGGGTTCGGCCCTGGCCATCCTGCTTGCCCGCCAGGCCGGGGAGGTCACGCTCTTCGACGACGGCCGGCGCCCGGAGCTGCTGGTCGGGGAATCGCTTGTGCCCGCCGTGGTCCCGATCCTGCGGCGGCTCGGCCTCGAGGAGGAAACGGCGACCTTCAGCCGCGTCAAGCCCGGGGTGTCGTTCATCTGGTCGGCGACCGATCGTGCTAGCGTCACGTTCGCTCGCTTCGCTCCCGCGGTCTTCCCGTACGCGTACAACATCCCTCGCCCGCGCTTTGACGAGGCCTTGGTCGCCCGAGCAATCGCCTCGGGCGTGCGCCACGTGCCCGTTCGAGCGCGGCTACAGGCGGTGCCCGCGCCGGGGACGCGATCGGAGATGGCGCTGGCGCCCGAGACCCTGGCCGCAGAACCGGCCCTGAAGGGCCGCCCACCCGACCTCATCGTGGACGCTTCGGGCCGGGCCCGCCACGCGGCCCGCGCCCTCGCCATTCCGGCCCGCCTCGGGCCGCGCAAGGATGTGGCGCACTTCGCCCATTTCGAGGGTTTCCGCTGGAACGACGCGCCGGGACAGGTGCTCATCGCGCGCGGCGCAGCCGGCTGGAGCTGGTGCATCCCGCTCCCGGAACGGCTCTCGATCGGTGTCGTCCTCGGCCACGACGACGCCGCCCACCTCGGGCGCACTCCCGAAGAGCGGCTCGATCGCGCCATCGCGACCGACGCCTGGCTCTCCTCGATCGCCGGCGACGCGAAGCGGGTGACGGGCGTGGCGACCTACTCCAACTACCAGCTGATCTCCGAGCGGGGTCACGGCCCCGGCTGGGTCATGGTGGGAGACGCCTTCGGCTTCATCGACCCCATGCTGTCGCCCGGGGTGTTCCTGGCCCTCCGATCCGCGGAGGTGCTCGCCGGCGCCCTGCACCCGTGGCTGCGGCGACGGGCGGTCCCCTCGCCGACGGAGCTCGACGCGGCGCTGGCCTCGTACGCGCACCACCAGAACGCCATGCTCTCCGCCTGGTTCGAGCTGGTGGCATATCTCTACGATGGGCGGCTGGCGGCCCTGATGCGGGCCGGGCGCGACTGGATGCCGCCTGGCGCGGGGTTCCTCAAGACGGCGACCGAGAACCACATCGCCCGGCATGTCGGCCTGCTGGCCAGTGGGGCCGCGACGACCTCGCGCTA
>DATKEI010000405.1:0-6016 GCA_035544455.1 Binatia bacterium | reverse complement strand
CGGCGTCGCCGGCAAGTACAAGATCGTCCAGGTCGACGGCGACAGCCAGTCCAAGGCCGAGGTGGCCATCAACGAGGCCGAGCGGCTGCTGAGCGTCGAGAAGGTCGACATCCTGGCCGGGGTGTACTCGAGCGCCCACGCTGTGCCGCTGGCCGAGAAGGTCGACCGGCAGAAGCGCTTCCTGTGGATCACCACCGCCATCGCCGACGCCGTGGTCAAGGACCGCAACCTGCAGTACACGTTCCGCCCCCAGCCGAACGGGTCCCTGTTCGGGGTGGGCTCCGTGGCCTACATAGGGAGCTACGCGCAGGAGCGGTTCAAGAAGGCGCCCAAGGATCTGCGCATCGCCATCATCTACGAGGACGGGCCGTACGGCGCGGGGGTCGCCGCCTCGAACGAGGCCGAGGGCAAGCGCCAGGGCATGCAGATCATGCTCAAGGAGGGCTACTCGGCCCAGGCCGCGGATCTGTCGTCGCTCGTGACCAAGCTCCGCTCCGCCCGGCCCGACGTGCTGTTTCACACTGGCTACAATCCGGACATCAACCTGTTCCTCCGGCAGGCCAAGGAGCAGGGCCTGCGCGTCCGCACGTACATCGGTCACGGCGCGGGCCACAGCCAGCTCGACAAGCTCAAGGAGGCCTTCGGAAACGAGGTCGAGGGCTTCCACACCGTCGATCCGCCGGCGTCCCAGCTCATCGACGGCAAGCAGCTCAAGCCGGGGGTTGCCGAGCTCACCCAGGACATGGTCAAGCGCTACAAGGCGTTCGAGCCGGGCATCCCGGTCAACAACATCGCGCCCCACGTCTCCATGGGCTTCAACAACATGTGGATCCTCCTCAACGACGTGGTGCCGCGGGCCATCCAGAAGCACGGGGGTTTCGCCCCCGACGCCCTGGCCCAGGCCGCTCGCGAGACCGACATTCCCGAGGGCGGGACCATGCAGGGCTACGGGGTCAAGTTCCTCGGCGAGGGCAACGCCATGCGCGGCCAGAACGAGCGGGCCATCGCCGCCGTGTACCAGGTAGTGGACGGGCAGTTCCGCCACGTCTGGCCCAAGATCATCGCGATACCGAACGCGCCCGTCCTGCTCCCGGCATCCTCCCCATTCGCGGCGCGCGGCTAGACGGGCCGTGGCGCCCGCCCCCGGGCGTGCACCCTTTCCCGGCTAGGGGGAGGGTCGGGTTGCGGGGCGCGCTCCGCCGCGAGACGTGTGCTCGCTCCGGAGCGCGCCCCGCGCACCCCCTACTCCCCTCCGGGGGGACGCCGGGCTCCACGCGATGCTGACGGTCTCCGGCCTCACCAAGCAGTTCGGCGGGTTCACCGCTCTGAACGAGGTCTCGTTCGAGGTGCGCGAGGGGGAGATCCTCGGCCTCATCGGGCCCAACGGCTCTGGCAAGACGACCCTGTTCAACTGCATTTCCGGCGCCCTCGCCGCCACCGCTGGGTCCATCCGCTTCCGGGGCGAGGAGATCGCGGGGCTCACTCCCGACCGCATCTGCCATCGCGGCATCGCGCGCACCTTCCAGATCCCGCGCCCGTTCCGCAAGCTGTCCATCCTGGAAAACGTCGCGGTGGCCGCCCACTACGGGAGCAACCAGCGCAACACCGAGGCGGAGGCGCGACGCCAGGCCCGGGAGGTGCTGGCCCTGGTGGGCCTGTCCGCCCGGGAGGACAGCTCCACCGGGCTCCTCGGGGCAGCGGGGCTGAAGAAGCTCGAGCTGGCGCGGGCCCTGGCCACCGGGCCGGCGCTCCTGCTGGCGGACGAGAGCCTGGGCGGCCTCGACCCCGGAGAGATGGCGGCCGCCGCCGAGATGCTCAAGCGCATCCGCCACGAGCTCAAGGTCACCATCGTGTGGGTCGAGCACATCATGGCGACCCTCATGCGCGTCGTGGACCGGGTGGTGGTCCTCGACCACGGGGAGAAGATCGCCGAGGGTCCGCCCCGCGCCGTGGCCGACGATCCGAAGGTCGTCGAGGCCTACCTCGGCGAGAAGCTCGTCCTGACCTGACCATGCTCGAGATCGCGGACGTCACCGCCGGATACGGACAGTTCACCGCGCTGTGGGACGTGAGCTTGCGCGTCACCGCGGGCGAGGCGGTGGCGGTGGTCGGGCCCAACGGGGCGGGCAAGACCACGCTCATGCGCGTCATCTCCGGTCTCGTCGTCCCCCGCGCGGGCACCCTCGCCTTCGAGGGCGCGTCCCTGACCGGCACCCCGGCCCACGAGATCGTCGCCCATGGCATCGCCCACGTGCCGGAGGGCCGGCGCATCTTCCCCGCCCTCAGCGTGGCCGACAACCTCAAGATGGGGGCGTTCCTCCCCGCCGCGCGCCGCGCCTATCGGGAGAGCCTGGAGCGCGTGTACACGCTGTTCCCCGTGCTCGCCGAGCGCCAGGCACAGCGGGCGGGGAGCCTGTCCGGCGGCGAGCAGCAGATGCTCGCCATCGGGCGCGCCCTCATGTCCCGGCCGAAGCTCATCTTGCTCGACGAGCCGTCGATGGGCCTGGCCCCGGTGATGGTGCTCCGCCTCTTCGACCTCATCCGCCGCGTCCGCGAGGAGGGCTACACCATCCTGGTCGTCGAGCAGAACGTGCGGCAGGTGCTCAAGCTGGTGGACCGGGCCTATCTCATCGAGGTCGGCCGGATCAAGATGGAGGGCCGGGCCGACGCCCTGGCCGAGCAGGACTTCGTCCGCAAGGCGTACGTGGGCCTGTGAGGCCGGGACCGTGATCGAGCCCATCTTCCTCCTCGAGGCCGCGCTCAACGGCCTCCTCCTCGGCGGGGTGCTCGCCCTGCTCGCCCTCGGGCTCAACCTGATCTTCGGCGTCCTCGACGTGGTCTGGATCGTATACGTGGACCTCGTCATGATGTGCATGTACCTCGTCTACTTCCTGGTGACGGGGAGCGGCTGGCCGTTCTGGCTGGCCGGCCTCGCCGGCATCGGAGGCGGCGTGGTCCTGGGCTGCGCCGTACACCTCCTGATCATCACGCCGATCCTGACCAGCGCCCCCATCAACCAGCTCCTGGCCACCGGCGGACTCCTGTTCTTCCTGCAGGCGTTCGCCACGTTCCTGTGGACCACCGATCACCGCTCCGTTCGCCTCAACCTGCCCATCATCGAGGTCGGCGGGATCTTCCTCTCCTTCGGGCGCCTCATCGCCTTCGCCCTCTCCATCCTGGCCATGCTCGGCCTCTACCTCTTCCTGACGCGCACCTTCATGGGTACGGCCATCCGCGCGGTGGCCCAGGACCGGGACGCCATGCGCCTCATGGGGGCCAATCCCCAGCGCGTGTACATCGTCACCTCCGCGGTGGGCGGAGCCATGGCCGGCCTGGCCGCGGCCCTGCTGCTGCTCCAGTACTCGGTGCACCCGCACTTCGGCGCGTCGTTCGGCCCCCTCACCTTCATGATCTGCGTGCTCGGCGGGCTCGGGAACATGGTGGGGGCCTTCGTGGCCTCGTTCATCATGAGCGAGATCATCTCGGTGAGCGGGGTGATCTGGTCCGTGGAGATGGGCTACGTGATCGCCTTCGTCGTCTTCATCGTCATGATGTTCGCCAAGCCCGGCGGCATCCTGGCCCGGCGCCAGTGACCCTCTCGCACCTCGTCGCCGCGGGCCTGCTCGGGGTCCTGCTCGCGACGCCCCTCGTGCCCATGGGGGGCGTCGGCCAGTACACCCTCCACGTCGTGATCCAGATCTTCATCTGGTCCTTCATCGGCGGCGCCTGGTCGCTCATGGGCCGCTTCGGGCTCGTTTCGCTCGGGCACGGCGCCTTCCTCGGCCTCGGCGCCTACACCAGCACCCTGCTGTGGAACTTCTTCGGGCTGACGCCCTGGATCGGCGTGGTGGCGGCGGTGGCCGTCTCCGTGGGGGCCGCCCTGGTCATCGGCTACCCGTGCTTCCGGTTCGGGATCGTGGGCCACTACTTCGCCCTGGTCACCCTGGCCGTGGGCGAGGTGGTGCGGCTCCTGATCGTGGCCGAGCGCGACTGGACCGGCGGCTCGCTCGGCGTCACCCTCAAGCCGGCCGGCGTGGACAGCAGCGTCTTCGCTCTGCAGTTCGCCGACAAGCGCGTCTTCTACTACGTGGCGCTGGCGGTATGGCTGGCCGGCCTCTGGGTGTGGCACCGCGTGGACCGGAGCATGGCGCGCTCCGGCCTCGAGGCCATCGGCGAGGACGAGACGGCGGCGGCCTCCGTCGGCATCCACGTCACGCGGTTCAAGCTCTCCATCACCGTGCTGTCGGCCGCGCTCACCGCCGTCGGAGGCGTGCTGTACGCGCAGTACCTCACGTACGTGAACCCCGAGACCCTGGCCGGCATCGGGGTGTCGCTCCGCATCGTGTTCGCGGTGGTCCTCGGCGGCATGTACGTGCTGCTGGGCCCCACCGTCGGCACCGCCCTCAGCATCGCGCTGTCCGAGTACCTGCGCATCGCGTTCGGCGTCCAGTTCATCGGGATGGCCGAGACCATCTACGGCCTGATCCTCGTGCTCTTCATCATCTTCCTGCCCTCGGGCATCTGGGGGAGCCTGCGGGACGCCCTCCGCCGCCGCGGCCGGGGCGAGCCCTCGCTCGCCGCCGGCGCCCCGTGATCGCCCGGCCCCCCGCGCCCTCGGCCCGGTCCGTCGCGTCCAAGGCGCCCCGCTCCTCGTGTCCCGAGCCGGCGCCGCCGGTGTCGCGCTGGCCGGGCCCGTCGGGCATAATGGCGAGCGCCGGCAGGGAGGCGGGCGATGCCAAGCTGGGCCGTGCACGGAACTGGACAGCCCGGACAGGGCGTGGTGGCGCTGGCCGAGCAGGTCGAGCGCGATGGCGGTCACGCCCTCGCCGTCTACCAGGAGCCGGTGGGCGGTCACTGGCACATCTTCTGTATCCTGCCCATGGAGCGCGTCGAGGCCACCCCGTACCAGCGCGACCTCTCCCCCACCCACGTCAAGCGGCTGCAGGACGTCGTGAAGAAGATCGATCGCTTCGTGGACCCGATCGTCGTGATGTCGCCCGGTCCGGGCCGCTACTGGACGCCCAACGGCAACCACCGGCGCACCGTGCTCGCCAAGCTCAAGGGGCGCTCGATCCCCGCGATCCTCGTGCCCGAGCCCGAGGTGGCCTTCCAGATCCTGGCGCTCAACACCGAGAAGGCCCACAACCTGAAGGAGAAGTCGCTCGAGGTGATCCGGATGTACCGGGGCCTCACCGAGGCCGAGCCGGAGCACGGCGAAGGCGACTACGCCTTCCAGTTCGAGGCGCCGCACTTCATCTCGCTCGGCATCCTGTACGAGCGCAACACGCGCTTCTCGGGCGGCGCCTTTGCTCCGATCCTCCGCCGGGTCGACAGGTTTCTCACGGGGAAGTTTCCCCGGACACTGCCGCTGCGGGAGGGGCGGGCCGACCAGGTCGCCGCTGCCGATGTCGCCCTCGCCGCGGTGGTGGCCCGTCTCAAGAAGCGCGGCATCAACCACCCCTACGTGAAGACCTTCGTGCTCTCGCGGGCCACTCCCCTCACCCGGGCGCGCAAGACGCTGCCGAGCTTCGAGCAGACCTTTGCCCGGCTCGCGGAGAACCTCGATGCCTTCGACGTGGCGAAGGTGCGGTACGAGGACGTGCAGCGAGCCGCCGTGGTCGTCCCCGCCGCCGGCGACTAGTCTAGTGTGCTGAGTCAGAAATATGCTGACAAAGCGCCAGGCGGGGTGGGGGCCCTCCCCGCGGGACACGCCTGTAACGCGGGAGCGCTGCCGGCACTCAATGGGGCCAAGAGATGGGTGGGGGGTGGCTTCGGCAATCCGCAGACGATACGGTCCGCGGGGAGGACCCCCACCCCACCCGGCGCCGCGAGTCCACGCACTCCTGACTCGGGACACTCGCCCCTGCGCCCCGGAGGGGCCCAGACCGGAGGATTCGACCGATGACACGCCCCGCACGGCTGGACGACGGCGAGGTCGCCGCGCGCCTCCGGGAGCTTCCCGGCTGGACGCTCGAGGGCGGCAAGCTCCACCGGGAGTGGACCTTCCGCGACTTCG
>DATKEI010000404.1:0-5931 GCA_035544455.1 Binatia bacterium | reverse complement strand
CCGACCTCGTCGGGCGCCAGGTGATCGCCGTGGTCAACTTTCCCCCCAAGCGAATCGGGCCGTTCACGTCCGAGGTGCTTGTCATGGGCGCCTACACCGAGGGCGGGGGGGTCGTGCTCCTCCGCCCCGACGTCGAGGTCTTGCCCGGCGCGCGGATCGGGTAGGTGGCATGGACGTCGCGCTGTTCGACTACGAGCTCCCGCCGGCCCTCATCGCCCAGGAGCCGGCGGAGCCGCGCGACGCCTCCCGACTCCTCGTGCTCGGCCGGGCCGGCGACGCCCGGGCCGATCGCCGGTTCGGGGACCTGCCCGCCCTCCTCCGCGCCGGCGACTGCCTGGTGGTCAACGAGAGCCGTGTCATCCCGGCGCGCCTCCTCGCCGCCGACGCCGCCGGCCGCCCCGTCGAGCTGGTCCTGGTCCGCTCGCTCCCGGACGGCCGGTGGGAGGCCATCGTCCGGCCGGGCCGCCGGTGCCGGGTCGGGGCCGTCCTCGCCGTCGCGGGTGGTGCTGCTCGCGCGACCGTGGTCGAGGCGCGACCCGACGGGCTCCGGCGGCTGATCTTCGCCGCGCCCGCCGGCGTGCGCGACCTCCTCGATCGCCATGGGGTCCCGCCGCTGCCACCCTACATCGACCGGCACCAGGCCCCGAAGCCCGAGGACCGGGCGCGCTACCAGACGGTGTACGCGCGAGAGGAGGGCTCGATCGCCGCGCCGACGGCCGGCCTGCACTTCACGGCCGATCTGCTCGACCGCCTGCGGCAGGCGGATGTCGAGGTGCGCGCCCTGAGCTTGCACGTGGGCGTCGGCACGTTCCGCCCGTTGCGCGGCACCGATGTCGAGACCCACCGCATGCTCGCGGAGGACGTGGCGATTTCCGACGAGACTGCGGACGCCGTGAACCGCGCGCGATCCTCGGGCCGGCGGGTGGTCGCGGTGGGGACCACGACCACGCGGGCGCTGGAGTGGGCCGCCGGCGGGTCGGGGCGGGTCCGACCCGGTCGCGGCGCGGCCGACCTGTTCATCTATCCCGGCCACCGCTTCCAGATCGTCGACGCGCTCGTCACGAACTTCCATCTTCCGCGCTCGACCCTGCTCATGCTGGTCGCCGCGTTCGCCGGGCGCGAGCGCGTGCTCGCCGCCTACCGCCATGCCGTCGCCGCCGGATACCGCTTCTACTCGTACGGCGACGCGATGCTGGTCGCGTGATGACCATGGCGGAAGGGGGGTGGCGGTCCCCCGCGGTCCGTTTCGTCCTTCGCGGGCGCTCGGGGGCGGCGCGCCTCGGACGGCTGTCGACCGCGCACGGGACGGTGGAGACGCCGGCATTCATGCCGGTGGCGACGCAGGGATCGGTCAAGGGGCTGGGTCCCGACGACCTGCGCGCGGCGGGGGTGGAGATCGTGCTCGCCAACACCTACCACCTCTTCCTCCGCCCCGGACACGAGGTGATCCGCGATCTCGGCGGGCTGCATCGCTTCATGGCGTGGCCGGGACCGATCCTGACCGACTCGGGCGGGTTCCAGGTCTTCAGCCTCGCCAAGCTCCGGCGCCTCGGCGAGGAGGGCGTGGAGTTCCGCTCTCACATTGACGGCTCGTTGCGATTCCTCTCGCCGGAGCTCGCCGTCGAGATCCAGCACGCCCTCGGGGTGGACATCCTGCATCCGCTGGACGAGTGCCTGGGCTATCCCGCGAGCGAGGGGGAGGCGGAGCGCTCGCTGGCCCTGACCCTGCGGTGGCTCGCGCGCTCGCGGGCGGCCCACCGCGCTCTCGGCGGGACCGCCGCGCTCTTCGGCATCGTCCAGGGCGGCACGCACGCGGATCTCCGGCGGCGCGCGGTCGACGAGACGTGCGCGTTCGACCTGGACGGGTACGCCCTTGGCGGGCTGGCCGTGGGTGAGCCGAAGGCGCTGATGTACGACCTCGTCGAGCTCGTGGCGGGGCGGCTGCCCGAGGGCCAGCCGCGCTACCTGATGGGGGTGGGCAAGCCCGAGGACCTGATCGAGAGCGTCGCGCGGGGCGTCGATCTCTTCGACTGCGTCCTGCCCACCCGCAATGCCCGGAACGGCCAGGCCTTCACCGCCGACGGACCCCTCACCATCACCCATGCCCGGCTCGCCCGCGCCGCGGATCCGCTCGATGCCGACTGCGGGTGCCTGGCCTGCCGGCACTTCTCGCGCGCCGCCCTCCGGCACCTCTTCATGGCGCGCGAGCTCCTCGCCTACCGCCTCCTGACGCTGCACAACGTCACCTTCTACCAGGCGCTCCTCGCGGGCGCGCGCCGCGCCATCGCGGATGGCGCGTTTGAGGCATTCCGGTCTCGGTTTCGCGGCCGATATGGGGTAGAATCTGCCGGTTCGGACGCAGTCAGTCCGACCTCGGAGGAGTGATCCGCATGATCGACCTGGCCCACGCGGCGAGCCAGCCACCCGGCGGCGGCGGCGCCGGCTCGATCGCCGCGCAGCTGCTCTTCTTCGTGGCGATCTTCGCCGTCTTCTACTTCCTCCTGATCCGGCCCCAGCAGAAGCAGCGCCGCGAGCGGGAGGCCCTGCTGCGCGCGGTGAAGCGGGGCGATCGCGTGGTGACTACGGGGGGGATGCACGGGACGGTGGTCGGCCTGGACGAGCACAAGGTCACCTTGCGCGTGGCCGATCAGGTGAAGATCGACTTCGACCGGGGGGCGGTCGGGAGGATCGTCCCGGTAGGGGGCGAGAAGGACCCGTCGAGCTGATGCGGCGGAATCTGTGGATTCGCATCGGCATCGTCGCGGCGGTCATCGTCGCGGCCGTCTGGTACATCTACCCCCCGAAGGAGACGATCAACCTCGGCCTGGACCTGCAGGGCGGAATCCACCTCGTGCTCGGCGTGGACATCGACAAGGCGCTCGCCGCGCAGGTGGAGCGGACGGGCGACAGCCTGCGGGCCGCCCTGGACCGCAAGGGTGTCGCGGTGTCCCGGATCGAGCGGCGCGGCCCGACCGAGCTGGTCGTGCAGCTCGCCTCGCCGCAGAACTGGGCGGCGGCCCAGGCGGTGTTCGCGGATTTCGCGACCTTCGAGGTGCGCGAGGCCGACCCCGCGGCCGGGCGCGCCGTGTTCGTCCTGCGCCCGGCCGAGGTGACCTCGCTGCGCGACCTCGCCATCCGGCAGGCCCTCGAGACCATCCGCAACCGCATCGACGAGTTCGGCGTGTCCGAGCCGTCGATCCTCCAGCAGGGCGACAACCGGATCCTGGTGCAGCTGCCGGGCGTCCAGGACCCGGCGCGCGCCAAGGCGCTCATCGGCAAGACCGCGCTCCTCGAGTTCCGGCTGCTCGACGAGCGCGCCGATCCCGAGCGGGCGGCCAGGGAGGGCCCCCCCGAGGGCACGGAGGTGCTCTACCAGCGGCGCGTGGATCCGGAGACGAAGCAGGAGCGGCGCATCCCGTACGTCGTCCAGAAGCGCGCCGCCCTGACCGGGGCCGACCTGTCCTCGGCGCGGGTCTCGATCGACCAGACCACCAGCGAGCCCTACGTCGGCGTGGACTTCAACGCGGCGGGGACCAAGACCTTCGGCGACCTCACCGACGCCAACGTGGGCCGCCGCCTCGCCATCGTGCTCGACGGCAACGTGCACTCCGCGCCCGTGATCCGGGAGCGCATCCCGTCGGGCCACGCCCAGATCAGCGGCGGATTCACCAGCCAGGAGGCGACCGACCTCGCCATCGTGCTCCGCGCCGGCGCCCTCCCCGCGCCCGTCGAGATCCTGGAGGAGCGGACGGTGGGGCCGTCCCTGGGCTCGGACTCGATCCGCCAGGGCGTGATCGCCATCCTGGCCTCGAGCGCCCTGGTGTTCCTGTTCATGATCCTGTACTACCGGCTCTCCGGGCTCATCGCGGACGTCGCCCTCGGCCTGAACCTGCTCTTCCTGCTCGCGACCATGGCCGGGTTCAATGCCACCCTCACCCTGCCCGGGATCGCCGGCTTCGCGCTGACGGTGGGCATGGCGGTCGACACCAACATCCTCATCTTCGAGCGGATCCGCGAGGAGCTGCGCGCCGGCAAGACGGTGCGGGCCGCCATCGACGCCGGGTTCGCGCGGGCGTTCCGGACCATCCTGGACACGCACGTCACGGTCTTCGTCTCCGCGGTGATCCTGTACGAGTTCGGGACCGGCCCCGTGAAGGGCTTTGCCCTGACCCTCGGCATCGGGATCGTGGTCAGCCTGTTCACCGCGGTGTTCTTCACGCGCCTGGTCTTCGACCTGCTGTACACGAGGCCCCGCAAGGTCGCCTCCCTGTCCATCTGAGGCGATGAGGCCATGGCCGCGCCGGACGCCCTGACGCCATGATCGAGCTGTTCCGCGATCCCTCGTACGACTTCATCGGCCGTCGCCGGTGGGCCTACCTGGCGTCCGCGATCATCATCCTCATCAGCCTGGGATCCATCGCGATGAAGGGGGGCCTCCGGTACGGGATCGATTTCTCCGGCGGCACCCTCGTCCAGGTCCGGTTCGAGCGCCCGGTGCCCATCGACAGGATCCGCAGCGCCCTCGAGGCCGTGCGCCTCGGGGAGACCGTCATCCAGGAGTACGGAGACCCGCGCGAGTTCATCATCCGCTTGCCCCTGGTCGACGCCTCGCCCGAGCAGGTCACGCAGCGGATCCAGGAGGGCCTGTCGCGCGAGGCGGCGCTCGGCCCGCCGGAGATCCGGCGCGTCGAGTTCGTCGGTCCGCAGGTCGGACGCGACCTCCAGTGGCAGGCGGTCAAGGCCGCGCTGTGGAGCATGCTGGCGATGCTGGTCTACATCGCCATCCGGTTCGATCTGCGGGGGGGTGTGGCCTCGATCGTGGCCATCATCCACGACGTGATTGTGTGTCTGGGCGCCATGTCCCTGACCAATCGCGAGATGTCCCTGCCCGTGCTGGCCGCCTTGCTCACCATCATCGGGTACTCCGTGAACGACACGATCGTGGCCTACGACCGCGTCCGCGAGAACCGGGGCAAGGGCGTCCGCAAGGGCGAGCCCTTCGCCCGGCAGATCAACACCGCGCTCAACCAGACCCTCTCGCGGACCGTGCTGACCTCTCTCACCATGTTCTTCGCGACGCTGGTGCTGTTCCTGTTCGGCGGCAAGAGCCTCGAGGACATGGCCTTCGTCCTGACGGTGGGCGTCATCACCGGGACGTACTCGACGGTCTACATCGCGGGAGCCCTGATCGTGGACTGGACGGTCTGGTGGGAGGGGCGAGTGGCGCGCGGCAGGAAGAAAGCGGTGGCCCGGGCGTAGCGGTGCGTCCTTGTCGAGCGGGAGGTGACTTGAAAGAGGAGCGTGGCCAGTGTGCCGCTTCTCAGCGCCCTGGTGGACGACCTGACGAGGGCGATCGCCTGTCGGTCTTGACCCAGAAACAGTACGCCAACTGGCGGGGATGTCGAGCAAGACGGCCCGACCGTGCCCAGTTGCTCGCACAGGGCGCGATGGACCTCCACATCGTCGACGCACAGTGTCCCGCGGGCGCATCAGAAGGTGAGTTCGTGCGCGGTGATCGTGCGCGAAATGCGCGGTGAGGGTCGACAGATCACCGACGTGGATGCGGATAGATTCTGGCGAAGGACAGGCCACGAGAGGGATGGAGGGTGGCCTCGGCGAAGCGCAGAAGCCACGGTCCCGCGGGAAGAGCCCCCGTCCCACCCGGCGCCGTGAGGCGACGAACGTTTCGACTCAGAAGGCTAGAACGAGCCGCCGGCCGCCCCGCCCGCGCTCCCGGCCTTGGGTACCTCCACCGCCGCCAGCCGCTCGATGATGGTCATGACCACGCTGGTGTCCTGGTCCGCGAGTCCGGCCGCCATGGCCGCCTGCTGGTATTGCTGGGCGACGTTGGCAAAGCTCACCGGCACGTGGAGCTCCTTGGCGATGGTGGTGAACGTGTCGAGGTCCTTGTTCATCAGCCGCACCTTGAAG
>DATKEI010000403.1:0-6490 GCA_035544455.1 Binatia bacterium | reverse complement strand
CCAGCTCCCACCGGTCATCGCCCACGGCCATCCGATACAGCCCGGAGCCGACGACGCGGCCCGGGCCCGTCTCACCCGCCAGCCCCACATACACATAAGACGTGCGATTCGTCGCCATAGCGCGCTCCTCCCTGCCGGCCTGATGGAAGCTCGTGACGGTCACTGCGGCGCGGATGTCGCCCCGAAAATGCCATGAGGCCGCCGTTCGTCTGCCGGACCCAGCTCACCCTCTCCGCCCGATCGGTCCGGTTATGTCAAGGGGTTGTGCCAGCGGAGACCGGGGAATCGCGCGAAATCGGCATCGCTGGAGTGCAGCTCGCATTGGTGCTCGATCGCGAGGGCGGCCAGGTGCGTATCGGTCGTCAGGCTCCCCGCCACCCCGGTTGCCTCGAACAGCTGCTCGAGGATCAAAAGGTGCCGCGGTCCCGGATCCAGGTTCTGGACGTGCTCGCGCGTGAACCACTGACGCACCCGCTCTATGGCCACCCTGGGTGGCAGGGGCTGTTCAAGCACGGTGGCATGCGTGACCAGGCGGATGAAGCCCACAGCGACGGCCCACGGGACGCCGACTCGCTCCCGACCTGTCATCAGCGCTTCCCACCAGGCACGTGCCGCGTCATGTCGAGGAGCGGCCTCGTTGTAGGCGAACACCAGCAGGTTGATGTCGGGAACGATCACGGCTACGAGCGCGGCGACTCCACCTCGGTGAAGCGCCGAGCTTCCAGGTCATCGCTGAGCTGGTTGAGCTTGAGAGGATCGACGCCGGGCCGAAAGCGGCTGCGGAACACGTCGACATGAAAGGGGCGACCAGGCTCGGCGCGAGTCTCCTGAGCAGCGAGGCCGCGGCGGAGAACCGAGTTGACCACTTCCTTGAACGTCAGCTGGCGCCGGTGTGCGAGGTCTCGCAGCTTGGCGGCCACATCGTCATCGAGGGTCAGCGTCGTGCGCATCAAGCGCATCATGGTGCCTCGATCGACGTATGTCAAGATGCTCGCAACCTCGCGCCCCGGGATGGTTCAGATCACCCCCTCGGCGGCCAGGTCCTGGATCTCCCGGGACGACATCCCCAGCAGCTCGCCGTAGACGTAGTGGTTGTCCTCGCCATAGCAGGGCGCGCCCCGGTCGAGGCGGCCCCCGATGTAGGCCGGGCTCTCGCTCATCTTGACGGGCACCTCGGCGATCGGCCACCGGCCGATCTTCGTGCCCGTCACCTCGGTCAACCAGTTCAGCGCGGCTAGCTGGGGGTCGTGGTCGCAACGGTCCTCCGCCGTCTGGCAGACGCCGGCCGGCACGCCGGCCTGCTGGAGGTTGAGCATGGCCTTGGCGGCATCCTGCGATCTCGTCCAGCCACCGACCAGGGCGTCGAGGTCCTCCTGGTGCCGGAGCCGCGCGGCGAGATCGGCGAAGCGGCCGTCCTCCGCCCACTCCGGATGGCCGGCGACGCTGGTCAGCGCCCGCCACTCCGCCTCCGTGAAGCAGGCGACGGCGAGCCACCGGTCCTCCCCGGCGCAGGGATAGACACCATGGGGCGCCGCCGGCTTGTACGGCGACCGGTTGCCGTAGCGCGACCAGATGCGCCCGTGGGCCGACCAGTCGAGGATGGTGGTGCCGGCGATGAAGAGCCCCACCTCGGACTGCGAGGCATCGATCCACTGCCCCTCGCCCGTGCGGGCCCGATGGAAGAGGCCGCCGAGCATGGCCAGGGCGAAGCTGTACGCCCCCATCCAGTCCAGGTAGGAGTAGCCCCACCCCGCCGGCATCGCCGGCTCGGGAAGCCCCGACATGTCCGACAGGCCGGCAAAGGAGTTCGCGATGGGGCCCACCGTGCGAAAGCGGCCGTAGGTGCCCCTGGCCCCCATGCCCGACTGCTGCACGTAGATGATGTCCGGCTTGATGGCGCGCAGCGCCTCGTATCCGAGTCCCCAGCTGTCGAGCACACCCGGCGAGAACCCCTCCGCGACGATGTCCGACATGGCGACCAGGCGCCGGGCGATCTCCAGGCCCCTGGGATGCCTGACGTTCAGCGAGATCCCTCGCTTGCCCGGGTTCTTGGTGTTGAACTGCCCGCCCATGTCGGGATCCGTCACGCCGGGCAGGGGGGCGGTGGTCCGCTCGCGGGCGGCGCGACCTCCGACGGGCGCCATGGCGGCCATGCGGGTGTCCGGGTGGCTCTTCAGCTCCACCTTGATGCTCTCGGCGCCGAAGGCGCTGAGGAACCGCGTGCCGCCGGCCGAGGCCAGGAACCACGTGAAGTCCAGGATGCGGATGCCATGGAGGGGAAAGGGCTTGCCGTGGGGCGAGAGGCCCTCGGCCGCCGGCGGCCGCGCGGCGACGTCGATCACTGGCAGATCGCGCTCGCGCGGGAGGAGCACCGCCTCCGCGTCCTCGTTCAGCAGCGGCGCCCGCCGGCCGACCGACCAGGCGGTGGCGGTGCCGAGCCACTTGCTGGTGGCGTAGCGGAAGGCGCGACCCAGTTCGGGGTGGTCGACGTCGGTGCAGCTCCCGCGCGCGAGCCAGTGCGGATCGAGGGCGTTCTCGTGCGGCTTGCGCAGCGGTGCCCAGAGCATCCCCGCCTCCTGGGCTTCGCGCCAGGGCACGGTCTCGTAGGTGAAGGCCCGCACGAAGCGCTGGATGACCTCCATGGTGTGGGCGCGCTGCTCGGAATCGGCCGACGTGCCCGGGACGAACCGGCCCCCTTGCGGGGCGGCGCTCTCCTCGGCGGTGAGGTCGGCGGCCATGCCGTAGCGCTGGAGAAAGGCCACGAGGCGCGCCCCTTCGCCCGCGCGCGTCCCCAGATTGGCCATGACCCAGCGGCCGTCCTTCGTGTGCGCGATGGACGGGAGCGGCGGGACGGTTTCCCGCGCGTGGCGGCAGGTCTGGCGCAGCACCGGGGCGCGCCGCATCACCCAGGACATGAGATCGACCTCGGTGGATTTCGCCACCGCCTCGTGGATGGCGCACGACAGGCGCTGTCCCTTCCCCGTTCGCCAGCGATAGAGGAGGGCGGCGATGATGGCCACGGCGAGCTGCTCGCCCGCGATGTGGTAGGCGTGCCACATCTGGGGGGCGATCGGCGGCAGATCGTACGTGCCGTCGGGAGCCGGATCGTAGCCGCAGTTCATCATGACGCCCCCGAGCGCCAGGTGCACCAGGTCCGAGGCCTTGAAGTCGGCCCAGGGGCCGTGGTCGCCGAAGGGCGACGTCCGCGCGACGATCAGGGTCGGCCACTGCCGCATGAGCGCATCCGCGCCCAGGTCCAGCCCGTCGAGCTCTCCCCGGGGTGTGGACTCCAGCAGCACGTCGGCGGTGGCGACGAGCGCGCGGAACCGGTCGCGGTCCTCCCGCTGGCGCAGATCGAGCGCGATGGAGCGCTTGCCGCGGTTGTACTGCCAGAAGAACAGCGAGCGCTCGGGGTCTTCCCGGTCCTGGTAGAAGGGGCCGATGCGGCGCGTGGGGCTGCCGCCGGGTGGCTCGACCTTGACGACGTCGGCCCCCAGGCCTGCCAGGGTCAGCCCGCAGTACTCGGCCTGCTCGTCGGCCAGCTCGATGACGCGGATGCCGGTGAGGGGACCCCGGATGGGCGCGGAGGTGCCGCCAGCGGAGCGCTCGTCCGGTGCGTCCATGGCGTCGGCGGCCTACTTTGCCAGCGCGTCGCGCATGCGGGCCAGGGCCGAGCCGTACACGTGGTCGGGGCGCAGCACCATCGCGACGCGCTTGTCGGCCTCCGCGATGCGGTCGTACTCGTCCCAGTCCGCGCTGCGCCGCCTCGTGGTGGCGCTGAAGATGTAGCGGCGCGCCCGGCGCAGCGCGTCGGGGTCGGTGTTGCCCGAGTGGGTGAGCTCCGCCCGGCCCTCGAAGACCAGGAAGCCCGACCACCAGTCGACGTGCGAGATCAGCACGGAGCAGCGGGGGTCGCGGAGGAGGTTCTTGAACTTCATCCGGTTCTCGGTGATGGAGATCCCCACGCCGCCCTCGCGCGGGTACACGGTGACAATGCTCAGCTGGGGCATGCCGTTCCGCCGGAACGAGGTCAGAACGCCCTGCGGATTGTCGTGGATGAACTGCTCGATCTGCGGCGCGAACTGCGCAGGGCTGGGCATCGGGGCGCTCCTCCAGGAGGTGGCGTGCGATTCAGGGGTCCGGGTGGCGGCATTGTCGTGCGCTCCGCCCCGCCGGTCAAGATCGCGCCGGCTTCTCGCACGTGTCACCGGAACCGCTCGCCCCCGCCGGTCGCACCAACGCTGGCGTCGACCCGGGCATCACCCGGGGGGACGTGTGTGTCAGAATGGGCGCGATGGCTGATCCCTGGACGCCGCCGATCTGGCTCCGGAAGCTCCGGACCGTTGCGGACGAGCAGCGGAGCATGGGGAACGCGTCGATGTCGCCGACGGAACGGTTTCACCTCGCTGGAGAGCTGATGGCGTTCGCCTTGAAGCGGTTGGAGGAGCAGGCGGAGCGCCGCGGATGCTCCATCGGTCAGCTGCTCCTCATGTACGAGCGCGCGGACGCCCACCTCCGCGTCCGTGGCTGAGACCGGGCCCGCCAGCGGGCTGCGCCAGGCCCTCTTCGGCATCGCCGATCTGCTGGACGCCGAGGGCGTCGCGTACATGGTCGTCGGCGCCCTCGCCGTGGCGATGTGGGGTCGGCCGCGAGCGACGGCAGACATCGACGTGACGCTCCGGGGAGATGCGGAGCAGTTGGAGACCGTGGCGGCGCGGGCGGGGAGCCAGGGGTTCGCGCTCGATCGCGACTGGATGGCATGGAACCCCTTGCTGCGCGGTCACCACCTCCGGCTGATCGGCGCCGGTGCCGTCATCGGCCTGATGCGGCCACGCGATGCCCATGACGAGGCGGCGCTCGAGCGCCGGCGGCACCTGCCTATCGAGGGACGCCGGCTCCCGTTCGTGGCGCCGGACGACCTGATTCTGATGAAGGTGAAGGTGGGGCGGCCCCGTGACTTCGAGGACGCGACGAGCATCCTCGCGGCCCAGCGGAGCGCCATCGACGAGAGCTACCTGTCCGACTGGGCCAGCCGACTCGGCGTGGAGGACGAGCTGGACTATCTCTTGCGCCATGGAGGCTAAGCCGGTGACGCATGGGCGGCCACGCGTGGGGGTTGCCGCCACCGCCCTCACGCGTGGAGGGCGGCTCCTCGTCCGCCGCCAGCTCGAGCCCGACGACGACCGCGCGGCTGTGGTCTGGGGTATCTTCGCTCCATGACCGACTGGACCGCGTTCGATCGCCTGCTCGCCTCTCGCCGCCGGCCCATGGTCGAGGGGTTCGTCGACTTCCTCCGCTTGAACTCCGTCAGCCAGGAGCCGGACCGGGTGCGCGCGACCGGCGAGTGGCTGGCCGCCGCCCTGCGGGCCCGGGGCCTCGGGGGGCGCGTCCTCGAGACCGGCGGCAACCCCGCCGTCTTCGGCGAGCGCCGCGTGCCGGGCGCCGCGCGCACGGTCCTGATCTACTGCCACTACGACACCAAGCCCATCCCGCCGAAGGGCTGGCTGCAGCCGAACCCGCTCGAGCCCGTCTTCCGCCGCGGGCTCGCCGAGGCCGGCGCGCCCCCGGTGGATCTCGCCGGCATCGCCGACGGCGATCTCGGCGGCCTCCTGCTCCACGCCCGCGGGGCCTCGGACGACAAGGGGCCGATCTGGTGTCACCTGAACGCCCTGGAGCTGATGGACGCGGTGGGGCTCGCCCCCGCGGTCAACGTGAAGTTCATCTTCGACGGCGAAGAGGAGATCGGGAGCCCGTTCTTCGGCCCCTTCACCGAGGCGCACCGCGACCTCCTTGCCGCCGACCTCGTCATCGTGACGGACGGCCCCAAGCACGCCAGCGGGCGCCCCACCATCGCCGGCGGGGCGCGCGGCGTGATGAAGATCGAGCTCGTGTTGGAGGCGGCCCGGCGCGACGTGCACTCCGGCAACTTTGCCGTGCCCAACCCGGCGTGGAAGCTCAACGGCCTGCTCGCCTCCATGGCCACCCCGGACGGCGTGCCGCTCATCGAGGGCTTTGAGGACGACGTCGTCGGCCCGACGGCGGCCGAGCGCCAGATGATGGCGGAGCTGCCGCTGGATCTTCCCGCCCTCGAGAGGGAGCTGGGGGTGCGCCTGCCTGCCGATTACCTGGATCGCACCATGTTCCACCCGACCCTGACCATCCGCGGGCTCTCCAGCGGCTTCGTCGGGGCCGAGGCCAACACCATCATTCCCCACCGCGCCACCGTGGCCATCGACATCCGCATGGTGAAGAACCAGCGCTGGGAGGCGGTCCACCGGCGGCTGCTCGACCACATCCGCGCCCAGGGCTTCACCGTCATCGAGTCGCCCGACGCGCCCCTGCCCGACGAGCTGCGCGGGCGCGCCGTCCGCGTCGTCGACGCGAACGGATACGACCCGGCCAAGACGTCGCTCGACCTGCCCATCAGCCGCGAGATCATCTCGTCCATCGAACGGGCCCACGGCGGCGAGCGCGCCGTGCTCATGCCGAC